>NZ_JADFFM010000001.1:917606-1223475 GCF_015221995.1 Mucilaginibacter boryungensis
ACCTACTGAAACAGCGTTCCCCGCGTATACTGGTAATCTCCACCCTTATGCCATGATGCAAATTATTGATGATAACGGAAATATGAGAGGTATGGTAGGGATAGAAGAGCAGGACCAGGCAGGAAGCATAGGTTACCAGTATCAGCTTAAAGCATATTTCCAATAGTACTTTAACCAGTCGTTCTTTATAGTTATTATTCAGCCCTCCAGGGTAAAAGCACTGGAGGGCATTTTTGTTATAATGCTATCTTTACTTGTCCCACGCCGCATGCAATGGGATTTTGAATACTGCGCCTTCATCAAAATCGTACAAATACTTATTGCCTTTTTGCCCGCGTACAAAGCAAATGGGGCCGCAATATATTTTAGTAAGATTGCCGTCGCGCGCTGCGCTGCGGATAGTATAAGCTGCATCCCGGTCATATTCCGTATCAACTATAATTTGCTGCCCGTTTAAAGTGCCGTCTACCGGTAATTTAGCATCCACCCAAATCCATCCACCGCCCGATGTTTCCTTATTCATTTTTATGATCTTTCCAGTAATTTCTTTTTTCTGGTGCAGGTGCATTTTCCCATAATTAAGTGAAGTGCCGTCAACTAAAACGCCTCTTTGCGGTTTACCGTTAAGGGTATTGATATAGCCAACAGTTCCGGTCATATTCATGCCGTTTTTTAAACGTGTTATTTTTTGTGAGGAAGAATTGTACAACACATAATCCATGCTTCCGTCTGTTTTCTCTACCTGTATACTTATGTCGCTGCCCTTGCCATCATCCAGACGTTTTACCGATTTAATAAAGGGACTGTGTTCATAAGGCTCAATTACCGAAACAAATGTGCTGTTCAATTCATTGCCGCTACGGTGCATTAGTACAAAGCCAAGGTTTTCAGGGTTGCCTGCCTTATTTTGCGGCGGGTCACCATCAGCCAAAGCTACATCGTTGCATTGGTTTAATGCATACATACGCAGATGCACATCATCCTGCGCGGTTAAACCACGATAACCTGCATTGGCTTTCCAGTCTAAAATAAACTGCGCCGGGGGATGCGGATCTCTTTTGACATTATATAAATATGAGTACCCTATCGGGAAGTCGGTTTTAGCAAGCGCACCTTTAGGAATATTTTCACCGGCGTAAGTCCCCGATGGCTGAACTATTAAGTTTAGTCCGGTAGTTGCTACTGCTCCCGGCGGCCCATGTAAGCTGTAAACATGATCCTTACCCCCTTCTACGTGAAAAATATCTACCACATACGCATTTTTATCATTATTGCCGCCAATTAACAGCATGGTACGCCGGTATTCTTTTATTTCAGGATATGCCTTTTTGCCATCTATTTCAAATACCCCAAACCCTTTTAATTGTTTAAAGAGTTGCGTATGCCCGCTCCAGATTTCTTTTTGAGGATGCTTATCTACAAAAACTGTGTTATGCGATAATGTACTACCGCTCCATTCGGTGTTGTTAGGCCAATCTGTAGCAAATTCAGGGTATCCAAAATCGGGCGTAAGCCAGTGCCCGAATGCGAAAATATCAAAGTTTAACATATCGGGGTGTGCATGCTTTATGGTGCGGCCGTAATTATTGGCCAAAGCAATGCCCGATGCCCCATTGCTATCCTCGAGCAGGGCAAGGCCGAACCCGCTCATCAAGTAACCACCTATGGGCCGCGGGCCGGCCTTGCCGGCAATTTGTTTTATTATACGGCTTAACGAATCAGGGTCTTTTGAAAAAATATCGCGCCCAAGCCCAGCTGCCGAATTTTTATTGGCTCTGTAAGCAGCTATCGCAATATCAGGATCGTTAGTATAACGAAACCCCTTGGCCATAAATTGAACATTCACTTCATGCATACTAACAAGGCCTGTGGCGCCGCTATCGCCAATATTTGGTATGGCAATACCCAGGGCTGCCCAGCGGTAAGCCAGGGTAAATGTGGCGCTTAATTGCGGAAACTCTTTAAAAAAATTGTGCTTGGTATATGCAGGGTAATCATCAAGCAGAGAGGCAATGTTAGTGATCTCGATGCCTAAAAATACCGAATAATTCGGCGCACCTTCATTAGTACTGCCATCGTGGTCAAACTGGTTAATAATTGTTTTTGGGATAGCGCCTCCGGTTGGTGAAAATATCCAATCCAGCCATTGCGTTGTTTCGGGGTTAGTATTTAAAGCTACTGCACATTTGGCCGCGGTTAATTGCTGCATCCCTTCATTCCCGAATATCTGCCCGGAAACTACCGCCTTGAATGCACAACGTAATATATTATCATCTATATTTTTAACAAACAGGTCTCTATTGCCCTTGGTTGTGGGTAATACATAGGTTTCCGATTTTTTCTTCAGGAAAGCATACAATGCGTCATCGTTTACCGTACCGCTAATGATTTTATCATAGTCGTCGGCAAAACGCTGAGCGGTCCCGTTTTCCCATATAGAGCCTTGTATCTTCCCTTTGCCGGTGCCTTTATCCGAGTGGAACCAGCCGCGGTCGGCGTAGGGCTTCCAATCCATTGTAGGATATACATCAGCGATCCTATCAAGTAATATAGCTGCTTTATGGGCGTATTGCTGATCGCCCGTATATAAAAAAGCATCGGCTAAATACGATAACCCATTGCGTATGTTATCCCAGTATTTCCAGGTATAATAGCCAATGTACCTATACGATCGCCCGTTTTTATCAATGTAGCCATATCCATCATCTACACCATATTTATACAATGGATCTTTAGGATCGGGGTGGGTGGTGTTATATAGCAATTTCTTGTCTGCCTTAGCCGGATCGAACACGCCGGCTTTATTTATACCGCTTTGGTAGTACTTACCAAAATCGTTGGTGGGGAATATTGCCCCGCATGCCGGACAGGAAAGTTTCCACGGTTTGTTAATAAAATCAGGTTCGTATGGATAAGTGCCGTATTTAAGGACCTTTTTTCCGCAGTTTAAACAACCAAGAAATTTTGGGCCCGTTGTCAGCCTGTCGAATGTAACGTCGATACAGCGTGGCAGATCCTGACCCGGAACGATAGCCCAAAGTTCGTCATCACTTTTTGCGACCCATGCTTTTGCACGTGCTATAACTGTAGTCCTTTGTTGCTTTGCCCATTCATAAGTATTGCAATTGTTGCGCAGGTTGGCAATGCGTGCTGCAGTATAATACCCACCATATATCCGGGTGGCATAAGCCGGGAGGGTGAGTAAGCCAACCATCAATAACATTATTGCAACACGAAATATAGGCCGGATTACTCTTATTCCCCGTTTTAAACGAACTTTAGTTAACATAATCACTGGTTTGGTTTGATGATATTATATGGATAAAATTTCGATTTTTTATATTATTGTGTACGTACACGTAAAGATATATTTTTATATTTGGTTTTCACAACCTGTTTAATACAAGTAATAGGCATGGGCCATGTTGCATCTTTAAATACAATAAGCTTAATCAAATGAACTTTAATAAAAACCGCAGAGATTTTCTTAAAATGGCAGCTATTTCGGGTGCAGGCTTAGGAGTGGCAAATAGTTTTCCTTCGTTATATGCTGCTATACCTCATAATCACCAGGTACCGGATATGCTCATAAGCGGTATAACACCATATTTTATCCCACGCCGTGCTGCAAGTTGGTGGTGCACCATCGAGGACTTGCAATGGTCGCAGAAAAAGATTGTTGATAAGATAAAACGCCGTGCCGAAAATTTCGCAAAAGCCAAAATTGATACAGCTATTAATTTCGGGTTCCATATCCGTTTTGATTTTTCAAATTACTTTGGTCAGTTACATGGTTATTATGCCAATGTATGCGAGGAATTGCATAAATACGATATCAAGTTTATGGATCATTATTCGTGCAACCATGTGGAACGGCCACGGGGTGAAGCAGAGTTTAAAAAGCTACATAAAGGCCAGCGTCATCATGTGCTGTTGTTTCCTGATCCTATTGCCGCCCAATTTGCACAATACGAAGGGTATTTTTTTAAGGACATTTGTGAAGTTGATTTAATTGATGGCGGCCGCGGATATTCAAAACAATACCAGATGGAAACGTTTTGCCACAACAACCCCAACTTTTTAGATATGCACCGAAAGTACCTGATACGCCTGGCAAAAGAGGTGCCGTTTGATGGGATAGAGGTAGATGATATGTGTACTTATGCCGGGCTAACCACCTGTGGCTGTAAGTATTGCCGCGAACGTTTCAAAAGGGATTATGGAAGTGAAATACCTCCATTTGGACAAAAGGATTTTTGGGGCGATACCACCAAACCTATGGCAAAGTGGGGGAATTACGAAAATCCTGTTTTCAGGGATTGGCTGCGGATGAAGACCGATGGTATAGTTGACCATGTAAAAATGATAAAAGGCGTGATAGGCGATAAACCGCTGATGTCATGCTGTTCAAGCACAGGCCCTATGAGTTTGAACGTTATATCGCTGGACCTGGAAAAAATGGCCGGCAGTCTCGATTTTTTTATGCTGGAAAACGTTGGCTTCAACGTAAAAAGTGTAGACTGGATGGGTATGGACGCGGAGGCTTTGCATCAAAAAGATATTGCCCAAAAACGCGGAAACGCACCGGCTATGGCCTTAAGCTATACTATATATGAAAAAGGCGGTTATCTGGGCTGGTGCTTAAGTCGTTTTTGGGGGGTGGGCAACTGGAGCAGCACGCTTAACCAAAGACTTGAAGAAGACCCGGCTGATGCGATGGAGCAGGAGGATGTGATAAGTCCGTCGAACCTATGGGAAGTACACAACAGCGACCTGAACATTATTGGCGCCAAAGACCTGGTAGAAGCCAGGTTGGTAAGCAACCGGTATTGCAGGGATAATGGCTGGCATACTAAAGACGGGGCAGAGCATTGGGATAAAGTGAAGGCATGGTCGGTACAGTTGCTTAAAAATAATGTGGGGTACAGGTTTGTACGCTCAGAAGAATTAGGTAATGGAGATGCTTTGACTAAAGAAACAACGCCACTGATTATTGATAGTGTAGGCTGCGTATCCGACCGGCAATTTAAAGCAATTAAGGGTTATTTGGCTAAGGGTGGCACTGCCTGGCTTACATTACCATTTGGCACGCATAATGAAAAAGGGTTTAAGAGGGATATACCGTTATCGGCAACGCTTTTAAAAGAAAAATACAAACATTTAATGGTGCTGGATGGCGCCCAATCACTGCCACAATTAATTTCATCGGGTAAATTTAAGCCTGTATTGAAACAGGTGAAAGGCGATAACCGCTGGGTTGCCCGGATAAGGATTTATAACGATGGGCCGGCGATACATTTAATGAATACCGCGCTTACGCCCATAGCGCATCCTGTTCTTAAAGACAACTCGGGTACGGCGGTACTGAAAGATATTGCTTCAAAAATTACAGATAATGAATTGACTTTTGAGGTAGATACTACAAGGATAAGTTTACCCAAATTATCGGTTATGAGTCCGGAACTTGGGCAGGCGCAAAGGCGGGTTCATATGGCCGGACATCAAAACAGCTATGACACGGTAACAATTGATCTGGCCGATGTAAAACTGTATGCAGTGGCACAAAAAACTAAATAGGTGTATGATTAGCCTGTATATCAATAAATCTATCGGGTAAGATTAAAATAAAGCTACAACTCATTATCAATATGGAAGCTGCCCAACAGGCTATACGCATAAATGAATTAAACCCATTAGCAGGAGATAAGGAATCAATCATTGCCCAGGCATTTAATTCAGGTTTTACTAAGGCCCATGATACCTACAATGCCATATCAACAGCATCGGATGGAAACATTTATTATGTTTTATCATCTGATAAAATAGACGTCGGTGGTAAAGTATACTGCTACCACACGGCCTCTGGAGAGATAGAATATCTGGGAGACCTTACTGAAATTTGCGGTGAAGGGCAAATGAACGCCATATCGCAGGGGAAAAGCCATGTTAGGTTTTATGAGATGAATGGCAAGCTGTTTTTTTCGACCCATGTAGGGTATTATGAGCTTATTGATGGTATGGAACGCATGCCGGTAACCGCGCGGGAAGGTTTCCGGTTATACCTGGGTGGACATATTGTCTCGTTCGATCTAAAAACAAGGACATTTGAGGATTTAGCTATTGCCCCTTATGGGGAAGGTTTTGTATCCATGAATATGGATGTAAAGCGCGGACAGATTTACGGTATCTCCTGGCCGCGGGGCTATTTTTTACACTATGATGTTGACCGGCGAGTATTAAAAAATCTGGGTAAAACATCCTGCGAAGGTGAAGCCGGGATGCCGGGTACGGATTTCAGGTCGCTTTGCCGCTCTTTATTTGTCGATCCAAGGGATGGCACCTGTTATTTTTCAACTGCTGATGGGAATATATATGCCTACAACCCGGTTGCCGGAAATATAGGTTTAGTAAACGATGTTGATTTGAAGCTGGACTATTTTGGTAAATACGACTATTCCAGGCCGGGCAGTATGGGCTACAATTGGCGGAAAATATTTTGGTATGAAAAAGACCAGGTTGCCTATGGCGTACATGGTAATTCGGGCTATTTGTTCCGTTTCGATCCGGATAAAAAGAAAGTAGAAATTGTTGAACGGATTACATCGTTGCCTTCTAAAGCCAGCGGTATGTTCGATCAGTTTAGCTACGGTTATTTAGGCTTTCAGTTAGGCCCGGATAAAGAAACCATATACTATTTAACCGGCGGCCCTATATATACTGATGGTAAAAGGGTAAAAGAAACGGACGAGATTGCGAAAGGCGCTGCCAGGGGACTGGAGAACTTGCATCTGATTACTTATCACATCCCATCAGCTAAATACCAGGATCATGGCCCGATATTTTATGGAGACGGGCAGCGGCCGGTATATGTTAATTCCATAGCGGTAGGTTACGATGGTTATATTTACACCCTCGCGCGCGTTACAGCCGAAGATGATAATACCCGCACCGATCTCATCCGCTTTAAGAACCCAATATTGTAAATATACTATTGGTAATTATTACAGTTAATATCCTTATTCAAATAATATCTTGTTAAAGAAATTATCAAATAAATTTGGAAGTAAAATTAATAATAAATACTTTCGGGTACGTTAACGGTGATATTTTACCGTTTATTCGGCCAGCCAATTATATGAGGAAAATTTACTTACTGCTTCCTTTTTTTATATGCATGCAAAGTATACTATATGCTGCGGGATTTAAAATTGGCCTGGCTAAAACTAACATTACGCCCGATGTGCCTGTATGGATGACCGGCTTTGCTGCCCGTACAACACCGGCAACGGGTATACTCCATCCATTGTGGGCAAAAGCCATGGTAATTGAGGATGCATCAGGCCACCGGATGATCATTGTGAGCACCGATTTATTAGGCCTGCCTCATCAGGTTAGCGAAAAGGTAGCGAATACCCTCTATGAAAAAATAGGGATCCAGCGCAAAGAGATCATGTTCAATTCATCGCATACACACTCGGGGCCAATGGTGTGGCCTGGCTTAAGCATGATAGCTGACTACAGCGTGGAAGATCAGCGTAAGGTTTCGCTTTACCAGCGCACCCTCACCGATAAACTGGTGGAAGTGGTTTTAGAAGCGATTAAAAACGTTGGGCCCATGCAGCTTTCCGTTGGACATGGCCAGGCAAATTTTGCCTTCAACAGACGTGTAATTACTAAAACAGGTGTTGCAAGCGGTGTAAACAAGGAAGGCGTTACCGATCATGATGTGCCGGTTATTAAGGTTACCGCACCCGATGGTACTGTAAAGGGGATATTGTTTGGGTACGCTTGCCATAATACTACTATTCAGGGCGATAACACTTTGCTGAATGGCGATTATGCCGGTTTTGCACAAATTAACCTGGAGAAAAGATACCCCGATGCTATCGCGATGTTTATTCTTGGTTGTGCAGGTGATCAGAATCCGGCGCCGCGCGGTACAATTGCGTTAGCGCAGCAGCATGGCGATAGTTTGGCCAAAGCAGTGGCCACAGTGGTGAACGGAAAAATGAGGCCCATAGCTCCTTATATTCAAAGTTCATGGTTAACCACACAATTGGAGTTTCAGCCCCGTAGTGTTGATGACTATGAAAAGGATATCGAAACAGGCAGTGTATATGTTCAGCGGCGGGCGAAGCTGGTATTGGAAGCTTATAACAGGGGGTGGGATACAAAGCACTACACCTACCCAATACAAGCTATTAATTTTGGTAACAGTTTCTATATGATTGCTTTAGCTGGTGAAACAGTGGTTGATTACTCCCTGAAAATTAAGGAACAATTTAAAGGGAAAGACCTTTTTGTAGCAGGATACAGTAATGAAGTAATGTGCTATATCCCGTCAGAAAGGATACTGAAAGAGGGCGGTTACGAGGCAAATGATAACCTGATCTATTACGGCATGATGGGCCCTTTTAAAACGGGTATCGAGCGTAAAATTATGAATGGAACAATACAGGCTTTAAAAGCCGTTGGTGTTAGTCCGGCAGCATATAAAATCAAGCAATCGAATAATTTTAGATAATAATAAATAATTATAGATAATTATGTCATCACATTTATACAATCGGAGAAAGTTTATACAAACAGGGGCATTGGCTACCATGGGCGCCGGTCTGTCGATGAATGTTTTTGGAAAACAGCTGACCAGTTTATATGATACTTCGGCGGCCCCCGGTACTTCGGGCTACCTGGAAAGCGGTAGGGTAGGGATCATCGGGTTGGATACATCGCATGTGGTGGCGTTTGCAAAATCATTGAATGCACCCAACGTCAGGCCCGAACTTGCCGGCTTTAAAGTGGTGGCGGCTTTCCCCGAAGGCACTAAAGATATTGCCTACGGCCTAAGCAGAAAACCCCAGTTTATAGCCGAAATAAAAGGCATGGGGATTGAACTGGTGGATTCCATTGACGATCTTTTGAAGAAGGTAGATGTGGTGCTGTTGGAAAGCAACGACGGCCGTGTGCATTTAAAACAACTAATACCTGTTTTAAAGGCCGGTAAAAGAGTGTTTGTTGATAAACCCATATCAAACTCGCTGGAAGGCGGTATTGAGATATTTAAAGCGGCGAAGAAATATAATATCCCGGTTTTTTCGTCATCATCATTACGGTTTGCACCGCAAGTGCAGGCTTTGGCCAATGGCAAACTGGGTAAAGTATTAGGCGCCGATACCTATAGCCCGGCACACCTGGAAAAAACACACCCCGATCTTTTTTGGTACGGCATTCACGGGGTTGAGATATTGTATACGCTAATGGGTGCGGGCTGTAAAAGCGTAACCCGCACATCGGTTGCGGATACTGAGGTTGTGGTGGGTACCTGGGCCGATAACCGGGTAGGGGTGTTCCGCGGCCTAAGGTCGGGTAAACCTAATTACGGCGGCACCGCGTTTTGTGAAAATGGTATTGAAAGTATAGCGCCGTATGCCGGATATGAAGACCTGCTGATAGAAATTGTAAAATATTTCCGTACAGGCGAAGTCCCGGTAAAACCTGAAGTGACACTGGAAATGCTTGCCTTTATGGAAGCAGCCGACGTAAGCAAAAAGAATGGAGGCGTACCAACCGACCTCCAGATGATTAATGTTAAACTTTAAGTTTTGTTCTTTATATAATTGTTTAAGGTGAGGGAGGTACCGGGCGGTCCTCCCTCTTTTTTTGCACTTTGTAACGAAGATTGGTTTGTGGCAAACCGACTAAAACCATAACGTCAACTACAAGTATTATATTTTTTATTTACAGATAGTCTTAGCAAAGCAAAAAACTGGATTTTGCAATTTTATCTTGGTTAAAAATTGTAGAATTAAATAATATAATTATCTTCGTGTACGTAAACGATAGCGTTTTTTCAGCTTAAATGATTACTTTTTACAAACCGGGATTATGTTTTCTGAACATTTAATGTAATGTCAAGATCCCCCGGCGTATTAATTACCTGCTGCACGCAATTTAACACAGCGCATACTAAATAACATATATGTCTACAGTACTAAAAGGTTTGCAGGCCGATAGCCTGAATATTAAAATTTTTGAAAGCAATGATGAAATGGGCAAGGCTGGTGCTGCACTGGTGGCCGAACAAATACGTTTATTACTAAAAACACAACCTTTTGTAAATATCATTTTTGCAGCCGCACCTTCTCAAAGCAGGTTTTTGGCAAGTTTAATTACGCACGATATAGCATGGTCTAAAATTAACGCGTTCCACATGGACGAATATATTGGCCTGCCCGCTGATGCGCCGGAATCGTTCGGCGCTTTTTTGAAAAACAGCTTGTTTGGCAAGGTTCCCTTCCATACGGTAAATTACCTGAACGGAAACGCGGACGATAAGGAGCAGGAATGTTTAAGATATACACAATTACTTGAAGCCAACCCAACCGATATAGTATGTATGGGTATTGGCGAGAACGGACACCTGGCATTCAATGATCCGCCCGTTGCCGATTTTAATGACCCCATGAAAGTAAAAGTTGTAGCGCTGGATGATGCGTGCCGCCAGCAACAGGTGAATGACGATTGTTTTGCAGATTTTGCCGATGTGCCTGAAAACGCACTTACACTAACCATACCTGCTTTAATGAGCGCCAAATATATTTATTGTTTTGTGCCGGGCGAACGAAAGGCTGAAGCGGTTAGCAATACCTTGAAACAGCAAATAATAGAAAAATATCCGTCAACCATATTAAGGGAACATCCAAATGCCATACTGTTTCTAGACAAATTAAGCAGCGCGATGATTTAAAAAACTGTGGCGATGATATCACAATTTAACAACATTGTAAAATGGAAAAATTTAAAAACTGGATCAGGACGTTAGGTCCCGGAATTATTACCGCGGCACTGGTTTTTGGCCCCAGTAAAATGACCATCGCCACTAAGCTTGGCGCGGCCTATGGGTTTGATATGTTGTGGTTGATTGTGGTCGCCATTTTTTTCATGGTTGTTTTTACGGCCATGGCCGCCCGTATTGGCACGGCAAAGCAGGAATCGCTGTTAAGCCTTATCAGCCAGAAATGGGGAAAAGTACCTGGCTTTTTGGTTGGGTTCGGCATTTTTTTAGTCACTGCTTGTTTCCAGGCGGGTAATTCAATCGGTATCGGCATAGCGCTTGGCGAACTAACCCACACGCCAACTACTCCATGGATCGTATTGTTTACCATCATTGGTATCAGCCTGTTGTTCTTCCAAAGTTTTTATAAGGTGCTTGAAAAGGTAATGATATCGCTTGTCACCCTTATGCTGGTGGCCTTTTTAACCACCATGTTTATTTTACAGCCCCATCCGGTTGCTATTGCCAAAGGGTTTATCCCTTCAGTACCAGCCGGTTCAAGCAAGCTCATTATTGCGTTTGTGGCCTCAACATTTTCTATAGTAGCCGCTTTTTACCAGGCTTATCTTATTCAATACAGGCTTAAGGCGGGCAAGGTAAAAAGTGGTTCAGGCTCGGGCAGTTTTACCGGGATATTAATATTGGGTATTATGGCTGCCATTATTGTTATCTGTGCTGCATCGGTACTGCATCCTATGGGTATTGCGGTTAAAAGCGCTTCGGATATGGCCAAATCTTTAGAACCATTATTTGGGAGGCATGCAGCCATACTGTTTTTAATGGGCTTGTTTGGCGGATCGTTTTCGGCCTTGTTGGGTAATGCTACAGTAGGTGGTACCCTGTTTGCCGATGCGCTTGGTTACGGTAAAGATCTGAATTCAAAATATGTTAAACTACTAATAGCTACGGTTATGGTAATTGGCTGTTTGGTGGCGGTTATATTTGGTAGCCTTCCGCTTGAACTGATCGTATTTACCCAAAGTGTAACCATATTCCTGGTGCCATTTATTGGCATAGCCATGTATTTAATTGCTAATGATAGCCAAATAATGGGGCCGCTGGTAAATAAAACCTGGCAAAAGGTATCCGGCGCTTTAGGTATCTTAATTATTGTAGCGCTGGCTATCACCAATATTTTTGAATTGATTTAAAAAGACCATTATATTAATTACAACCGTATGATGAATGTTTCATTGGAAGCCCTTGAACAGGAAATGCTTAAGCCTTCAGCAGCCTTAGTTAACGATATTGCCCAACTTGATGGCGATATTATTGTTTTAGGCGCCGGCGGTAAAATGGGGCCCGACCTTATTAAACTTGCCTTAAACGCTATAAACGCCGCGGGGGTAAAAAAGAAAGTAATAGGGGTATCCCGTTTTTCGGATACTGAACTGCTGAAGGAACTGACGGATGCAGGCATGGAAGCTATTTCGGGCGATCTGCTGGATGAGCGCTTCCTGGAAAGCCTGCCTGAGGTGCCTAATGTAATGTATATGGCCGGTACCAAATTCGGGACTACCGGGAATGAATCGTACACCTGGGCTATGAATGCATATTTACCCGGGCGCGTAGCGCAGAAATTCAGGCATTCGCGTATTGTTGCTTTTTCTACGGGGAATATCTATCCTTATTCACCCATCAGCTCGGGCGGTTGTTCTGAAGAGCAACTACCGGCACCAGTTGGGGAGTACGGCCAATCGTGCCTGGGGCGCGAACGCATGTTCGAGCATTTTTCTAAGCAGTATCAAACACCTGTACTTATTTATCGACTTAATTACGCTATCGATTTTAAATATGGCGTACTGCTGGAAATAGCCAAATCTGTTTTAGAAGAACGGCCTATTGACCTGGCCACGGCCAATGTAAACGTGATATGGCAGGGCGATGCTAACGAGGTTGCATTGCGCGCCTTCCAGCATTGCAGTTCTCCGCCAAAACTGCTTAACGTTACCGGGCCCGAAACCCTGTCGGTTGAATGGGTAGCTAAGGAATTTGGCCATCTGTTTAACAAAAAGCCAACATTTGTAAACCAGCCCCAGCACACAGCATTACTTAGCAATGCTGCGGAATGCAGCCGGTTATTCGGGTATCCAAAAACATCGGTAAAGCAAATGATAGCATTACTTGCCCACTGGTTGCTTAATGGCGGCAAAGTAAATAAAAAGCCGACACACTTTCAGGAAAGGGAGGGTAAATACTAATGAAGACTTTAAACCCTAAATTAAAGCAATTATTGATGGATGGGGCGGTAATACCGGCCCATCCGTTAGTGCTGAACAGTCACCGCCAGTTAGATGAGTTCCGTCAGCGCAGGTTGACGCGGTATTACATGGCAAGCGGCGCGGGTGGCGTTGCCGTAGCTGTGCATACCACGCAGTTTGAGATTCGCGACCCGCAATACAATCTTTTTGAAAAAGTGCTAAGCCTTGCGGCCGATGAAATTAACCGGGCAAATTTGGACAGGCCTTTTATAAAGGTAGCCGGCATTTGCGGCTCAACGCAGCAAGCTGTTAAAGAAGCTGAAATTGCAGTAAAGTATGGTTATGATATTGGGTTATTAAGCCTTAGCGCGTTTAAAAACCATACAGAAGATGCTATTATTGAACATGTGAGAACTGTAGCTGAGATCATCCCGGTTTTTGGCTTTTATTTACAGCCAGCCGTTGGCGGCAGGTTATTAAGCTACGAGTTTTGGAAGGCATTTGCTGAGGTGCCAAATGTACAGGCTATTAAAATAGCCGCCTTTAACCGCTATCAGACCATAGACGTGGTGCGGGCGGTATGCACTTCGGGCCGCAGCCAGGATATTGCCCTGTATACAGGCAACGATGATAATATTATCCCCGATCTTTTAACTACTTATACTTTTAAAGTTGGCGATAAAACCGTATCGCGACATTTTAATGGCGGTCTATTAGGCCATTGGGCATTCTGGACGCATAGAGCTGTGGAATTATTAGCAAAAATTAAAGAACACCGGAAAGCGGGCAGCAATTTACAGGCACTGTTAACCGATGGCATTGCCGTTACCGATGTGAATGCCGCCGCATTTGACCCTCAGCATCAATTTACAGGCTGTATAAGCGGTATCCATGAGATTTTAAGACGACAGGGCTTATTAGAGGGCATATGGTGTTTAAGCGACCACGAAGCCTTGTCGCCAGGGCAAATGGAAGAGATAGACCGGGTTTACGAAAACTACCCGCACCTTAACGACGACCAGTTTGTTAAAGCGTTTTTACAGGAGGATAAAGGGTGACGGGCCCTATCATAAAACACGGTTAACGGTTTAGCGTTGGCCGATGTTTTCGTGATAGATATCCTCGAAAGGTTTGTTCTTTTGTTTCAGAAACAGGCCGGTAAACCGTTTATCAATAGGGCGCAGCAATTGAATGCACAGGCGCTTGTCCTCATCAGTAAGCTCATTTACCATCATACGCGCTACCTTTAGCACCAGGTCTTTAGCTTTTAGTAGGGTTGCCTCGCCCTTTGTCGTCAGTTTTAACCGTTTTACCCGTTTATCCTGCTCGTCTGCATATTCGCTCACCAGCCCCCGTTTCTTCATCCGGATAAGCATATTACTGCCGCTGGATAATTCCATGATATTGTTGAATATCGCTTCAGATTTTATCGGATTTTTTTGATTATAGATCGTCACCAGGATACCAAACTCCTCCATCTGGTCAAGCCCGGTGCCTTCCAGCGCTTTATTGGAATAAGCGATGTGGAACTTACCGATCCGGCGCAGCAGTATTACCAGCTGCCCGTTTAGATCGGGCCGTAGCTCACTTTCGGGTACACTTTCATTTTCAGGTTTTATGCCCTTTGCCAGTTCATGGCGGCAAAAGTCTTCAATACTTGCATCCGGATGCTGCGCCTCGTATGCGCCCCAGCGTTTTACTAACTCTACTGTTTGATTTATTACCATTTGGTAGCAAAATTATAAAAAAATGACAAAACTTATTTGTTATATACTACCAAATGGTATAATATTGCTTATTGTTTATCACCAAATGGTTTAATTATGTCAATTCCTTATCTTTTTCCTGCATTATTAATGCTGCATTTAACCGGATTAGTTTTTATGGCTGGCACCACACTGGTTGACTATCTGGCTTATTCATCGCTATGGAGATCTTTTAACCAAAACGAACGGCCGCAAGCTTTACTCGAAGTTATGAACAAGTTTCGGGGGCTTATTGGCATTGGCGCGGCCACACTTGTCCTGTCGGGCATCGGTATGATGATCTTAACCAAAGGCGTTTTTGGCGAGCAGCTTTGGTTCCGCATCAAGTTCGGCCTGGTAGTCCTGATTATCCTGAACGGGTTGCTTGTCGGGCGCCGGCAAGGCACCAAACTACGCCGGGCATTGGCCATCGGCGGACTGGTATTTACAGACGAAATACAGCATATTAAAAGCCGTCTGGGCCGTTTTCACCTGCTGCAGTTGCTGTTGTTCCTGCTTATTATTTTTTTAAGTGCTTTTAAATTCAATTAATATGGCTATGAATATATTTATTGCGGGCGCCAATGGCGGCATAGGCCGTCAGGCTGTTGAACAAGCTTTACAGGCCGGTCACATGGTGACCGCGCTGGTACGCGATCCGGCTAAGTTGCCGCTTGTACATCCAAACTTACTTATTGTACAGGGCGATGTGTTACAACCTCAAACTTTCGCGCATCATTTGCAGGGGCAGCAGGTAGTCATTTCGGCCCTGGGTGTCAGCGGGGGAAATCTATTCAGTGATAAGCCAACTATACTATATTCACAAGGGATTGCCAATCTGCTGCAGTCAATGGAACGGCATGGTGTTAAACGTATCTTTTGTATTTCCGCGTCGGCGCTGGATGTTAGTCCGGTAATTCCCTGGTATGTGCGTTTGGTAGCTAAATATATTATTCAAAAGCTGCTTAAGCACATGTATGCCGACCTTAAGCAGATGGAGAATACCGTGAAAAAAAGCGGTACCGGATGGATGATCGTCCGCCCGCCGCAATTAACAGATGGCAAGTTAACCGGGCATTACCGCACGGCTCTTAACCGCTTTTTAAAGGATTGCCTTAAAATATCACGTGCAGATGTTGCGCATTGGATAATAAATAACCTTAACAACGAAGAAGCTGTCCAGGCGACGGTAGAGATCGCTTACTGATAGAATTATGCTGGTTGAAATATTTAAAACCGATGTTGGGCAGGTACGTGTGGCTGCCCATATTGTTCAGCAATTATCTCAGCATTTTCCGGATTACCGGATCAATTTCGACCTGGAGGACTGTGACCGCATCCTGCGGATCGAATCAAGGCACACTATTATCGACAGTAAACAAATTACCAGGCTTATGGCGGGGCTGGGTTATGCCTGCACCCATTTGCTTAAATAACATCTAATACATATGGAACAAATATTTATCGACCGCTTTATAATGCCACAAAGTGCCAAAGGGGAATTTATGGAAAGAATGGCGATCAACCGCAATATGATAAAACATCTCTCGGGTTTTATTAAAGACGAGGCCTATGGCTGCACGGACGAGGCCGGCAATTTTATTTGCATCACCGTGGCTACCTGGGCCAGCGAAGCGGCGCTGAAAAATGCCAAAGCATTAGTGCAGACCGAATACCAGCGGCCGGGCTTCAACCTGCCCGCCATGCTGGAACGTCTTCATATCCGGACGGAACGGGGCCAATACAGCCTGTTAAGTGAACAATAACCGCAACGTACTGTTAAGTCCGCCCATGTAGGCGAGCTGGTCAATGGTATTATCCGCGGAATAATTTACCCTCCTGAACATTCTTATCGTTTATTTAAACAAATGATGCCTTGTCCTTTCCTCCCCGGGAATACATTTGGACAATATTAACTGGAAATACCTTGGTCTTCCATCAAAAAATTAACCCGCGCCCATACCGGGAGCGGGCTAACCTGGCAATTTATTAACCTAATATAACCGATGAGAAAATTTAATCCGCACTATGTCCTGTTGGCTGGCTTGGCCATTGCATTATCCGGCCTGGTTTCCTGCGCGTCGCCTGCGAAAAAAACTGTCGGTGCCGACACCGCCAAAAAAGTAAAATTTTTAACAGAACCGCTGATCAAAAGCATTTATACTGCTGATCCATCTGCGCATGTTTTTAATAACAAGATATACATTTATCCCTCGCATGATATTGATGCCGGGATTGCCGAAAATGATAACGGCGACCATTTTGCAATGCGCGATTATCATATCCTATCCATAGATAGCATTGGAGGTAAAGTTACCGACCACGGGGTTGGATTGGATATTAAAGATATCCCCTGGGCCGGCCGGCAGCTTTGGGCACCCGATGCCGCCTATAAAAATGGCACGTATTACCTGTATTTTCCGGTAAAGGATAAAAAAGATATCTTCCATATTGGGGTGGCTACGTCAAAAGATCCCGCAGGCCCCTTTAAAGCCGAACCACAGCCTATAGCAGGTAGTTATAGCATAGACCCGGCTGTATTTACAGATACCGATGGCACCACATATATGTATTTCGGAGGTATTTGGGGCGGGCAGTTACAACGCTGGGTTAACGGAAAATATGCCAATGAATCAAAAACTGACGGGAAGGACGAAGACGCACCAGCCATTTCGTGCAAGGTGGTTAAACTAAAGCACAACATGAAAGAGTTTGACGGGACAGTAAAAGATGTGGTAATACTGGACAGCCTGGGCAAACCATTGTTAACGAAAGACCATAACCGCCGTTTCTTCGAAGGGTCTTGGATGCATAAGTTCAATAACAAATACTACTTCACTTATTCAACCGGCGATACACATTTGCTGTGCTATGCAATAGGCGATAGTCCTATGGGGCCATTTACCTACAAAGGTGTATTTATGAAACCTGTGCAGGGGTGGACCACTCATCATTCCATTATTGAGGTAAAAGGCAAATGGCATATTTTTTATCACGATACCGAGTTATCAGGTAAAACCCATTTACGCAATATTAAGGTTACGGAACTGGTTCATAATGCCGATGGCAGTATTAAACTGATAGATCCATTTGTAAAATAACCGGCTGAGTTTTTATAACCGGATGTTTGTGATGAAAAAAGATGTATCTGCTTAAAATGAACGAAATAATGTGGTTTGTGAAGGAAATTGAACATTCCTGACATCTTTTTGATGAAAATTCGCATCGCTAATTCATCAAACAACAGAACTTTACCTTGCTAAGTAATTAAAAAACCAATTTAATAAAACTGGCTAACAACCAATTATAATTCATCCAACATTTATTGCCCTACTAATTGATCAATAAGGCAGCAATTTGTTTAGTTATGCAATCGATTGCTTTTTGAAGTAGCATCATATAAATAGTGTAACTACAGGTAAACGCGATCATTAATACGATATAAGATAAACCATAAATAAATACCAATTATAAACTGAGAAACATATGATAAAAATTCAAACCTAAAAGATCATTATTTATAATACTGATGTAAAAAGCCCTTCCGAGTAAGACTTGCCGGGGAAATCAAACTATTATTATTTAATTGAACATTAATATGCAAAAACTTCAACTTATTAATTTATGGAAATTTTTCCTGGTCACTGTATCAGTGAATTTAATTTCCCTAACCCTTTTTGCCCAAACCGTTACCCTGCATGGTAAAGTGGTAGATGAAAAGGGCGAACCCCTTATAGGCGCCACTGTAAAAATAGCAGGTACAACAACCGCTGCTACAGCTAATATCAGGGGCGAATTTGCGCTTACCGTACCGGCAAGCACCAGTAAAGTAACCGTTTCTTTTATTGGCTACACCGATTTTGTAAAAACACTAACCAAAGGCGTAACCAACTTGGGAACCATAACGCTTGTTAGCAGCACCAGCAACCTGAACGAGGTAGTGGTAGTTGGCTACGGTACATTAAAACGCGAAGATGTAACCGGAACAGTAGCTACAGTTGATGCGAAGGTTTTAAAAGAGATCCCCGCATCAAATGTGTTCGATCAGTTAAAAGGCCGTGTGGCTGGCCTTGATGTTGTTACCGGTACCAATGGGCCTGTTATTACAATAAGGGGCAACCGCAGCATAGGCGCGGCCCCGGGGGTAGATGGCCCGCTGATTGTTTTGGATGGGCAGCCATTTTATAATTCAATTGAAAATATCGACCCTAACAATATTAAAAGTGTCGATGTGTTAAAAGGCGCTTCGGCAACGGCTATATACGGTTCGCGTGCATCGGGCGGTGTAATATTAATAACCACCAACCGTGGCCGTGTAGGGCAAACCATCACATCGTACGATAGTTACTACGCCGTTAATAAAATAGAAGGCGACTTAAAAATGCTTAATGGTACACAGTTTGCCCAGTTAATAACCGATGCTACACAGGGAGCGCTGCTGCAAAACAATCAGACGGTTAATAATTATTTCTTGACTACGATTGAAAAGCAGGCACTTGCCGAAGGTGTTAGCAGCGATTACCCGGCTTTATTATTGCAAAACGCTTTCACCTGGGATCAAAACCTAAGGGTTACCGGTGGCACCGAGCGCACACAATTTAACGTAGGTGCAGGCTTCCGTACCAACAACACGGTTGAGCGCAATAATAATTATACCAGGCGCATGGCCTTAAACGTAGCCCTGGATCATAAAATAAATAATTATATAAAGTTTGGGCTGAGTACACAAACCACATTACGATTGATCAATTCGGGCGGTGCAGGGCAGTTGCAGCAAGCGCGCTATATTAGCCCTTTAACTTATCCTTATGCCCCGGATGGTTCTATAAACCCAACGCCCCAGTCAGATCAGATCGACGGTACTTTTGTAAACCCATTGTTGCCAGGCAGTAAGCCAGACCAGTATTATAATTACACCCGCGGGTTTGTAAGCAATAATATTTTATACGGCGAGATAACCCCGGTTAACCACTTAAAATACCGTTATACAGTGAATTATAATTACTCGCAATCATTACAGGGAACTTACAACGGTATAAACGGCGCCGATCTTACCACTATAGCAAAAACCAACGCAAGTACTACAAATAATTACTCTTATCGCCTTAACCAGGAGCATTTGTTAACATATGATAACGTTTTTGCACGGAAGCACAGCGTAAACTTTGTGGCTGGTTTTACTAATGAACTGGCGCATACTGAAAATTCAAATATCAGTGCTACCGGTATCCCCGAGGATGCCAATAAGAATTCTAACCTTGGCCTGGCGCAAACTGTCAGCAATGTGGGCGGATCATTTAGCGAGCAGGGACTGGTATCGTACGTAGGCCGTTTAAATTACGCGTTCGATCATAAATATGACCTTACAGCTACTATTCGGTCAGATGCTAATTCAGCACTTGCAGAAGGGCACCAGCGTACCACTTACCCTTCGGTAGGTTTAGGTTGGGTGATCAGCAATGAACGCTTTATGAAAAAGTACGATTTTATTGATAACCTGAAACTGCGCGGTGGCTATGGCGAAACATCAACCATAACTACTATTTCTCCTTATACTACTTTAGGGCAGTTAAATGCGGTTAAATATCAGTTTGGCAGTGTATCTGCCGGCGATGCGCAGGGGGTATTGGTAAGTACGCTGGTTAACCCAACGTTAACCTGGCAACGGTCGGCAGAATATAACCTGGCCTTAGATTTTGCAGTGTTCAGAAGCAGGCTTACCGGTTCGGTAGAAGTTTATAAAACCCGTACTACAGGGTTAATATTACCGAACATTTTACCGGTAACTACTGGCGCACGTTCTCAAATTACTAACCTGGGAACCTCTGAAGACCGGGGTTTGGAAATTAGTTTAAGCAGCATTAACCTGCAAAATGCGAGAGGTATTAACTGGTCAACCGATTTTAATATCGCATTTAGCCGGGAAAAAGTAGTTTATCTGCCAAATGGCGGGCTCAGTAATATAAACTCAGGCGAATTTGTAGGCCAGCCACTTAACGTGATATACGATGTAAAAAAATTAGGTATCTGGCAAACATCTGAAGCCACGCAAGCGGCTGTATACGGCCAAAAACCAGGTTCTATAAAAGTAGAGGATTTTAACAATGACGGAAAGATCAACTCGGATGACGATCAGATCATCGGTCATTTTAACCCAAATTACAGCTTTGGCTTATCAAACCGCGTAAGCTATAAGAATTTCGACCTAAGCCTTGTGATACAGGGACGTATGGGCTTTACCACTGTAGTTCCTTATGTGTCATCATCTAATTCATCTACCAATGGCTGGCAGTACCTTAATCAGGGCCGCCATAACCAGCCGGTGTTAGATTACTGGACACCTACTAATCCCACCAATGCTTTTCCTGAGCCAAACTCATATGCACCAGTGCCCTATTATTCCACTTTGCAGTATTATGATGGCTCGTTTATCAGGGCTAAAAGCATTAACCTTGGGTACAATTTGCCCGGAAACCTGTTGAAAAAGATAGGGATGAGTTCGCTGAGGATATATGCCAATGTAACAAACCCCTTCTTTATTTATGCACCTATCCGCAAGCAAAGTTTCTCGGTACCCGATGCGGAATCAGGGTATAATTATAACACAAACGGAGGTGCTTCTACTAATCCTGCCGATCCTTCAGCAAGCGGTAATATTGGAGGGACAAATTCCGGCACAGGCGGTACTAACTTCCGTGGGGTTGGCATAAATGCAAGCGAACAAACACGGGATTTCATTATTGGGATTAATGCAAGATTTTAATTATAACAGTGTGAGCTATGAAAATATTAAATAAAAACAGTTTTACTATTGCTGCGGCAATAATATTAACATCAGTTACAGGCTGTAAAAAGCTACTGGTTGAACAGCCGCGGTCTGGTCTTTACCCCGATTATTTTTCAACCGCGGGTGGTGTTCAGGCCGCTGTAACCGGCGTCTATCAGGATTTAAGGGGTGCTTTCTCTGGCGAAGGCCTTGTGTATTTTTATGATGGTACCGATGAAAACATACCCGGCGGCAGCGCGGGTACCAATCCGCCATTATACAATTCCTTTAAAGGGATCACAGCTTCAAACGGGCCGGATATAACAGGGTTATATATAGATATTAACACCCTTAACGGCGTTTTTCAAAACTCGGCGTTAATTACTGACCCTACAGCGCGGACCCAATTTGTTGCACAGGCTAAGTTTTTACGCGGGTTCATTTACTTTTGGCTGGTGCAAACATATGGTGGTGTTACTGCTACTCAAAAAAGCGGCATCCCCCTGCATCTTACCTTTAATACACAGGCAGCATCTGCCGATGCACCTGCAAAATTGAGCGACATTTATAATGCTATTATACAGGATTTTACAGATGCCGCAACAGGCTTGCCTAATACTATTACCAGTTCAAACCCATTTTCGGCAGCGGGTATTGGTAAAAGCGCTACTGCTGCAACAGCTAAAGCGTTTTTAGCTAAAGCCTATCTTACCCGTGGCTATACCGAAGCAAAACAAAGTACCGATTTTCAGCAAGCGGCAGATATAACCGCCCAGCTGATAACTAATAAAGCAACCTACGGACTTGACCTATGGCAGGACTATTGGGATGAACATAAACCCGCAAATGATTATGGCAAAGAAAATTTATTTGCTATTGATTATGGTATTTCAGACCCCTTGTATTCAAACTATACCCAACAGGGTTCCGGTGGTTACGGTATTAACCAGTTATATGTATTGGCCCGTTTTAACTACGTAGGGCCGGGGGTAGATAATGTCCCGGGTGTTGATGCGGTGCCGCAAAAAATGGGCGGTAGTGCAGGCATGGTGCGCGATGTTTATAATGGCCGCCCTTATGTGCGCTTAGCCCCAAATAAACCTTATACAATGGATGTGGCCTTTGCCGACCAGATACATGACACCCGGTACGACGCTACCTTCCAAACTTATTGGATATGTACAAATCCAAACGTAAGCGCAGGGCTTAAAAGTGACAGGGTTACCTCAAAAGGTAAGCTGATACCTACTACATCATCTATTCCTCCGGCTGGTTCGCCACTTAGTGCTGCCCCGGGGCAAGCCGCATATATAACACCAATGGATGGCGATACTGCTATCCTGATGCCAAGTGCTGATGTTTCTATGGCCCGCCGGGACGCTTTTAAAGGTTTAATAGTTACTCCAAAGCAGTTTAACAGCGTTATTTTCCCAACCGTTAAAAAGTTTGATGACCCAAAGCGTACAGGTATCCTTGATTTCTCCAGTCGACCAATTATATTGATGCGCTTTTCAGAAGTTTACCTGATGAATGCTGAGGCTAACTATATGCTGGGTAATATACCTAATGCTGCAACCTCATTAAATGTTATACGTCAAAGGGCTGCTTACCGTACTACGGATGATGCCAACCTTACAGCAAAAAATCAGTTTTATGTTACTTCGGCTACTATGGGTGCCGCTAATACTGCTAATGCTGCTGCTATGGCTTTAACCCCGGCACAATTGGCGCAATTGGCTATACCTAACAATACCACTACACCGGGAACTTTGTGCGGTATGGACTTAATATTAGACGAATATTCCCGTGAATTTTATGGCGACCCGCGCCGCTGGTACGACCTGGTAAGGACCCAACAGTTGGTAAGGCGTAATAAAATGTATAATGCTGTTGGTGGCCCGAATGTGCAGGATTATCACGCACGCTGGCCAATCCCTCAGGGATTAATAAATGCAGTGCTAACAGGCCCGGCATATCCACAAAACAACGGTTATTAATTATTAGCCATCACTAAGCTGCCCGGAAACCCCGGGCAGCTTTTTAATTCAACTTACTAATTATTGTACTTAACTAACAATAATTAAGCGTTTTTATCTCGTTTTCATCAAAATTAAAAATTGACCAATATGAATCGAAAGTTGTTCGGTTTGCCGGTTGTATTCCTGCTGCTTGTACTTTTTAAATCGCCGGTTTTTGCAAATATCAGGCTGCCGCAATTAGTAAGCGACCATATGGTATTACAACGCGGTATCAAATTAAAAATATGGGGATGGGCAACGCCGGGCGAAAAGGTAAATATTGCATTTAATGGTACAAAAATGCATACGGTAACCGGCCCCGATGGCAAATGGCTGATCAATTTACCCGCAATGAAAGCAGGGGGCCCGTATGCTATGTATATTAAAGGGAATAATGAAATTAAATTAAGCGATATTCTAATTGGTGATGTTTGGTTTTGCTCGGGCCAATCAAATATGGTATTGGCAATGGAGCGCTTAAAAGAAAAATACCCGGAAGAAGTAACCCATGATAACTTCCCCGAGATCAGGAACTTCTTTGTACCAACCAAGTCAGACGTTACCAAAGAATATGATGACCTGCCTCCCGGTAAATGGACTGCCGCTACAGGACAAGGTATACTGGAATTTGGCGGTGTTACGTATTTTTTTGCCAAACAACTCTATCAAAAATATCGTGTACCCATTGGTATCATTAACTCAAGCGTAGGCGGGGTGCCTATAGAAGCTTGGATGAGCGCGGATGGGTTTAAGGACTTTCCGGCTGATCTGGCTTTGATCAAAAATTTCAGGGACACGGCTTATATGAATAATCTGAACAGGCAAGTTGAAAAGGCCCGTGGTAATTTTCAGCGGCCCGTGGTTGAACCGGATAAAGGCACAAGCGGCCCGGTAAAATGGACCGACCCTGCTTATGTGCCGCAAAACTGGCACCCGTTCTGGTTGCCCGGTTATTGGGCAGATCAGGGGGTACGGGGGTTAAATGGCATACTTTATTTCCGTAAGGAAATAGAAGTGCCTGCAAGCATGACAGGTGTGCCTGCCAAGCTATTTCTTGGCAGGATAATAGACGCTGATTCTACTTTCGTAAACGGGCGGTTTGTAGGAAATATTACCTATCAATACCCGCCGCGGCGGTATGATGTCCCTGCCGGGCTTTTAGAACCGGGTAAAAACGTCATTATTGTAAAAGTTATCAATACGGCAGGTAAGGGTGGGTTTGTACCGGAGAAGAATTATTCCTTAAACGCCAACGGACAGCGGCTGGACCTGCGCGGCGAATGGACCTACCAGGTAGGCCAGGTGCAACCCCGACTTAGCTTTGACGGATTCAGAAACAATAATGGCCCGAGGCCGATAATTGCCCAAAATGCACCAACAGGTTTATATAATACCATGGCTGCACCGGCAATTAATTTTGCTATAAAAGGGTTCATATGGTACCAGGGCGAAGCGAACACCAGTAAGCCCAAAGAATATGCCAAACTATTACCTGCGTTAATTGCCGACTGGCGAAACAAATGGGGCGAGGGCAATATCCCCTTCCTGTATGCGCAGTTGCCAAATTTTATGGAAGCCGATTATTCTCCTGAAGAAAGCGATTGGGCGCAATTAAGACAAAGGCAGTTAGAGGGCTTGGCTGTACCTAATACAGGTATGGCGGTAACTATTGATGCTGGCGAATGGAACGACATACACCCGGTGGATAAAAAGGATGTAGGTGAACGTTTAGCCCTTTGGGCGCAACATTTGGCCTATGGCACTAAGGAAATGGTTTACTCGGGCCCAATTTACCAGTCTTCAAAAGTTGAGGGCAATAAAATGGTACTGACTTTCAGTAATACCGGAAGCGGCTTGGTAGTTAAAGGCGGCGGGGACCTTTATTATTTTGCAATAGCAGGGGCCGATAAAAAGTACGTGTGGGCAAAAGCAAGGATAGAAGGTAATAAGGTAATTGTATGGAATGATACTATCGCAAACCCTGTCTCGGTCCGTTACGCCTGGGCTGATAATCCCCAAGGGGCGAATTTATATAATAAAGAAGGGTTGCCGGCCTCACCTTTCGAAACTGATGATAACTGATCAATTAAACTATCTAAACCACAGGTATATTGATCAAATAGCCAAAAGTGATAACCGCATAAATTGAACAAATTTTACTTACATTTAAACATTTGTAGTATAACATATCGTTAACCAAAAAATATATTTGTCATATTAACCAATTAAAAACAAGAGCATTTGTGGCAGTAGATAGCATTATCTTTCCGTTTAAATGTTTTGTTTGAACCGATGCAACCGTTGGCAATAGTCACGTTTAAACTCAGAAGATGTTAAAAAGATTTGTATGTGGTAGGCACTGGTCAGTTGTGACATTGTTACTGCTTGTTTTGCAGCAATCCTTCGGCCAAAAGAGTCTTAATTTTACAAAACTTACCACCAAAAACGGGCTCTCCTCTAATACCGTCAATGTTATTTTGCAGGATAGTAACGGGCTGATGTGGTTTGGGACGGGAGATGGCTTAAATAAATTCGACGGGACTAATTTCACGGTTTATAATCACGATATACGCGATAGTGCCAGTATTCCCGGTAACGAAGTGAATGCATTGTTAGAGGACAGATCAGGAAAAATATGGATAGGGACAAATGCAGGAGGGGTAGTTTATTATGATCCAAAGCAGGACTCCTTCGTCGCTTTTAAAGCTGGTGGCACGTGGCCGGATTATAAAACAACACCGGTAACATCTTTATATGAAGATCATTTGGGTAATATATGGATGGGGAGCTACAGTAACCTAAAGATACTTAACCCACATACAGGTAAACTAACGCAGGTGGACATGCAGCAGTTAAATCCGCGCCGGTTGAACCTGTTTTTGGTTTTATCCCTGTTCGAAGATAAGCAGCACCGGATGTGGATAGGTACCAATGATGGCCTGGTACTGTACAATGCTGAACGCACTACATTTAAGCGGTTTATCCATCAGGATACCGACCCTAACAGCATTAGCAGCAACTCCATTAAATCTATAGCGCAGGATAACGAGGGCCGTTTATTTTTCGGGACAACAAATGGTTTAAACATGCTTCAGCCCGATGGGAAAAGCTTTCGGGTTTTTCATCATTCAGATAAAGAAGTAACCTCAATTACCAGTGACCTTATCTATTCTGTAGTACCCGTACCCGGCGGAAAAATTTGGGTTGGTACTGAAGAAGGACTGAATATTTTAGATTGTAAAACATTTACTTTTAACAGCATTCAGCCCAATCGCCGGAATGTTTTTGGGCTTAGCAATAAATCTGTAAGAAGTATCTGCATTGCCCGGAAGGGGATCACCTGGATCGGGACTTATCAAGGCGGGGTTAATAAATATGACCCAAACCTGGCCCTTTTTAACCTGAAACATGGCGCCCCGTTTGATCCCCTGGGACTTTCCTCACCAATTGTTACCTCGTTTGCAGATTACAAAGGTCAGGGGGCATTTGTTGGTACCGATGGCGGTGGCCTGCATTTTTTTAACCGCAGTACAGGTCTTTTTAAACATTTCGATATCAACAGCCGCATTCATCGTGCCGGTACGCCTTTATCTATCCTTGCGCTGGAACTGGGTTTGGATAATAAATTATGGATAGGGACCTTCCAAAACGGGCTTTTTCTTTACGATCCTCAAACTAATCATTACAAGCAGTACCTGTCTGGCCCGGCGCCCTATAATATTAACATGAACGATATCTTCTGCGTGAAGCAGGACAGTAAGGGGCTGGTGTGGATCGGGACAAACGGCGAGGGGGTCGATATTTTCAATCCCAAAGACCAGACATTTACCAGATACAACAACCATCCGCGAAATAAGGGCGAATTTGCCATGCCTATTAACGGTTATTTACGTGCAATTGCAGAAGACAAAAACGGGGATATGTGGCTGGGCTCGTATGGTACAGGGCTCGCTGTTTTTCATCGCGCCGACCGCAGTTTTACACATTATGATAAAGCCAACAGCAAACTTTCTGATAATGTGATACTAAGTATATTACATGACAGGGCAGGTAATACCTGGGTTGGCACCAATGGCGGCGGTCTGAATTTTTTTGATAAAAACACCCGCCAGTTCACCCAAATTGATGAAACGAATGGCTTGCTGAACGATATTGTTTACAAGATATTAGAGGATAACGATGGCCTGATATGGGTAAGTACGGATAGAGGAATAAGTAGTATCGACCCTAAAACTCGTAAAGTAAGAAGTTTCACCAAACATAATGGCGTGCAGGACAGTCCTTTTATCGTAGGCTCAGGGATGAAAGCATCGACAGGTGAACTATATTTTGGGGGGCAGGATGGGTTTAATTATTTTTTACCGGCCATTTTGCCTGTAAATAACGATATGCCATCTGTACTATTAACAGACCTGAAAATAGCTAACCGCACAGTACTGCCGGGTGAAACTTCGCCTATTCACGAGCAGATAGGTTTTGCCAAAGATGTGCGGCTTGCTTATGGTCAAAACTTTTCAATCAGCTATGTGGCACTTAATTATACTGCTCCGCAGCAAAACCGGTATTCGTATAAACTATCGGGGTTCGATCCCGACTGGAATTTTGTAGGCACCGTAAAGACAGCTTATTATACCAACCTCGACCCTGGCGATTACACTTTCCAGGTACGGACAAATAACGCTGAAGGAAAATGGAGCGCGCAGCCGACTACTATACATATCCATGTACTTCCGCCTATCTGGCGTACTAAATTTGCATATTTTCTCTATCTCGTTTCATTTTTGGGATTATTATGGTATATCCGGCATCGGGGTATCCGGAAAATAAAACTCAGGCTTGCGCTGGAGCAGGAAAAGATTAATGCCAGGCGGCAAGTTGAACAGGAGCGCCGTGAAGCTGAGCGGATACACGAACTTGATGGCTTGAAAATAAAGTTCCTTACCAATTTAAGCCATGAATTCAGGACACCGATCTCGTTACTTTTGGCCCCTGCTGATAAACTGTTATCCCTTCAGAATGATCCGGCCATAGCTAACCAGGTAAAGATGATCCGACGGAATGCCCGCAGACTGCTTAATCTGGTCAATCAATTGCTCGACTTTAGAAAAATGGAGGAACAGGAATTGAAGCTTAATCTTTCAGAAGGGGATATTATTTCCTTTGTTCAGGAAGCTGCCGAGTCTTTCCAGGACCTATCCGAACGGAAAAAGATAGCATTGATTGTAGAGAGCGATGTTCCCTGTTTGGCATCGGTTTTTGACCACGATAAAATTGAACGGATCATTTTTAACCTGCTATCAAACGCTTTTAAATTTACCAGCGAAGGGGGGGCCATCCGGTTAAAAATGTCAGTAGAGCAAAATGAGGTTCCCGATATGGTTACATTTTGCCTGGCTATTTCTGATACCGGGATAGGTATTGAGCCCGAATTAAAAGATCAGATCTTCGAACGGTTTTTCCAGGACAGCAGTACAGCATTAGTATTAAACCAGGGAAGCGGTATCGGG
Source organism: Mucilaginibacter boryungensis (assembly GCF_015221995.1). NCBI lineage: Bacteria > Pseudomonadati > Bacteroidota > Sphingobacteriia > Sphingobacteriales > Sphingobacteriaceae > Mucilaginibacter > Mucilaginibacter boryungensis. Next base: position 946,678 of record NZ_JADFFM010000001.1, read on the forward strand.
CTGTCCATAACTAAGGAATTTGTACAATTGCATGGCGGTGAAATTAAAGTTGAGAGCGAACGGGGTACTGGCAGTACTTTTTATTTAAAATTGCCCTTAGTTGTCAACCAGGCTGATTTTACAGGTAGTAGCCAGGAATTTGAGCAAACGCATCAAAATCCGTTAGCTAAAGCAATACCCAACGGCCAGGAACAGACGATGTTAAAAAATCAAATGGCTACAGTCCTTTTAGTGGAAGATAACGAGGAGTTCCGGTTTTATTTAAAAGATAGCTTGCAAGCCTATTACCATATTGTGGAAGCTGCTAACGGCAAAGAGGGATGGCAAAAGGCATTGGCCATTCATCCGCACCTGGTAGTGAGCGATGTAAGTATGCCGTATATGAATGGTATAGAACTTAGTCACAAAATAAAATCGGATAAGCGGACCAGCTATATACCGGTTATCCTGCTCACGGCCATCAATGGCGAGGAGAACCAGATTATGGGGTTGGAAGCTGGGGCTAATGATTACCTTACAAAGCCATTTAATTTTGAAATACTGAATACCAAAATTAAAAACCTGTTATTATACAACCGTTCGCTTAAAGATACTTATTCACGACAAATAAATGTGGTTGGGAAAGAAATAGAAATTGAATCAACTGATGCGAAACTGCTGAATAACATTGTTAAATATATAGATGAAAAGCTAAATAACCCCGAGCTTTCAGTAGAAGATTTAAGCAGGCACGTAGGGATGAGCAGGGGTTCGCTTTACCATAAACTACTGGAGATGACGGGCCTTACCCCCATCGAATACATCCGTTCGGTAAAACTGGACAGGGCAGCCGAGTTCCTTGAAAAAAGCGACTATAACGTAGCCCAAATTGCCTATATGACTGGCTTTGGCACACCAAGTTATTTTTCCCGACTTTTTAAAGCAAAATACAATGTTTTGCCTTCAGAATATATTCATGCCAAACGTAAAGACACTAAGATAAAACCTGAAACTACTACGGTTTGATCATATTGATCCGAAGTTAATATCTGGTATCTTGATAAAAGCATAATCTGGCCGTTAATCTCTGAAAATATTGACGCATGAACATTTATGACATGTTTTTGCAAAAAGCGAGCATACGAAATAACAATATCTGTTGAACTTAGCATTTTCCCGGCATCTATTTTTAAGGTAACCAATGATAGTGCCGTACGATTACCAATTATTTCGATCTTCTTATGTCAGCAATTATTCGCAACAAGATTCCTGTGTACTTACCATTCACCGCATTGCTGCTGCTGTTTGCCAGCATGCGCTGTTTGGCAACCCCTGATACCTCTTATATTAGCCGATATCCCGGTAGCAACGCGTTTCCACTATCGGTTAACCAGGTTTCTGCCCCTGTTTATGCCAGCGAGGATGATTTTCCCGGAGTGCTCCGTGCAGCTAAAGATCTGCAGCATGATATTGCAGCCGTAACCAACAAAGAACCAGTTTTTACAACAGCAAAGCCATCGGGCAAACAGGTTGTTCTGATAGGCACTATCGGGAAATCATCTTTAATTGACCATCTGATAGCTATGAAAAAATTAGATGTGGGGAATATTAAAGGCAAATGGGAAACATTTTTGATAATGGTGATAGACAAACCAATGCCCGGGGTTGACCGCGCCCTGGTAATTGCCGGAAGCGATAAGCGCGGTACAATTTACGGCATTTATGACCTGTCGGCACAAATAGGGGTATCTCCATGGTACTACTGGGCCGATGTACCAATACCGCATCAGGATAAACTTTATGTGCTTGCGGGACGCCACAGCAGGGGCGAGCCTGCGGTAAAATATCGCGGCATTTTTATTAATGATGAGGCCCCTGCTTTCTCAGGCTGGGCAAGGCAGAAGTTTGGCGGCCTCAATCATGTAATGTATGCAAAGATGTTTGAACTGATCCTGCGTTTGAAGGGCAATTATCTGTGGCCAGCCATGTGGGGGAATGCTTTTAACGACGATGACCCCTTAAACCGTAAAACAGCCGATGATTACGGTATTGTGATGGGGACGTCGCACCATGAACCAATGGACCGCGCACAGCAAGAATGGAAGCGGTATGGGACCGGTGCCTGGGATTATAATAAAAACGGAGAGGTATTGCGTGATTTCTGGCGGAAAGGGATTGAAAATATGGGCAACGCTGAAACAATTGTAACCGTTGGCATGCGGGGGGACGGCGACATGGCTATGACTGAAGGGACAAATATAGCTTTGCTGGAAAAAATAGTAGCAGACCAGCGTAACATCATAGCTTCGGTGACAGGAAAACCGGCAGAACGCACGCCACAGCTATGGGCTTTGTATAAGGAAGTGCAGGAATATTATGACCAGGGTATGCGGGTGCCCGATGATATTACTTTACTGCTGTGCGACGATAATTGGGGAAACATCCGAAAGCTACCAGCCATTACTGAAAAGCCACGCAGAGGTGGGTATGGTATTTATTATCACTTTGATTACGTTGGGGGGCCGCGTAATTATAAATGGATAAATACAAACCCTATAACCAAGGTTTGGGAGCAAATGCACCTGGCCTATCAGCATCATGTTAACCAAGTATGGATAGTGAATGTAGGCGACCTGAAACCTATGGAATTCCCTATTTCCTTTTTTTTAGATTATGCCTGGAACCCTGATAAAATTGGCGCTAATGATTTACAAAAATATACTATTAACTGGGCAGAACAACAGTTTGGCAAGCGTTATGCTGCCCAAATTGCCAGGATACTTTCTACCTATACCAAGTACAATGGCAGGCGCAAACCCGAATTATTGAACGAACGCACCTACAGCCTTACTAACTATAATGAATTTGAACGTGTGGTTAGCGAATATCGCCAATTGAATGTGCTGGCCGGTTCAATATACAAGCAAATATCGCCCGAGTATAAGGATGCTTATTATGAACTGATATTACACCCTGTTTCGGCAATGGCCAATCTTTATGAAATGTATTATACGGTAGCGTTAAACAGATTATATGCGCAGCAAGGTCGGGCGGCTACCAACGAAACGGCCGGGAAAGCCAACGACCTTTTTTTAAAGGATGCGGAGATATCCAAATACTATAACACCCAACTTGCCGGTGGCAAATGGAGCCATATGATGGATCAAACGCATATTGGGTACACATCCTGGCAGGAACCCAGGACGAATATAATGCCTGAGGTAACCAAAATAACCGTTCCGAATGAAGCAGCCTTAGGGGTTGCGGTGGAAGGATCAACAGACTGGTGGCCGCGTGCTAATAGTACACCCCGTTTACCTCAGTTTGATAATTTACAGAACAGCAAACACTTTATCGAACTATTTAACCACGGGACCAAGCCAGTAAGTTATAAGATAGAGGCCCCCGGATATATCAAACTTGATGCTTATGCGGGCAAAATAGATAAACAGCGACGGATATGGGTCAGCATAGATTGGCAGAAGCTACCGGCAGGCAAGGCCGCAGCCGACCTGAAAATTAGCGGTTCGGACGGCACTAAAGTAACGGTAGGTGTAAATCTTGTCAGAATAACCCCGGGCGGTTTTAAAGGCTTCATTCAAACAGATCCGTATGTTTCTATCGAGGCTACCCATTATCAGAAAGCAATAGCTGGTCAAACCTATCACTGGATGCTGTTGCCCGACTACGGGCGTACCGCATCGGCAATGACACTGGCCTATGGCCCGGCACCGGTAAAGCAACCTGTCAATGTAAAACCGCATCTCGAGTATGCGGTAAAACTGGCCGATACCGGAACCGTTACCATAAGCACATACCTTGCCCCCACGATTGATTTCACACCGGATAAATCCTTACGCTATGCGGTTTCCATAGATGATGAGCTTCCCCGTTTAATGCCTGTTAATGCCGATCTTAACCCCAAGGTATGGGACCAGGCGGTTTCGGGAAACATTAATATAATTACCACCAGCCATCATGTTACAAAAGCAGGGCCCCACATTATAAAAGTATGGATGGAAAGCCCCGGGGCTGTGCTAGAAAAAATTGTACTGGGTACAGGGGAAGGTGTAAAACCCAGTTATTTAGGCCCTCCCGAAAGTTTCAGGCGCTAACATTGCATTAATTATTTGATGAAAAGAAAGGCTTTTTGTAATGCACTTTATTGCCTGGTATTGCTGATGGTAGGTATTGGCCGAGGCTTTGCACAGCAATCCGATAACCAAAACGGGACATACACCAACCCCGTAATATGGGCCGATTTTCCGGACAATGACGTAATCCGTGTAGACGATACTTATTACATGGTTACCACAACGATGTTTTACTTACCGGGTGTACCTGTTATGAGATCTAAAGACCTGGTGAACTGGGAATATGCGGCCAATGCTGTTCAGCGGTTTGATATGCATCCTGCATATAATATGGAGGGTGGGAACCGTTATGGCCACGGGCAATGGGCAACCAGTATGCGATACCGGAACGGTAAGTTTTACCTGCTTTTTAAAACCAATGATGAAGGCGGGTTTTTAAGTACAGCCACACGGGCGGAAGGCCCATGGACGACACGTAAATTACCGAGGGGTTTTCATGACCCCGGACTTTTTTTTGACGATGACGGCAAAATATATGTAGTGCATGGCTATTCCACATTATCGCTAACACAACTGGATGAAAATTTTGCGCCAATTGGAAAGGATAGCCTGATATATAGCAAAGTAGCGCGCCCCGGCCTTGAAGGCAGCCATGTTTATAAAATTAACGGTCTTTATTATATCTATGCTACCTATGGTGGGGCAGATGGCTACCAGGTATGCCTGAGATCGAAAAGTATTTACGGCCCTTATGAAGAGAAAGTAGTGTTAAAGGATGATATGAACCTTACGGGTATGGGGGTGCACCAGGGGGCTTTGGTCGAGACCCAGATAGGGCAGTGGTGGAGTGTTATTTTTCAGGATCGTGTCGGGGTGGGGCGTGTGCCGACTTTGCAACCAGTTACCTGGACTGATGGCTGGCCAATGGTTGGTATAAACGGGCGTGCTGTAGTAACCTATAAAAAACCAGATGTGGGTAAAACCTGGCCGGTTAAAACGTTGCCAACAAGCGATGAGTTTAATGATAAAACATTGGGGTTGCAATGGTCGTGGAACCACAACCCGGATGAAAGGTCGTGGTCGCTGGCGGAGCATAAAGGGTTTTTAAGATTGACCACGGCTAAGATCACGGACAGCCTTCCAATGGCAAGGAATACATTAACCCAACGAATCTTTGGGCCCTCGTCAACAGCTGTGGCCGCTTTCGCCCTTAGTGGTATGAAAGATGGTGATATGTGCGGTTTAGCAGTATTTCAAAAGCCCTACGCCAGCATAGCGGCCCGCAGAACAGACAAGGGTTTTAAGATTATTATGATAAACAACGGTAAACAAATAGACAGCGTTGATATTGATAAGCGCGATAAAATATTTTTAAGGGCAACCGCCGTAACCACTAAAGACCTGGCGACATTTTCATACAGTTTCAACAATAGGGACTTTAAGCCGCTGGGCAACCAACTAACTATGGCGTTCAGCCTTAAAATATTTACAGGTAACCGCTTCGCATTGTTTAATTATGCTACTAAACAAATTGGTGGCTTTGTGGATATCGACTGGTTCCGTATGCGGACCAGACAGGGGCCGCCTGATCTGTTTCGGGCCGATGCAATTATAGAAGCTGAAATGTACGATGAAATACACTTGGCTAAAACCGGCTGGTGCCATGATACGGTGACAGGGAAAGATCAATGTATCACCAAAATAGTTAACGGAAGCCGGTTGGTTTATAACCAGATAGATTTTGGCAAAGGGCAGCGGTTTATGCATTTCAGGGTTGCATCAAACCGGCAGTTATCTCCCGGCCGTATAGAAGTTTATCTGGATGGGAATTTAAATACGCCACTTACTGCTGTCAGTGTGGCTACGACAGGTAATTGGCAGCATTACCAAACCCTAACCGCACCAATTCAACCGTTAATAGGGCGGCACCAGCTTACGCTAAAGTTCATTGGCGGAGAGGGGGAACTGATGAATTTAAACTGGTTCACGTTTTCGGCAGGGCCTAAAATTTAAATGAACATTACTTAATTCACAAATAGTATATATAATATGATAAGAACAGGCAGCAGGGTTTTAATCTTAATATTCGGGTATTTATTATTAAGCGGTACGGTGGCCATAGCCCAGCAAACCACGCTCGTTAACCCCATTTTAACAGGGTTTTATCCCGATCCAAGCGTTGTGCAGGTAGGGACAGATTATTATCTTGTCAATTCTACGTTTTCCTATTTTCCTGGTATACCTATTTTCCACAGCAAGGATCTAAAGAATTGGAAGCAAATTGGAAATGTGATCAGCCGTACCACTCAAATGAATTTCCTGGGCGATAGGATAACCAGGGGGCTTTTTGCCCCGGCAATTGCTTATTATAAAGGGACCTATTATCTTACCTGTACCTTGATAGACCATAAAGGCAATTTTGTTGTCACAGCCAAAAACCCCGCAGGGCCCTGGAGCGATCCGCTTTGGCTGCCGCAAGTCAGGGGGATCGATCCCTCCCTGTTTTTTGATGATAATAAAGCCTATATCCTATATAACAGCGACCCTCCTGGTTTTAAACCCCTTTACCCGGGGCACAGAACCATTAGAATTTATGAGTTTGACCCGATAGGATTGAAAGTGGTGGGAGAGGAAACAACGCTGGTTAACGGCGGTGTGGACATCACTAAAAAACCGGTATGGATAGAAGGGCCGCATATCATGAAAGTGAATAACTGGTATTATCTGTATGCAGCGGAAGGGGGGACTTCGGTTAATCATTCCGAAGTTGTTTTCCGGAGCCATTCTGCGCTGGGCCCATACGTTCCATATGCGGAAAACCCCATCCTGACACAACGGAATTTGCCTGCCGATAGGAAATATCCAATAACGTCTGCCGGGCATGCACAGTTTGTTCAAGGTCCTGATGGAAAGACATACGCCATTTTTTTGGCAGTAAGGCTGTATCAGGATGATTTTTATAATACGGGGCGCGAAACTTTTATTGCGCCAGTTGAATGGAGAAACGAATGGCCCGTTATTAATCCACACAATGCTGTTGTTAAGTATAGTTACCATGCACCATATAAAGAAGTTAAGCAAAAAAAGGCCCTGCCGCAAAGCGGTAATTTCCGTTATACTTTATCTTTTGAAAATGGCATAGACCCATCCCTGCTGTTTTTAAGGACCTGCGATAGTTTAAGTTTTACGATAAGTAAAAAGGATGGATTAACCTTTAACCTTAAACCCGAAACCTGCATGGGGACTGGAAGCCCATCCTTTTTAGGCAAAAGGCAACAGCACCTTAATTGTAATACGACGACAGCACTTAGTTTTACAGCTGCAGGGGATAACGAAAAAGCGGGATTAACAGTGTTTCAGGATGAACTTCACTTTTATTTTATCTGTAAATCGGTTGAAAAAGATCGGCCCGTGGTGCAGTTATATAAAAGTAACCCCGAGACGAAAAAGATGGACCTGCTTGCGCAAACCCTGTTGACCCGGGCCTCTGAAAAACTTTGGTTACAAATTAATGCAGAAGGGCAAACATATAGTTTCCGCTTTGCAACTAAGCCAAATGAGTGGAAGTTGCTGAAAGATAATGTTGATGCTAAGTTTGTAAGTACACACGAAGCTGGAGGTTTTACAGGGTGCCTTTTTGGCTTATATGCTACCTCATCGGGTGTAGGTTCAGCATCAAAAGCCTCATTTAAATGGTTATCCTACGATGGGCACGACCCGGTTTACAACGATAAGTTATTCAAATAAAACTTACCCGCCACTAATTAATAAGCTATTATTTGGGTGGGTAAATTTTATAGTTTCCGCTGCAATGCAATAAACTCATGATATAAAGTAAACCATCATAATATCGTTCAACCAATTTTTGCGGCACCGGCTGGTCCCACAATGCGGCGACATATTTTTGGGATAGGGGCTGTTTCGCGGCAAGGCTTGCAACCGCGTTTGTGGCCACCAGGCCGCTGGCATGCCGGCTGTCCAGTTGCTGTATCCCATCCAGTGTAAACTGGCAGCCATAAGTAGCTAATCCTTTTGAAGCAAAGAAAGCTTGGATACGATCGCTTAACAATTGTTCTTCCGGCGTTTTTTTAAACCAAAGCCAATCTACCGACCAGTTGCTGGCTACACGCCAGGCATCAAAAGAAAAATCGGCAGCATGCTTATTCCATCTGATAACAACGGGGGTGCCATCAAAATTGGCATAATCAGGCGCTAAACCTGTTGATGGATTGGTGGCCTTAGTAAAAAATGCACGGCTTGAATCTGCAGCGGCGTACCAAAAATCCCGGTCTTCGGTTGGCCCCCAACGTGCCCAAAGCTCATAAAAATGCGGCAGATGGTAAGAAGGGTCGGAAAATCCGCCGGTTTCGGTAGCCGGGACAAAACGGATCATTTTTTTTTCTTCATTAACCATATTGCCAATGGTGCGTGGCCCAAATTTGGTTAGCCCCTTTTTAAGCGGATGATGCCGCATGGCTGTAAGTATCTTATCCGCCCATGCATGATAATTGTAGATGCCGCTCCCATTTCCCCAACGTCCGGAAGCGAAATATAGTGCAGTGACAAAATATTCCTCTCCATCAGGCGCGGGCGATTCTGCGTTAGGCTGGCCGTCCCGCTTAAGCGACCATGAAAAATACCCTTCAGACGGATGTTCTTTTGCACTGATATACATATTGGTGATGGCATAATTCCACAGGGCATCAAATACCGTTTTTTTATTTAACTGGACGGCAATCATCATACCGTAGGACATCCCCTCTGACCGGATATCGTTATGCGGCACATCACTAATATAGGCCAGCGGCCCATTGGCGTTTTTTCCTACAGGAAAATACACTGCCTCGCTATCCGGTTCCCCGAAAAACAACTGTTTAAAACCTGCTTTAATTTTTGCATCTATTTCTTTGGCCGAATGGCCTTCCTCCTTAAAAAGATTTCGGTATTTACCGGTTGCAAATGCACCGCTACCGTTGTTATATTTTGACTGGGCAAAAGCTGGTACACTCCCAACAACAAGCATTATTAGATAGTTAGCGATATGATTGAATTTTCTCATAGCAGGTAAAAGAGGCTATACTTTACAGTTGTCAACTACAAAACTATAGTCCCGATTATATAGCCAAAGACTAAAATTTTGCGATGATCAGCATAGCTGATTAAAGTTTACGATCTTAAACCTACAAAAGAAATTACTTTAAAAAATAGCGTAAAGGCCAAAAACAGCGTCGTTTAAACATTAGTGCTATTAATAGAACGAAATGTTACGACTATTGCATGGTAGACTAAAGAATTACCCGCTTGTATGTTGTATCCGGCTGATCAGATCAGTTAAAATGCTCATATCCGGCTGGTTGTCCAGCGTTTTAACTATATCAATAAACTGCTCCTGTAAATCTTCGCTTATCACTCCGGAAGCAAGCCTTTTAAATTTTACGATAGTGTCTTCCCAACTGAAGGGCCGGGTGAAAAAGCCATGATAGTCTTCTTTTTCACAAGTTAGCGTGCTTCCGTCCTGCAAGTCAATTTTTATTTTAGCGCGCATTTTATCGGGATAGGCAATTGTATAGGGGTCTAATATACCGGCAACGGTAACCGGCTCGTGCAGCGGGAAGCCTGTGCTAACAGATACCTTACGCAGCAGCTGCTGTACATCCGGCTTATTGATCCGTTCAGGTTCATATTGCCCGGGGTAAATTTCGCCATCCAGGAGTAATACCGCGGCTGCATAAAATAAACTATGATCGGCCTGTTCTTTGCTTTCCACCACTTGACGGTCACCATAAGCGCCGGAACCGATGATGTGATAAGCGGTCAGGAAAGTAGTGATGTCGATACTTTTAATATCGGCTGCTGTAAATGAATGAGTTTTCCGAAGGTCATCTATCCCTTCAATACTTGCCTGGGCATGCACTTCAACATTGTACTTTTTCAGTATGCACCTATGAATTAGTTCAAACGTTTCTTTGTTCCAGTCATAATCCAGTTTCATGCCAAATACCTCATCAAAGCCCTTTGGCCCTTCAAATATGGCTATCGGGCCGGTCATGCCTTCCCTGGCCAACAGAACAATGCCCATACAATCCAGCGCGTCCATAGATGAAGCGAGGCCTTTCCATTCATAAGTATAAGATGCCCTGCTGGTTACTATAGGGCTGATAGAACAACCAGTAATACCCAGCGCATGGGCGGTTTGTTCTACCGTAAGGCCCAGTAACCGGGATAGGCCGGCGGTAATTGAATAGCCTAATAAAAGCGTATGATCGATACCCTCTTTCATCACAGGTATTTCGAGTACCAGGCGGCATTCAAGCTGGTAGGCTACTGCCATAGCGGTCAGGAAATCCTTACCTGAAGTGAGTTTGAACTGAGATGCAGCCAGCAACGGCCCGATATTATCGCTTGGATGGCAGGTAGCTTCCTTACCCAAAAAATTATCCATAAAATCCGGATAACGGATCAGGGCTGTATAAAGCTGCGCTGCACGGTCGTAAGGCAGGCTTTCCAGCAAAGGGACCTTGCATTTGCCGCCTTCGCCTATTACCCGCATTTGCCTTACCAATTTATGGATAGTAGGTTTACCCGTTGCATGGATCAGTGAACCAAGGGCGTCCAGTAAATGTTTTTTCAGTTGATCAATATTTTCAGCACCGATCTCTTCAAGCGTACTATTCAGGGCGAAGCGGGCTATTTGAAAATTTTGCAATTCTTTTTCCATGGGTTGCTGTTGTCGTTATCAACAAAACCCGGTATTCTGCAGGATGTTTTCATGTTTAGGCCACTTTTTGTTTTTTGACTGGCTGTGTTGTGAGGTAGGGCACATGGCTATTTGTGATAGTTAACTAACTATCTTTAACTTGTGGATGTGTAAATCTACCTTTTCAGAAACCTGCCGTTTAGGATCCGTTTCATCACTTCATCGGCAAAGCTTAAGCTCATGGTTAGTTTAATATCGCCTAAGTGCAGTGTGTGGCCATCAATGGTGTTGACCTTATCAATATTAACAATGTAGCTTTTGTGTACTTGTATAAATTTATCGGCAGGTAATTGCTCTAATATACCCTTAATGGTTAAGTATACTATCCTTTTATGTTTGGTGGTGTGTATAATAACATAATTGGTCATGGCTTCTACGTAAAGTACTTCGTCATACAATACCTTTTCTATTTTGCCGTCGCACTTTACATAAAAGCTATCATTATCAGCCCGTTTAGCGGTTGATGTACTTTCCCGCAGGGTTTTTAACTCTAAGGCCTTTCTTGTTGCTTTTAAAAAACGCCCTAACGAGAAAGGTTTTACCAAATAATCAACTACTGCCATTTCAAAACCATCAAGCGCGTATTGGCCATAAGCGGTGGTCATAATAACCATAGGCAAATTTACCGCCGATCGTAAAAATTGAAACCCGTTCATTTTAGGCATGTTCACATCCAAAAATATCAGGTCAACCTGCATGTCGTTGATTATACTGGTAGCTTTTAGCGGGTTTTCGGCAGTGCCAATCAACATCAAAAAATCGGTTTCTTCAATATATTCCTGTAGCAGTTTACGGGCTATGGGTTCATCATCAATTATCAGGCAGTTAAGTGTCATACGTTGTACAAATTTAAAGTTACCTTGTAATCATTATTGTTGTTGCTAATATGTAACTGGTGCCGGTTAGGGTACAGTATCTCCAATCGCCGTTTGGTATTGGCAATGCCCAAACCCGAAGATCTTTCGGAGGTATTGACAAAGGCGTCCTTAGTGTTAAACACTTTAAATATCAGGTTACCTTCGTGGTATTTCAGGCAAATATCAATGTGGTTTTGTTTGTCCTCGTTAAAACCGACGTATTTAAACGCGTTTTCAATAAAGGTGATAAAAAGCAGCGGCGCCACCATTACTTGCCCGCTAATTTCATCAGTATGGAAGTTAACCACGATGCGTTCATCAATACGGCCTTTTTGTATGGCGATGTAGTTTTTAATATAGTTTATCTCGCTGTCCAGGCCAATTTGCTCCACATTGCATTCATAAAGCTGGTAGCGTAGCATTTCCGAAAAAACCAGCAGCATATCGCGCGCATCCTTGTTGTTCTTATCGATATGCCCGTAAATGGAATTAATAGAATTGAACAGGAAATGCGGATTGAATTGCGCCCGCAGGAAATTAAGCTCGTTAGTGGCTTTTTCTTTTTCAATTTGTTCGATATAAAGCTGCGACCGGGTTTTTTCCAGCACCATTTTGGCGGCCAGTATACATACTACCCAAAACAGGATATTGATAAACGAATCAAGGAAAATAGAGAAGTAATTAAATACCGGGTGTGGAACTTTAAAAACGTAAGTGATAACCAGCATAGAAACCGGTATCCGTATAAGTGCCGTTAACACAATACCCGATATAAAAAATACGGCGAACCTGATATACCGTTTTTTATTAAGTAAATGGGGGATGGTATACAGTGCGTTAAAGTAATAGTTTGCTGAAATAAAGGCCAGGTAGCAAAACTGTATGGTAATAGTATGCGTAAGCACCAGGGTGCCATTCCTGAAAATAAAGATCCAGAAAAAGTAGGCCAGCAGCCAAAAACAAAAATGATATAATATTTTACTGAGCTTCAATACACTGGTTTAATAAAAGGAGAAAGGTAATAAAAGCAAATTATATAAACTACTTAGGTTCGGCCCCGTCAGGGAAGGGCTGGCCTTTGTGACAGGTGGTGCATTGTACTATTAAAGTAGCATCGCCAAGCTTAGCGTGTTTATTATCCAACCATTTTTTATTGATGTTTAATGTCATGCGCATCATTTTGCGGGCTATCTCCTTTTCAGGTTTAGCATCGCTGGCAAAATCAAGGCCGTGCCCATCTGCCGCGTTGGCGTGGCAAAAACCACAGCTAACGCCCAGGCCGTCTTCAAAATCGTCGGTCATAATACTCTGCAAATCGCGCGAACTGATGTTTTTGGGCAGCACCTTTAAATTGGTATATTTAATAGGCTCCGTCTTTTTTGTTGTTGCAGCCACCGTAATGGCTACAATAGCTGCAAGCAACACAATTACCGAAAATTTTCTGTTCATCTTCATTTTTTTGCGACTATGTTTAGGTTTACTTCAAGTTCGTTTGAGATGGTGCTGGTGCCGCCAATGTCAAAATCCCTGCGGTTCATTTTAAACGACCCTTTGAACAAAAAACCATCATCAACCGGCGAAGCGGTAAATGGAAAGCTAACGGGTCTTGTTTTCCCCTTAATGGTTAGCGTTCCGTTAAAAATGCAGGTGCCGTTTTTACCAGCCGTAATTTTGTTCGATGCCATCCTGATGCGAGGGTTATTCTTCACATCAAAATAAGTATCGCCCTTTAAATGCTCATCGCGCAGGCTGTTGTCGGTATTTACCGTAGCGGCATCAACGGTTACATCAAAATTACTGCCGGCAGGGTTTTGAGGGTCGAAATTAATGTTCCCCTCAAAGCCGCTAAAAGATCCATCCACACTAAACCCTAAATTTTTAATGGTAAATTTTAACGACGAGCCCTGACCGACAGGTTTATACTGCGGCAAGCTTACCTTCGCGATAAGCAATACCACTATTAATCCAATTATATTTTTCATTACTGTTATTATTTATCCCGGCAATGTTAGCCTTGTATAAGCGGCGTATCTGTAATAGCCAGGGTATGGTTGTGTTCTACATAATTTACACTGGTTAAGCCCAGCATAGTACGTAGTTTTTCGGCAGGTACCTTCATGGGGCCCGGTGCAGGTGCAGCGCCTGGTGCAGGTTGCGGAAACGCAGTTGAGTTTGCGGTATGGAAGGTAATATTCCCCTCTACTTTTTGTATAGTTTGGTGGATGTGACCGTTTAATACCGATACCGACCCAAAGCGTTTTAACAGTGCCAGGGCTTGCGCGCTGTCATCAGTTCCCCAACCCCACTGCGGGTATATAGCCCACAGGGGGATGTGTGCGAAAACTACAATAGGGGTACTATTTGATAATGGTTTCAGATCAGCTTCCAGCCATTTCAGTTGTGCAGGGCCAATGTAACCCAAGCCGCCATCCACATGGTTTGTTACGTTATTCAATCCTATAAAATGCACGCCGTTCTTATCAAAACTGTACCAGCCATCGCCTTGGGTGCCTTTACCAAAACGCTCAAGGTATAGCTTGCCATTGTCTGTCATATCGTGCTCGCCGGGAACGTAAAATATTTTCTCGGTCTTTACGCTTTTTAACGATTGTTCCAGCGTATCAAATTCATCGGCTTGCGCCAGGTGAGAAAGGTCGCCGGTGTGCAGCACAAACGATGGGGTTACCGGCATATTGTTAATTTTGGCAATAGCAGCATTTAAGGTACCCACCACATCGGGGTTAGCTGCTTTACTGAAGCCAATGTGACTGTCGCTTATCTGGACGAAACTGAAATCGGATTTGGGCATTACCAGGCCTTGTTTTAACCCGCCGGTGGTTTTGTCAATCATTTGGCTCATCCCGAATGATTTCATAACACCGCCCGACATCATCCAAAGCACGCCGGTGCCGGCCCAGGCCATACACTCTAAAAATCCGCGACGGTCTATGCCGTCGTTGTTTTTTTGTTCCTGGTCATTAGGTTCTCCCGGTTGAAATTGATCGCTCATAATATTTATCTTTTTAAGTGATGAAAATAAATTATGCAACGAAGGAAGATAACAAGGCGCTACTACCAAACTTTTTTACACGAGGTGCCGGAAATACTTGATGAAATATAGATTTTGAATGTTGTGTAATTAAAATATGACAGGTAAAAGGTAATGGGTATATTTCAACTTTTAAAGCAATAGTTATATTTGGGTTGATAAGCCTTTTCGCCAACATGAACCTTAAAGCACCAGTCCGCATATTTTATATTATTTTTTTGGGATGCTGCCTGTTTGTAAAAGCATCTGTCGCGCAAACCTATCATATCGATTATATCCATAGCAGCTTAAGCGATAAAGACCTGGCCTTGTTGAACCGAATGGCAAAATTTCAGGCGACGTTTTATAACCAGGTTTTCCAAACTACAAAAAACGATAGCATTACCATAAACGTAAGCCTTTATGGCAGGCATGGCGAGTATAAAGATGTGCAGAAGGGCGAGATACACACTACTTTTATAGACGGCTTTTATATGGGCATGGAAAATAAGATATATCTGTATAAAAGCGAACATTATATGGAAACGTTGTTCCATGAAACCAGTCATAATTTTTTGCGTAATAACTACCCCAACGCGCCTAAGTGGCTAAACGAAGGGATGGCCACTGTGTTAGGCTACCTTGTTGAAACCACCGATGACCGTGTACTGTACATGCCTCAGCGCAAATTGATACGGCAGGTAAGAGACAGTATCAGGATCTTTCACTTTTCATTTAACAATTACTTTAGTTATAGGGATACCGATTGGTTTAACGAAGCCAAACGCCCAATGTTGTATGCGGGCGCTTATGCTATTGTTTTTTTTCTGATAAACCAGGAGAAAGACCATTTAGCGCCCATATTAACATATATGAAGCAAGGCTATTCAACTCAAGCCGCTTTTAAAAAGGAATTTGGTACTATTGATAATTTTAGCAGGCAGTTTTTTTCTTACTATTCCACCGGTGGGGGGCGGGCTTTTTAGCTGTTTGTATTTCTATCTAACCCGAGCAGTTACTCTTTACTTGCCTATTAAGTGTGTGGGTATCAGTCATCAGGATTTAAATAACCGGAAATCTTTTAAATATTACTTTAAAACATTTTGGTGCTTTTAACCTTTTATTTAAACTGGTAAATTTAAATATGAACAGAACAATAGGAACAGTTTTACTAATACTTGGCATTGTAATGCTGGTATGGACAGGTTTTACTTATACCAAAAAAGAAAAAGTAATTGATGCCGGGCCATTACAGGTATCGGCAGAGAAGGAACATACCATAAACTGGCCGCCATATGCCGGTGGCATTTTGGTAGTTGGCGGAATAATTTTACTGCTGACTGGTGGAAAGAAAGGCGATTGATTTAATTACAAGAACGCTTAACGTTTCATAGCGCGGTCCATCTCAACTTTGGTGTCGCGCTCTTTCATGGTTTCGCGTTTATCATACATTTTTTTACCCTGTCCCAAGCCTATTTCCAGCTTGGCAAAACCGCGCTCGCTAATGAACAGGGCAAGGGGCACAATGGTAAAGCCTTTTTCCTCGCCTTTGGTTTCCAGCTTTTTTAATTCCTTTTTGTTAAGCAATAATACCCGGTCGCGCTTTTGTTCGTGATTGTAGAACGAGCCAAAGGTATATTCAGAAATATGGAGGTTGCGCACATATAACTGGCCGTTAATAAACGTGCAAAAAGCATCGTTCAGGTTGGCTTTACCTTCGCGGATGGATTTAATTTCGGTACCAAGCAGCTTTATCCCGGCTACATATTTATCAGATATGAAGTATTCGAAATAGGCCTGTTTATTCTTGATATAGATGTTATCCTTGCTCATCGCTTTTCCTGTTGGGATTGCAAATATGCGAAAAAAATGTGGTCATGCTGAATTACGCTTCCCCCTCTCAAGAAGAGGATAATATCAACGCTTCCGCTGCTTAACAATCAGCACGGGTATATTCACGTTGTGACGTACCTTATCTACAGTAGAACCATAAATAAGATCCTTAATTACCTTGTGTCCGTGCGATCCCATTACCAAAAAGTCAATCTCATCTTTTTTCACAATAGCGGTAATTGCCTTAGCAGGTAATCCAAAGCCGATTTGTGAGACAGCATGGTACCCCAGCGCTTTAACCTCATCAACATATTTGTCCAGGTTATCTACATCGCTTTGGGTTTCATTGTCCATAACGTCGGTGCCATGATAGCGTGCACCCGCGGTTTCTACTATATGAATAAGCGTGTACCGGGCTTTTTTGCCACCTTGCATTAAAGCATGGCGAATGGAATCCCGGTCGTTTTTAGAAAAATCGATAGTTACCCCAATATGATGATAAGTAATGGCGTCCATTTCATCCAAAACTTCGGCCAGCCCATGCGGAACATATACCGGAGTTTCTTTGTACTTAAATATTAACGGGCGTACAAATACATAAACAAGCAGCAGCGCAATAAAAATTACAATGGGTACCACAAAAATATAAATGTAAATATCAGCTGCTTTGTTTCCGGTTAACCAATCCCCAATCTGATCGTAAACCAGTTTGGCATTTAACGATACAATTAATATAGCGCTTGCCCAGGCAACTACTTTTACTTTGGTGCTGATCGCAAACCTGCCCATCCGTTTTTTATCGGATGTAAAATGAATAAGCGGAATAACGGCAAACCCTAATTGCAGGCTTAATACTACCTGGCTTAGAATAATAAGGTTGCCCAAGCCGCTATCGCCATAATGCAGTATGGTGAAAACTGCGGGTACAATAGCTAAAAACCGCGTAAGTAAACGGCGCAGCCAGGGTTCAATACGCAGGTTAATATGGCCTTCCATAATGATCTGGCCGGCAAGCGTACCCGTAATGGTAGAGCTTTGCCCCGACGCGATCAGCGCTATGGCAAACAAAGTGGGGGCGGTAGCGCCAAATATATGTTCCAGTAATTTATAAGCATCCTGTATCTCGGCCACCTGGAAATACCCATTGCGGAAGAATGCGCCCGCCGCCAATATTAGTATAGCCGCGTTTACAAAAAAGGCCAGGTTAAGGGCAACGGTAGTATCTATCAGGTTGAATTTGATGGATGTGCGGATGCCTTCATCCGTACGGTTAATTTTACGGGTTTGCACTAATGATGAGTGCAAATAAAGATTATGCGGCATTACCGTAGCGCCGATAATACCAATGGCTATATACAGCATTTGCTGATGTATTTTATCGCCACTGAATAAGTTGCCTGGAATAAAGCCTTTAGCTATTTCTACTACATCGGGCTTTACAATAAACATTTCTATTAAAAATGAAAGGCCGATAATAAATATCATGGATACGATAAAGCCTTCCAGCTTGCGCATGCCTTTGTTCATTAGCCAAAGCATCAGCACAGTATCGGTTATAGTGAGCGATACACCCCATATCAATGGCAGGTTAAATAGCAGTTTCAACCCTATAGCCATGCCTATGATCTCGGCCAGATCGCAGGCTATAATAGCCAGTTGTGCCAAAATGTAAAGCCAGAAATTAACAAAGCGGGGATAATTATGCTTTGAAGCCTGGGCCAGATCGAGCCCGCGTACAATGCCCAACCGCGCAGCCAGGGATTGCAGTAACAAGGCGATCAAGTTTGATGCAAACAGCACCCATATCAATTTATAACCAAAGGCGCTGCCGCCTGCAATATCCGTTGCCCAGTTGCCCGGGTCCATATAGCCCACGCTTACTAAATAAGCCGGCCCAATAAAGGCCAGTAAGCGTTTCCACCCGGTTGCTTTATTCGTGTCAACCGAACTATGTACGTTTGCTAATGATTGTCCGTGTGTATGTTTCTCTGTCATATGGCCACCAGTAAATTTTTTGCTACCTCGCGGCTAATGTTTATGCGTTTGTTTCCTATTTCCAGTATCACCGAATGGTCGTAATCTACTATCTCGGCCACTATTAAAGTTGTACCTAATACCAGGGACGCTTTTTCCAGGTATTGCAAAAAAGCAGTAGAATGGTCGCCCACACCTGCTACTACGCCGGTTTGGTTAACAAGCAAAGCCGAAACAGGTTTCAGTTCCTGTCGTTTAAACCGGCCATCGCGATCGGGGATAGGGTCGCCATGCGGATCGTACTTAGGGTATTCCATAAACTTGTCCAGCCGGTCAATCAGTTCGGTTGATGAAATATGTTCCAGTTCTTCGGCCACTTCGTGCACTTCATCCCATTTAAAGTCGAGCTTTTCCACCAAAAAGTATTCCCACAGCCGGTGCTTACGGATAATGCCCAGCGCAATCTTCTCGCCTTCTTCAGTGAGGGTAACGCCTTGGTATTTAGTATAGTTGATCAGTTTTTTCTCGGCCAGTTTTTTCAGCATATCGGTAACCGATGCTGCGCGCGTATTAGTTGCAGCCGCTATTTGGTTGGTACTGGCGCTGCCTGCATCTAATGCGCAATGGTAGATGGTTTTAAGATAGTTTTCCTCGGTAAACGTATTCATTAAGACAAATCTAACAATAAATTTAGGCTTATCTAAAAAATAAAATTAATAAAAAATTATTTTTTGTTTTGCGGGTGTTATTAAAAATTTAATTTTGTTAAACCCTATATTTGTTCCAATATGGCAGCTGAACTTGATAAAACCGACTTACAGATACTGAAAATATTACAGGAGAACGGCAGAATAACCAACCTGCAGTTATCCAACGAAATTGGCCTTTCGCCCGCGCCCACGCTTGAACGCGTGCGCAAACTTGAAAATGCCGAGTATATAAAAAGTTACCACGCCCTGGTTGATGAGGAGAAACTGGGCCTGGGTATAAAAACATTTATACAGATATCGTTAGACTTTCATCAGAAGAATACCATCCAGATATTTTTGGATGAGATACAAAACATTAAAGAGATTACCGAGTGCCACCACGTAACCGGTCAGTGCGATTTTCTGCTAAAGGTGTATGTAAGCAACATTAAAGCTTACGAGCAATTGATTATGGAAAAGATCAGCCGCATACCTGTGGTAAAAACCTTCCAGACCATGATGATCATGTCGACCAGTAAGAAGGAGCCGATAGTGCCATTGGAATATTAGGGCGCTGCGCTTCGGGAAGAGGGTTCGAAAATTCGAAATGCCAATTGCAAAGTTCCATTTTCGTGATTGGTGTTTACTTTTAATAAATGGTTTAACATCCAATATCATGAAAGGAAAAATACTTACTATTTTGGCTTTGCCTGCTTTCTTTGGAGCGGCACTTGCATTTTATGCCGGGGTAGAAGGCAAATGGTCGGCCATGTTAAAGGGGCCTGATGGCAATGAATTTCCAATAACTTATAATTTTAAGATCAGTGGCGCTACGCTGTCAGGTACGCTAACTTCCGCGATAGGTACTTCCAATATTTCAGATGGAATAGTGAAGGGCGACAGTATTTGGTTCACCGCCAATGCCGGTAGTCTGAAGATAAAAAACAAAGGCAGGTATTACGCCAATGGCGACTCAATAAGTCTGCGCGTGGGTGCCAGGTCTACGCATACTACGTTAAAACGTGTAGAAGATAAATAGCCTTTCCTTATAACCCAGCCCAGTCAAGCGTCCTGCTCATTTGCGATACGGTCAAGTGGCACACTTGACCGGGCCAGCGTGAATGGGAATCTAGTCAGCTATCTTTCATTCACTCAATCACTCATTCAAAACTCACTCATTACCTTATTTGCCAGTCAATAGGCTGCTGTCCTTCCTTAATCAAGTAGTCGTTTGCTTTGGAGAATGGCTTCGAACCCCAAAAGCCACGCTCGACAGATAGGGGCGAAGGGTGCACCGATTTGATGATGTGATGCTTGCTCGCGTCAATCAACGGTATCTTGGATTGTGCATAGGCACCCCACAAAATGAACACCAGGCCTTTGCGTTCGTCGGATAGTTTTTTTATTACGGCATCGGTAAACTGCTCCCAACCTTTCTTTTGATGCGAAGCTGCTTCGGCAGCGCGGACGGTTAAAGTGGCGTTTAGTAGCAGTACGCCTTGCTCGGCCCATTCTTCCAGGTTACCGTGTGCAGGTTTTACAAAGCCGGGAATATCGGTAGCCAGCTCCTTATAGATATTGATGAGTGATTTTGGAATGGCCACGCCTTTTTGCACCGAGAAGGATAAGCCATGCGCCTGGTTAGGGCCATGGTATGGGTCCTGTCCCAGTATAACTACTTTTACTTTGTCGAACGGGGTTTTATTAAAGGCGTTAAAAATATCGGCATTGCGGGGGTATACCACCTTTCCGGCCTCTTTTTCGGCTTGTAAAAATTTACGCAGATCGGCCATGTAAGGCTTGTCGAATTCATCCTTTAAAACGTTTAACCACGATTCCGGTAATGCTATAGACATAATTATTGCTTAGTATTTGATTTACACTGCAAATTAACGGATATTTGCAGCCTTTAAAATAGTATAGCAAATTATGTCAAATATTGTTCGTTTAATAGTAGCCTGCGTAATTATGGGAGCCGCCGTAGCGATGGCTGGCTTCGGTATGTGGGGATGGGGGATCTTAGTACTGTTTTTAGGCGGTGTAGTATTACTAAGCTTCTTTTTTAACGAGAACATGATCATAGCGCAATTTTACCTGCGTAAAGAAAATTCGGTTAAGGCAGAAGAGTGGCTATTAAAGATTACCGATTACGAAAAACAGATACACAAAGGCCAATGGGGCTATTATAACCTGTTGATGGGACTGATCGAATCGCGCAAAACACCGATGAAATCTGAGAAGTATTTCAAAAAATCGTTAACGCTGGGCATGCGTATGTCGCACAATACTGCTTTGGCTAAATTAAGTCTGGCCGGTATAGCCATGGCCAAACGCAATAAACGCGAAGCGCAAATGTACCTGCAGGAAGCCGCTAAGGACGATAAGAACAAGCTGCTGGCCGAACAGATAAAAATGATGAAAGGCCAGATGGCGCAAATGGATAAACAAGTAGTGCGCGGTTACCGCAACTTTTAAGCTTCAGCCAGAATAACTACAGCAAAAGGGCGATAAGTAAAACACTTATCGCCCTTTTATATTGCACTAATGACTAATGACTAATGACTAATGACTAATCACTATTTCTCATCCAGCGAATCGAAATAATCCGGCTCGGCGTTATGGTTTTGGCTTGGGGCAATATGCCTGTCAGGGATCTCCACATCATCGTCGTCATCTAATGATGATGACGAATGCGCTTTAATTTTATGGTTGCCTGAGGCGCGTCTGTGGGCTTTTTCTTCCTCATCCGCCGGCCCTGAAAATTCAACCAGCTTTAATAAGCTACGCACAAAAGATAAATTGAACCGTTCGCGGTTTAATTTGATCAGGTATTCATTTTCGGTTATTTCAAGTGTCGAACTCATGGCTTTCTAATATTATACTGTCATACACGCAATAATAATCATTCAAATGTTGCCTTTGTTTTAAACTTCTGTTAAGAAATTACCATCGCTGGGGAATTATCTAAATCTTTGTATCCTTTTTGTGGTTAAATCTTCTATACAATGCCTACTTTTGCCCCTTCAAAATTCAATTGAACAATGAGCACTACAAGAGGACCAATATCTCAGTTTATTGAGCGCAACTATCTGCACTTTAACGCCGCGGCTTTAATGGATGCAGCCAAAGGATACGAAACACACCTGCTGGAAGGCGGTAAAATGATGGTGACCCTTGCCGGCGCCATGAGTACTGCCGAACTGGGCATATCGCTGGCCGAGATGATACGCCAGGGAAAGATCGATATTATCAGCTGCACTGGTGCCAACCTGGAAGAGGATATTATGAACCTGGTAGCACACTCGCACTATAAACGTGTACCTAACTACCGCGATTTAAGTCCGCAGGAAGAACGTGAGTTGTTGGATAACCACTTTAACCGCGTTACCGATACCTGTATCCCCGAGGAAGAAGCCTTCCGGCGCTTGCAAAAACATATTGAAAAAATATGGAAAGATGCCGAGGCTAGTGGCGAACGCTATTTCCCGCACGAGTTTATGTACAAAATATTGCTGAGCGGCGAGCTGGAGCAATACTATGAGATAGACCCCAAAAATTCGTGGATGCTGGCCGCTGCCGAGCGTAACCTGCCAATTGTAGTACCCGGCTGGGAAGACAGCACCATGGGCAACATCTTTGCCTCGTACGTTATTAAGGGTGAAATTACCGCTACCACTGTAAAAGGCGGCATTGAATACATGGCCTGGCTGGCCGATTGGTATACCAAAAACTCGGATGGTAAAGGCGTAGGCTTTTTCCAGATAGGTGGGGGTATTGCCGGCGATTTTCCTATTTGCGTAGTGCCTATGCTATACCAGGATATGGAGATGGAAAATATACCGTTCTGGAGTTATTTCTGCCAGATATCCGATTCAACCACCTCATATGGTTCATATTCGGGCGCGGTACCTAACGAGAAGATCACCTGGGGTAAGCTGGATATAGACACCCCGAAATTTATAGTAGAAAGCGATGCTACTATTGTAGCCCCGTTAATTTTTGCCTGGATATTGAAGCAATAGTTCAAAGTTAAAGCATAAAACAGAAGCGCAGGGTTTTAAAAGACACTGCGCTTTTTTATTTAACACTTCTCAGCCTTCAGCCAGCGACATAATGAAAATAAATAAATTAGGCTTTAGCCGCATTCAATAATAATTTATTTGGCTAAAGGCTATGCTATGTTTGCAATAATACGTCAGCTAAAGCAGATGGCAATAGATTTATATCCATACCGATTTGGCTAATCTTTAATCACTTATTAACTAATCTGCAAAACGCTATATTTGCCGCAACATATACAAATATTGAAATGAGCATATTAAGTGACCGGATTAACAACCTTGCAGAATCAGCAACTATAAAAATGGCCAAAATGGGCCGCGAACTGGCTGCCAAAGGTGTAGATGTAATTAGTTTAAGCTTCGGCGAGCCCGATTTTCATACCCCTGAACATGTGAAGGATGCGGCCAAGAAGGCCATGGATGATAACTTTACTTATTATACGCCTGTTGCCGGTTATCCCGATCTGCGTAAAGCCATCTCAAAAAAACTGAAGGATGAAAATGGCCTTGACTACGATGCCAGCCAAATTGTAGTTTCAACCGGCGCTAAACAAGCTATAGCTAACGCCGTGTTGTGTTTGGTTAACCCGGGCGATGAAGTGATCATCCCTACACCTTACTGGGTATCCTATTCAGAAGTGGTAAAACTGGCTGAAGGCAAAAGTGTGTTTATTGATACCACGGTTGAACAGAACTTTAAAATTACCCCCGAACAGTTAGAAGCGGCTATTACGCCGAAATCTAAACTGTTTATGTTTTCATCGCCATGTAACCCTACTGGCAGCGTATATAGCAAATCCGAACTGGAAGGCTTAGCCAAAGTGTTTGAAAAACATCCTGAAATATACATATTGAGTGATGAAATATATGAACATATCAACTTTATAGGCGGGCACGAATCTATTGCCCAGTTTGATAGTATTAAAGACCGCGTGGTGATCATCAACGGCTTTAGTAAGGCTTACGCCATGACCGGCTGGAGGATTGGTTACACGGCATCTAATAAAGAGATAGCGGTTGCTTGTGATAAAATGCAGGGACAGATCACATCAGGGACCTGTTCTATTACTCAGCGTGCTGGTACTGCTGCCTATGAGGGCGGCCTGGAAAGCGTATTGCAAATGCGCGAACAATTCCAAAAACGCCGCGATATTGTTTATAAGCTATTAAAGGATATTGATGGCTTAACAGTTAACCTGCCCGAAGGTGCGTTCTACTTCTTCCCAAATGTGACTTCGTTTTTTGGTAAAAGCTATAATGGCAAAACCATTAAAGATAGCGACGATCTGAGCATCTTCTTGCTGGAAGAAGGCCATGTAGCCACTGTAGGCGGCGATTCATTCGGCGACCCTAAATCTATCCGTTTATCTTATGCCGCAGCTGAAGATAAATTAATAGAAGCTTGCAGAAGGATCAAAGAAGCATTGGGGAAATTGAAGTAATTCTTAAGTCCTCAAAAAAATACCCGGAGAGCGATAGGGTAACCTGTCGCTCTTTATATTTTCGGTTAATTTAATCGATTATCGCGTTTATGTTTTGGTAAATAAATTCCGGGTGACCAGAATTTGTAACTACCGAAAGCTGCAAGCCTTGCAATTTAGCGCCCGAATAACCCAAGCCCTTGGCATTCTTTATGCCCTGCATTTTGTCCCAGTTATTTACCAGCATCGCGATGACCGTTTGGAAGTTTTCACGGTTAACACTCACATTAAGATATTCCCGGCCGGCTTTAACAAAGTAATTACTGAAAGTATAGGTAAAACTACCTGGGTCGGCTGCTAACTGTTTAGCAAGTTCAGAATTAAATTTACGTGTATTTGTTTTATAGCTGTTCAACCGGTTGTTAGCGCTATTTATACTAGTGTTTTTGCAGCCCGTTACAATACCTAAACAAAGTAGGCCAATAATAAATATAGTCTTCATATTAGTGACTGGTTTATGGATATATTTAAAGCTAAATATAACATTTCCACTGTACTAAAAAAAGAAAGCCCCGTTTTATCGGGGCTTTTCATGTTGGTTAACCTAAGTATGATTTTAGGATCTTACTCCTGCTGGTATGTCTTAATCGTTGTAAGGCTTTGTCTTTAATCTGACGTACCCTTTCGCGGGTTAAATTAAATTTCTCACCTATTTCCTCTAATGAAAGCGGGTGATTGGTGCCTAAGCCAAAAAACAGAACGATGATCTCGCGTTCGCGTTCGGTTAAAGTTGAAAGCGAGCGTTTAATTTCTTCAGATAAGGATTCATTGATCAGGATAGAGTCTGTATTAGGCTCTTTGTTTTCCAATACATCTAATAATGTATTTTCCTCGCCCTGTACAAATGGTGCATCCATAGAAACATGGCGGCCCGAATTGCTTAAGGTGTCTGAAATTTTATCAACGGTAGTTTCCAGTATGTCGGCCAGTTCTTCAGGCGACGGCTCGCGCTCGTATTCCTGCTCTAATTTAGAGAAAGCCTTGCTGATCTTGCTTAATGAGCCTACCTGGTTTAATGGTAAACGTACAATACGCGACTGCTCGGCGATAGCCTGCAATATAGACTGACGGATCCACCACACCGCGTATGAAATAAATTTGAAACCTTTGGTCTCATCAAAACGCTTGGCGGCTTTTATCAAACCTAAGTTGCCTTCATTAATCAAATCGCCCAGGGTAAGGCCTTGGTTTTGATACTGTTTGGCTACTGATACAACGAAACGTAAGTTGGTTTTTGTTAAACGTTCCAGCGCGGCCTGGTCGCCTTCGCGGATCTTTTGGGCAAGAATTACTTCTTCTTCGGCAGTAATCAGATCAACCTTACCAATTTCGTGAAGATACTTGTCCAGCGACTGCGACTCACGGTTGGTAATGGATTGGGTTATTTTGAGTTGTCTCATCTATTAAATTACCTCGATTCTTTTAATTGAGAATAGAACGTGCAAAGGTAAGCAATTGTTACGAAAATTAATAACTCGTTTTTATTAATGCAAGCCTTTTTACAATTGATTTATAAATGTATATTTTACATTTAATATTAATTGATTGATATTCAATATGTTAAATTGGATATTATAATTCGTTTAACTTAAATGCCTCTTTAACCCTGATGCCTTTATCGGTTTCCTGCACCGTACAACACTCGTTTATCGGGTCGTGTTCAAGGTAAAGTACATAATCATTAGCCACTGCTTCAGCCCAATATTTTTTGCGTTCGCTAATGGTGGTAAGCGGAAACATATCGTAAGCCATTACATAAGGCACAGGCAAGTGGCCTACAGATGGCAGCAGATCGGCCATATACAATATTTTCCGTCCTTTATAACCAATCAGCGGCAGCATCATACTATCTGTATGTCCTGATACAAAGTGTACGTTGAAGTTATCGGTAAATTGTACGCCGTCCCGTACATCAATAAATTTAAGTTGACCGCTTTCCTGTATCGGCATAATGTTTTCCTTCAGGAAGGAAGCTTTTTCACGTTCGTTAGGGTTTATAGCCCATTCCCAATGCTTTTCGTTGCTCCAGTAAGTGGCGTTTTTAAAGGCAGGGGCAAGGGTTTCTCCGTTTCGTTCTACCGCGCCGCCCACATGGTCGAAATGCAGATGAGTTAAAAATACATCGGTAATATCATCGCGGTGGAAGCCCAGCTTTTTTAGGGAGCTATCCATAGTAGCATCGCCATGCAGGTAATAATGACTAAAGAATTTTTCGCTTTGCTTATTGCCTATGCCCGTGTCAATTAAGATCAAACGTCCTGCATCTTCTACCAGCAGGCAGCGCATGGCCCAGGTACACATATTGTTATCATCGGCAGGGTTAGTTTTTTGCCAGATGGATTTTGGTACCACGCCAAACATGGCGCCGCCATCTAATTTAAAAAAGCCGGTATCTATGGTATGTAAAGTCATTAGTCATTGGTCATTAGTCATTAGGACTGATGGCCCGATGCATCGAAAGTAGAAAAATATAAATCCACACCAAAATTTACATTCTTGATATTACCTTGCTAACTTTACTGCACCAATTATATCACCTCTTGGTCTGAAGACAAATGACCAATGACAAATGACCAACAATGAACAAAGTAGTTAATAATGCGGATGAAGCTATTCGCGATATAGAAAACGGCGCGACTTTAATGCTTGGTGGTTTCGGCTTATGCGGCTTGCCCGAAAACTGTATTGCTGCGCTGGTTAAAAAGAAAGTAACCGGCTTAACATGCATATCTAACAACGCCGGGGTTGATGATTTTGGCATTGGCCTAATGCTTAAACAGCGCCAGGTGAAGAAAATGATATCATCGTACGTAGGGGAAAACGCCGAGTTTGAACGCCAACTGCTGAGTGGCGAACTTGAGGTAGAACTGGTACCGCAAGGCACTTTGGCAACCCGCTGTATGGCCGCGGGTTACGGCATGCCGGCTATTTTTACCCCTGCGGGTATTGGTACCGAGGTAGCTATCGGTAAGGAAGTACGCAATTTTAATGGTAAGGATTACCTGATGGAGATGGCCTTTGATGCCGATTTCGCGATAGTAAAAGCCTGGAAGGGCGATACCGCCGGTAACCTCATCTATCGGTCGACCGCGCGCAATTTTAACCCGGTAATGGCTATGGCAGGCAAAGTAACTATTGCCGAAGTAGAAGAATTAGTGGAACCCGGCCAACTCGACCCGGACAATATCCATACCCCCGGCATCTATGTACATCGCATTTTCCAGGGAAGCAATTACGAAAAAAGAATAGAACAGCGGACGGTAAGGGAGCGATAGGATTTCGAAATGCGAAGGTTCAATTTCGAAATATAAGTATCCTGAATTTCGCATTTGGCATTCCGAAATTCGAATTATTCCCCCTTTAGGGGGTTAGGGGGCTTTTTCCTATCTTTGCCCATCCATATATATGAGCAAAACCGTAACGCCCTACCAGCACGATGATGCCACCAAGAAAGAACAGGTGGCCGATATGTTTAACAACATTGCCAAAACATACGATTTCCTGAATCATTTCCTTTCGCTGGGTATTGATGTGATATGGCGCAAGATTGCCATTAACGAATTAAAGAAAGATAAACCCGCCCGTGTCTTAGATGTTGCCACCGGCACCGGCGATTTTGCCTTCGAAGCGCTAAATATCCTTAAACCCGAAAAAATTGTGGGGGTAGATATTTCGCAGGGGATGCTGGATATCGCGCAGCAAAAAATAAATAAACGCCGCCTTTCAGATAAATATGAAGTTAAACTGGGCGATTCGGAAAAACTACCATTTGAAGCCGACGAGTTTAACGCAGTTACCGTAGCTTATGGCGTGCGCAATTTTGAAAACCTTGAAGCTGGTTTAGCAGATATGTTGCGGGTGCTGAAACCAGGGGGCAAAGCTGTGATACTTGAGTTTAGCAAACCCAGGGCGTTCCCAATTAAGCAATTATATAATTTCTATTTTAATTATGTTACGCCGGGTATTGGCAAAATATTTTCAAAAGATGCCAGGGCTTATACTTACCTGCCCGAATCGGTAGCGGCCTTTCCGGATGGGAGGGATTTTGTGGCGCTTATGGATAAAGTTGGCTTCAAAAATACCAAAAATCGCCCTTTAGCGTTTGGTATTTGTTCTATTTACACGGGCGTTAAATGATAAAACTGCGGCTGCTGCTTACTGCTGTCTTGATGTTTTTGTGCAATGCATTATTTGCGCAAGACCAGGTAGTACATGCATGGGCCAGTGGCGCCGACCAACGCGACCTGAGTTTCGGTTTTACCTTTCAATACGTCAGCACCGATTTTAAGATCGATAAAAAACCCGATTGGCGCTCGCCTTTTTATGATCCGGCAACGGGCCTGAAATTAACAGATTCGTTAAATAGCATCAGTTCTAAAAGCTCACAGGGTTTTGCTATCGGTTTTATTACCCGCTATCGCCTTACCGACCATGCAGAAGTGCGGCTGACACCAATGCTGGTATTTGCCGACAGGTTGCTGGAATATGAGTATAAGGATGCTAATGGTAACCCTTTGTTAACTAAAGCGGGAATAAATTTTAATAACACACTTGAACAACAGGTACAAACCACCATGGTTGAATTCCCGCTATCTATGAAGTTAAAATCGGATAGGTTGGGTAACTTCAGGGCCTATTTATTGGGTGGGCTTAAATATTCAATGCTGATCAGCTCTAAAAAACAGGATGCGAATGCCTCACCAATTGATAAACTGGTAAAAAATGTAAATGGTTTTGCATCGTACGAGGCTGGTATAGGTTTCGATATTTATTTTGAATATTTTAAATTTTCGCCCGAGTTTAAAATGTCCAATTCGTTCAAAAACGTATTAGTGCCCGAAAATCATCCGTATTCGCGCCCTATAGACAAGTTGTTCCTGCATACTATTATGTTTAGTTTGTACTTCGAATAGCATAATTCCTATTATTATTCCTAAGTCGGATTAAAAAGCATAATTTCGCTGCATAGTCATTTAATTACCTATGGCCAAAATTGCATTGATAACCGGCGCCACATCGGGCATCGGCGAAGCCTGCGCAAAGGTATTCGCCCGCGAACGTTATGATCTTATACTTACCGGTCGCCGGATAGACAGGCTGGAAACCCTTGCCGCGCATTTACGTGAAGAATATAATGTGAACGTAACTACACTGCAATTTGATGTACGTAACCGCGATGAGGTTGTAAAACACCTGGAAAGCCTTAACGATGAATGCAAAAAAGTTAATGTGCTGGTTAACAATGCTGGATTAAGCCTTGGGCTGGAACCGTTTCAGGAAGGAAGTTATGATGATTGGGATACCATGATTGATACCAACATAAAGGGGCTGCTGTATGTAGGGAAGGTTGTGGCTAACTGGATGATAGCAAATGGCTTTGGCCATATTATTAATTTAGGTTCAATAGCAGGTAAAGAAGTTTACGCAAATGGCAATGTGTACTGTGCCACTAAGCACGCGGTTGATGCCCTGAACAAAGGCATGCGGATAGATTTGTTGCCGCATGGTATAAAAGTAACCGCCGTACATCCCGGCGCGGTTGAAACAGAGTTTTCGGAAGTGCGTTTTAAAGGGGATAAAGCCCGTGCCAAAAAAGTATATGAAGGCTTTGAACCCCTGGTAGCCGATGATGTAGCCGAAACCATTTGGTTTTGCGCATCGCGCCCGGCACATGTAAATATTAACGATATACTGGTAATGCCTACCGCGCAATCGGGAGGGAGTAATATATTTAGAAAATAGTCCGAAAGTCCGAAAGGCAGGATAAGTAATAATAAATCGACTAATATAATCTTCCGGACTTTCGGACTTTCCGTCTTCCGGACTAAACAACACAACATGTCACTAATAAACACCATAGATCAGGATATTAAGCAAGCCATGCTGGCTAAAAATGATGTGAAACTGCGCGGGCTACGTGCTATAAAGTCGGCTTTGCTACTGGCACGTACCGAAAAAGGCGCATCGGAAGAAATATCTGAGGAAACAGAAATTAAAGTTTTGCAAAAACTGATCAAACAGCGTAAGGAGTCTGCTGATATTTACAAACAGCAAAATCGCGATGATCTGTATAAAGTTGAGGTAGAAGAAATGGAAGTAATTGAAGTTTACCTGCCTAAGCAAATGGATAAAGCCGAAGTAGAGACTTTTCTTAAAGACCTGATTAG
The DNA here is from genome assembly GCF_015221995.1 of Mucilaginibacter boryungensis. NCBI lineage: Bacteria > Pseudomonadati > Bacteroidota > Sphingobacteriia > Sphingobacteriales > Sphingobacteriaceae > Mucilaginibacter > Mucilaginibacter boryungensis. Next base: position 977,598 of record NZ_JADFFM010000001.1, read on the forward strand.
CAGGGTAGGCGCTACATCTGTAAAAGATATGGGTAAAGTAATGGGTGCCGCCAATAAGGAATTAGCCGGTAAGGCCGATGGTAAAACAATATCAGAAGTTGTTAAACAATTGTTGGCTTAAATTTGCTTTTATTGTTGCAACTATGCTGCAATAACCTATTTTTATAACCAAATAGTTTGTTTTTGTACTGATTTACGAAACAGGCTACTAACACTAATACTAAACGGAATAATAATATATGGATCTCGTACTTAAGGAAGAACACGGTTTCAGATACGTTGATGAAGGCGAGGGCGAGGTGCTGTTGTTATTACATGGCCTAATGGGGGCCTTAAGCAATTGGGAGCGGGTTGTGGAAGAATTTAAATCGGAATACAGGGTTATTATCCCTATGTTACCGATATACGATCTGCCTTTGCTTACTACAGGGGTGCGTACTTTATCTAAATATGTACACAAGTTTGTTAAGCGTAAAAACCTGAGCAATATTACGCTATTAGGGAATTCATTAGGAGGGCACGTAGGGTTAATATATACTTTAGCCCACCAGGAATATGTAAAAGCGCTGGTATTAACCGGCAGTTCGGGCTTATATGAAAACGCCTTTGGCGGCTCGTTCCCCAGGCGGGAGAGTTACGATTTTGTAAAGGAAAAAGTAGAGTATACCTTTTACGACCCGGCTACGGCCACCAAAGAATTGGTAGACGAAGTTTTTGAAACAATAAACGACAGACATAAGGTTATCCGCATACTGGCTATGGCCAAATCGGCCATCAGGCACAATATGTCTAAAGAGGTACATAAGATAAAGGTTCCTACAGCGTTAATATGGGGTAGGGACGATAAAATTACACCGCCCGATGTAGCTGTTGAATTTAGTCAGTTGATACCAAATTCGGAGCTGCATTGGATAGATAAATGCGGGCATGCGGCCATGATGGAGCGTCCTGACGAATTTAATGTGTTGCTAAAGGCGTTTTTACAGAAACTAAAAACAAAGAACTAATGCTTGCAATTGAGCTGATATCTAACTCAATACCACCGGTACACACCTCTGACAGTATGCAGAAGGTGCTTGACCGTATGATTGAATTTAGGGTACGCCATATGCCAATTGTAAACGAAGAACAGTTTTTAGGCTTAATAGCCGAGGACGATTTTATAGGCGAAACAGATTACCAGATCCCTATAGGTTCGCTGGGTTTATCGCTTATTAACCCTTACGTATTGGAACATCAGCATATTTACGATGTGATGCGTTTGTTTTACGAACAGCAGTTAACCATTATCCCGGTGTTGAGCGTTACCAAAAATTATATGGGTATGATATCGATCAACAGTATGATCGGTTATTTTGCCAAGCTAACATCATCTGCTGAACCAGGGGGTATTATTGTGCTGGAGATAGGCAATAAAGATAATTCGCTGGCGCATATGGCGCAGATAGTCGAATCGGATAACGCCCAGGTGTTAAGCTCGTACATTCGCACCTTCCCCGATTCAACCCGTATGGAGGTTACCCTGAAGGTTAATAAACAAGATATTTCTAATATAACAGCCACTTTCCTGCGCTACGGATACGATATTAAAGCTACCTTTAACCATGCCGATCATGACGATGGCTCTAAAGACCGCTACGATTCGCTGATGAACTACCTGAACATATAACAGCCATGAAGATAGCAATATATGGCAGGCATTTTAATGATACGGCATTGCCGTACATACAGCAGGTTTTTGACAACCTTACCCAGCACCAGGCCGAAATTTATGTGCACCACGCGCTGGAAGAACACCTGTCAGGCAGGATAGTTACAACACCCTACCAGGTATTAGACCCAAACGTTAACCTGAAAGGGTTCATTGATGTTTTCCTGACCATTGGGGGCGACGGTACCTTGTTGGACATGGTTACACTTATCCGTGATACAGGTATTCCTGTCATCGGCATAAACTTTGGCAGACTGGGCTTTTTGGCCAGTGTAAATAAAAATGATATTGCCGCTGCCATTTATGCAGTAGTGAACAAACAGTTTACTTTAGACAGCCGCGAACTGCTGAATATAGAATCGGACGGGAAGATATTTGGTAATGATAACTTCGCGCTGAATGATATCACCATCCATAAGCGTGATGATTCGGCTATGATAACCACCCATGCCTATCTGAATGGCGAGATACTAAACTCGTACTGGGGCGATGGCATTATTATTTCAACACCAACTGGTTCTACCGCTTATTCATTAAGCTGCGGCGGACCTATCATTTTCCCGCAATCAAACAGCATAGCTATTACACCAATATCGCCGCACAACTTAAACGTGCGCCCGGTAATACTGCCCGATAGCAGTACCCTCACTTTCGAGGTAGAATGCCGCAGCGCCAATTACCTGGTCAGCTGCGATTCGCGCACGGCAGTGATAGAAAAAAGCATGAAGTTTAAGGTAGATAAGGCAGGTTTCCAGCTAAATTTAATCAGGCTGAATAATGAAAGCTATTTAACTACGTTAAGAAACAAGTTGTTGTGGGGATTAGATGTCCGCAACTATTAAACTGTTGTTGATGCGTAAATTTTTACTCGCCATTCTTTTTGCTGCTATCCCGTTTATATTGTTTGCGCAAACCTGGGAGGTTGGTGGTTTTGCCGGCGGCGCGGGCTACATGGGCGATCTGAACCAGCATAATCCTGCGCAGCTGAACAACCTGGCTGGTGGCGTGTATGTGCAACGCAACTTCAACCCTTATTTCGCGGTGAAACTGAATTACCTTACTGGCCATATCTCCGGGGCCGACAGTACATCGAATATCCAGCAGTTTCGCGACCGCAACCTCAGTTTCCATACCACGCTGAATGAACTGACCTTTATGGCCGAACTTAACTTTATGCGCTATACACCCGGTGCCGATAAAGACCATTTTACCCCTTTTATATTTTTAGGCGCAGGTGCGGTAAACTATATACCTCAGGCAACTTACCTGGGTGTTGATTATAACCTGCGCGAACTGCAAACCGAGCAGCAGGCGAAGGCTTATCCCTACAACGCCCTCACTATTCCTTATGGCGCGGGTGTTAAGTATAACTTTTCGGGTAACTGGAATATTATGGTAAGCGCGGGCTACCGTTATGTACGGTCTGATTACCTTGACGATGTAAGCGGCAGTTATCCCGACCGCACCAAATTTACCAATCCTTTAGCCGCGGCCTTGTCCGACCGCTCGGGCGAGCGCACCGGCGTATACATTGGCAACCCCGGTACCCAGCGCGGCGATTACCGCGGCCACGATACCTATCTTTTTGTAGGTTTCACCCTCTCATTCACCTTTGTTACCGCCAATTGCTACTATTAAAATCATGGTTTACATGGTTTACAAAATTCGGGTAGTTTTTGATATTAAATAATTGATATTCAAATATTTAATTAATTTTTATTCAAAAAAGTGTAAACCATAAAAATGGGCTTTTTGCAATCTATGCCCTAAACAATCAATACCACCTTCCTACGCTGGCGCACGCGTACCGCGTGTGCTCACTCATGTTTACAGTATCAATACCACCTGGCCTTATAAACATGCATTTTCCCAAAGGTAAACACGCGTGCGGGGTTGCTAAATTTTACGTGGTAGGTCCACCAGCTTTCTTCGGGCAGGGTGTAAATGAACTGGCCTTCCTGGTTTTGGCCTACGCTTTTAATGTTGGGGATATTGCCCCAGCCGCGTATATCTGTAAACTGATGGGTAACCAGGTTAAATTCGTGACTGCTGGTTTCGGTAGTTAAAAATAAGCGCTTGCCATCGGGCGCCATCTGCAGGTCATGGCCGCCTTTACCGGGTATCTTCCATTCGTTTATAAGGGCCATAATTCCATTTGCGCTATTTAGTTTGTATTCGCGCAGTGCATTGTAGTTTAAGGTATATAAGCTTTTACGCACCGCATCCCAAACCACCCCATGGCCCGAATACAGCGAATCGGTATAAACGGGTGTATTGCCTTTTTTAGGATCAAACACCATTAACTTGTTGCCTTTTACGTGTGTGCTGGCCGCCGCCGCTAACAGTCCGCCGGGTAAGCTTTCAACCGAATGCGCCATGGCTACATCTGCATAAAAAATAATCTTGTCGGTTTTTTTATTGATAACCGCTATGGCCCCGCCCGATGAGGATACCAGGATCAGGTCGCCGTAGTGCTTGCAATCGTCCAATGTCTTAAACTTTTTGCGCATGTCGTCGGGCAGGTCGTGGGCGGTTGCCGCATCCCAGCTCCAAATAATATTGGGTATACTATCTTTAGATGTGGTATAATTAACCAGCAGCACTTTAGTATCACCGCAAACTAAAAATAATTTTTCGGGGGCAGGTTGGCTATACAATTTGCTGGTTAAACCAACCAGTAAAAATAACAGGCAGATGTATTTCATAAGCATAAATAAACTATATCAAATAAAAACATCTTTTAATAAATACCGGCACGCAAGTCAAAAATAAAAGGTAAAATATCAAATTGCCCTATCAGGAGTAAATCTACTAAATATTTAGTTTGAAAGATAATAAGCTGACAGCCTGTAACGTTTTATGTTAAATTAACCTTTAAACTTTACGATCATGGCCGAGCTAACCCAATCTCCCGCAAACAGTGGCGGAGGCGCCCGCACCTCCAAAAAATTGTCAACCCGTGTCGATCTTACTGCAATGGTCGACCTGGCTTTTCTATTGGTTACCTTTTTTATGTTAACTACCACCTTAACCAAACCACGCGCTATGAACTTAACCATGCCCGATAAAACAGATAATGGTGGTTTGCCCGTCGCGGCATCGCGTACCATTACGTTATGCCTGGGTAAAAATGATCAACTGGTTTACTACCGTGGTACTATTGAAAAACCAATGGGCGAGCCACAGGTAATAGGTTACCAGCGAAGCTTGCGCGAGGCGTTGCTAACCTCGGCCAAAAAAATTAAAGATGAAACCGGCAAAAGTATGATCGTAGTAGTAAAGCCGAGTAGCCATTCGGTATATGCCAATGTGGTAAACGCTATCGACGAACTGAACATCACCCAATCGCAAACCTATGCGGTAACAGATATTTCCGCTAAGGATATTAATCTGCTAAAACAGAAAAGTATTTTTTAAAAATAGAGCAGCAGGCATTAAAGCACATGGCGATGGGTTTTTGAGCACCCGGGGTTTTAAACCCATCGTTATTTTGTTTTATAGAGAGTTTACTAATCCCTGAATACTGTTGCCCCTTACGCCGACGAACAATTGAGTTAATGCCTGTTAGTTTTAAAAAAAAGGGGTAACTTTATTTAATGGTTACCCGGTTCAAAAACATTATATCACTTATCCTCTTCTTCATTGTTCTGTCTGGTCCCTATACCCGGGCGCTTGCTTTTACGGATAGCCTTGTTGTAAAAAAAGCCTTGCAGGTTATTAATGCTGTTAAATTAAAGTCGGCACCGGATAAACGTACAGAAATTGCCGATGTGCAAATATTAAGTTCCGAGCCGTTAACATTGGGTATCGAAACTACAAAACCAGCCATAGCAGAAGAGATAAAGGCTGCATTGGACGCTTCGGCAATACCTGCTGCTATAACAGTAAATACGTTGCCGGCTAAAGATCTGGGCGATAAAATATACGCTGTTGCAGATATTTCCGTATGTAACAACCGCCTGGCCCCGGCCAATGGGGCTGAAATGGTTTCCCAGGCCATTTTAGGTACGCCGCTTTGTGTGCTGAAAAAGCAAAAGGGCTACTACCTGGTGAGCACCCCCGATAAATATATTTCATGGATAGACAGCAGTGTAATAACACTGATGGATAAAGCAGCGTTTATTGCCTGGCAAAGGGCGCCCAAAGTCATCTACACAGCACAATATGGCCATGCTTTAGTGCATCCGTCTGTTAATTCTTTACCTGTTTCCGATCTTGTAGCGGGGAACATATTACAGGTTATGCAGGAAAATAAGGGTTTTTATAAAATTAGGTTTCCTGACGGGCGTGTTGGTTATATTTCAAAAAAAGAAGCGGTGCCATTTCATAAATGGCTTCAAAACCCGGTACCTGATGCAATTAAGCTACTGGCAACAGCAAGGGCACTGCTGGGCGTTCCTTACCTGTGGGGCGGAACTTCCATTAAAGGGGTGGATTGCAGCGGCTTCATCAAAACCTCGTTTTTTCTTAATGGCATAATTATCCCGCGCGATGCTTCGCAGCAGGCCCTGGTAGGCAAGGGTATTGATATTTATGAAGGGGACAGCATTAATATTGCTAAATGCCTAAAAAACCTGCAACCGGGCGATCTGCTTTTCTTTTCGTTTGCAGCGCGGCAGGATAAGCAGGCCAAAATTACCCATACGGCTATTTATATGGGCGATGGCCAGTTTATTCAGGCAGCGGGCATGGTTAAAATAAATAGCTTAAAACCTGCTGATACCAATTATGACGGTTACAGGCGGCAAAGGTTGGTGAAAGCACAACGGTTACTGGGTTTTATCGGTAAGCCCGGAATAACCAAAGTAAGTGACGATCCATTTTATATTGAAAAACCGGAAGCGAGATAACACTATGGTTCATAGATCATAGGCCTTCATCATTCGCATGGAGTATCAATAGGCCCATGGACCATAGACTACCAGCCATAAGCCGCGCCAGCGCTGTAACCATTTTATACTCAATATCAACGGTTAAATAATGTTAATTTTCTTTTTCGGGATATAATAAAAAAATTGAAACTTAGTTTTACCTTTGTACCCTGAAATTTTAGGCCAATTTGGCTGAAAATGGAGGAAATACCCCCGGTTAATAAGGTTTGATTGATCCGGAATGATGTTAGTAAGCGTATTATTTAAGTAAATAGCCAGTCCAAAATTAAGGATCCCGGGTTTAAGGGGTTTGTTATCACAGCATGGGATATAAAGATCGGATAGATTTATCAAAGTTACCTCAGCATATTGCTATTATTATGGATGGCAACGGCCGATGGGCAAAAGGTAAAGGCAAACTGCGTGTTTTTGGTCACCACAATGGGGTGATATCTGTAAGTGATGTGGTAGAAGGCGCTGGCGAAATAGGTATTAAATATCTTACCTTGTATACCTTCAGCGCCGAAAACTGGAACCGCCCTAAACTGGAGGTTGCCGCCATTATGGAACTGCTGGTAAGCACCATCAACAAAGAAATAAAAAAGCTGATGGAAAACAATGTGCGCCTGAACGCCATTGGCGACCTGGAGATGCTGCCCAAAAAATGCTATAAAGAGCTGATGGGGGCTATTGAAAAAACATCAAAAAACACAGGCTTAACGCTTACCCTTGCTTTAAGTTATGGTTCGCGCCGCGAAATTATGCAGGCTGCCCAAAAAGTAGCCGCCAAAGTATTGGCCGGCGAAATTAAAGTAGAGGATATAAATGAAGAAGTATTTGAGGATAACCTGTATACGGCCAACATGCCCGATCCTGAGTTGTTGATACGCACCAGCGGCGAATACCGTATAAGCAATTATCTGCTTTGGCAAATAGCGTATGCCGAACTTTATTTTACAACAAAACTATGGCCCGATTTCCGCAGGGACGATCTGTATGAAGCCATATTAGATTACCAGCAGCGCGAACGCCGGTTTGGCAAAACAAGCGAGCAGGTAAACTAAATTTTTAACTTTAACACTTTTTAACAACTGTATAAACTATTTTTAGCCACCAAAATATTCGGATGAATAAATATATTTTCGCTATTCTTTTTTCAGTGCTAAGTGCCGCGGCAATGGCCCAGGTTCCCGGTCAGCAAAGGCAGACGCTTAGCAGACCTATTTCGGCAGATAGTTTAAGTTACCTTAACCCTAAAGAGTATATTATAGGTGGTGTTACTGTTGCAGGCACTAAATACCTTGATAAAGACATCTTACTGCAAATATCAAAATTAACTAAAGGCGAGCATATCACCCTTCCGGGCGATGCATCGGCCAAGGTGATAAAGGACCTTTGGGACCAGGGCCTGTTTGATGATGTGAAACTGAACATCACCAAAATAGACCTCGATACCATCTTTTTACAAATTGCCATTCAGGAACGCCCCCGATTATCAAGGTTGCACTTAACCGGCATCCGCAAAGGCGAAATTGAAGATATCCAAAAAAAGCTGAATGATAAAACCGGGAAGATAGTTAACGAAAACCTGCTTAATACTACTACAGCTATCATTAAAAAGCATTTTAACGAGAAAGGCTACCTTAATACTACAGTAACCATTAAACAACGCCCCGACCCGGGAGATGCCAATAGTGTGATACTGGATGTAGCCATAGATAAGAAACAGAAAGTTAAAATAGCCCACGTTTATTTTGAAGGCAATAAAGCTTTTAGCGCTGCTAAATTAAAAGGCTACCTGAAAGATACCCGCGAGAAGAAGTTTTACCACGTATTTGGCTCGAAGAAATTTAAACAGGATAAATACGAAGAAGATAAGCAGACCCTTGTTGATAAAATGCAAAACAACGGTTACCGCGATGCTGAAGTTATAGCCGACTCTGTTTGGAAAAATGATGAGCGTACGGTTAATGTAAAAATTAAAGTTTACGAAGGCCCTAAATACTATTTCGGTAATATTAAATGGTCTGGTAACGCCCGTTACCCGGCAGACATTTTAAACCGGATATTGCGTATTAAAAAAGGTGATGTATTTAGTGAAGAAGAGCTTAATAAGCGCCTGAGTGGTGGCGGCCCAAGCGGCGATGACCTAAGCTCGTTATACCTGAACGACGGTTACCTGACCTATAACTCAGACCCTGTTCAAACCCGTATTTATAACGATACCGTTGATTTAGACATCCGCATATACGAAGGCCCGCAATACACTATTAACCGTGTAATATTAAAAGGTAACGATGTTACCAATGATAAGGTTGTACTACGCGAGCTGACCACTAAACCAGGTCAGAAATTCTCGAAAGAGGCTATTGTGCGCAGTACCCGTGAAATTTCGCAATTGGGTAACTTTGATGAAACCAAAATAGATCCTAAGCCAACCAACATTAACCAGCAGGATGGTACCGTGGATATTGTTTACAACGTGGTTGAAAAACCATCAGACCAGGTTGAGCTTTCCGGCGGTTTTGGCGGCGGGCAACTGGTGGGTACACTGGGTTTAACGTTCAACAACTTCTCGTTACGTAATATATTTAACCTTAAAGCGTATAAGCCGCTGCCAAAAGGCGACGGCCAGAAATTAAGTATACGCGGCCAGGCTAACGGTAAAAACTACCAAAACTATTCATTTACCTTCTCTGAACCATGGTTGGGTGGTAAAAAACCAATTTACTTTGCGTTAAGCGCCTATACACAGTTAAGTTCAACCGGTCAGTATTATGCAAAAAGCGATTCGCGTTACAACTTCCTGCGTATTAATGGTATTGGTGTAACCCTGGGTAAACGCTTAAGGTTCCCCGATAATTACTTCCAGTTAAACTACTCGTTAAACTTCGACCACTATAAACTGGATAACTTTACCGGTTACCTGTTTAGTAATGGTACATCGTTCAACATTAAATTAACGCAGGAATTAAGCCGTAACTCGCTTGATGCGCCTATATTCCCAACACAGGGTTCAAATATTAAATTTACGGTGCAGGCAACACCGCCGTACTCGTTATTTAACAGTACCAATTATGCTATTGCAACGCCTGAAGAACGCTACCATTTTGTAGAATACCACAAATGGAAGTTCGATGCGCAATGGTTCACCAAACTGCCGGGCAAGCTGGTGTTAATGACCCAGACACGCTTTGGCTTCCTGGGTTACTATAATAAAGCAGTAGGCCAGTCACCGTTCGAGCGCTTTAAACTGGGTGGCGATGGTATGCAGAGCTACCAGTTTTTACAGGGTAGCGAGATCATCGGGTTACGTGGTTACCAAAACTTCTCTATCGTTCCGGTGGGGTCAAACTATAACGAAGATAACAACCCGGGCAGCCCTATATACAATAAGTATACAGTTGAATTGCGCCAGCCAATTACGGCCAGCCAATCGGCCACTATATTTGTATTGGCTTTTGCCGAGGGTGGTAACGTGTGGAACAATTTTAATCAGTTCAATCCGTTTAATGTTCGGCGCTCAGTTGGTGTGGGCGCACGCATATTTCTTCCTATATTTGGTTTGCTGGGGCTTGATTATGGTTATGGGTTTGATAAGATACCGGGCATACCGGGTGCAAACAAAGGCCAATTCCATTTTTCAATTTCCCAAAGTTTAACTGGTGGATTTAATTAACTTTGAAAAGAGATTTATGAAGAAGATAATTTTTACCCTTGCCTTTACGTTTATGGCATTTGCCGGCGCGTTTGCGCAACGGTTTGGCTATGTTGATTCGGAATATATTTTAAAACATGTACCTGATTACGCATCGGCACAAAAACAGCTGAGCGTACTCTCTGAACAATGGCAAAAAGAGGTTGACAGCAGGTTTGGCGAGATAGACCGGTTGTATAAGGCTTATCAGGCCGATCAGGTGCTGATGACCGCTGACATGAAAAAACGCCGCGAGGCAGAGATTGTGGACAAAGAAAAAGCCGCTAAGGATTTTCAGCGCCAAAAATTTGGCCCCGATGGCGAACTGGCCCAGCGCAGCACACAATTAGTTAAACCAATACAGGATAAAGTAGCAAAGGCCGTGCAGGCCGTTGCCGAAACTGAAAGCCTGGATATGATATTTGACAAGAACAGCGAAACCATTATGTTATACGCTAACCCGCGTTATGATAAAAGCGCCGCGGTTATTACCCGCCTTGGATTAAAGCCGGGTGTTTTTGCAAAGTGAAAAATTTTATATAAAATAGCATAAATTAAAAAACAAAGAACAAGAAAAGATCAAATGAAAAAATTATTCAAAAGTGCTTTAGTTGCAGCATGTGTATTAATGACGACTGGTTTTGCACAGGCACAGAAAATCGGGTATCTTAACTTCCAGAATATAGTAACTGGTACAAGACAATTTGCCGATATACAAAAACAAATGGAAGCCTACCAAAACCAGTTTTTGGAAACTATAAAAGCAGTACAAGCCGAAGGACAAACCAAAGCTGCCGATTATGACGCTAAAAAAGCAACCATGACCGATGCCGTTCGTACTAAAGCTGAAAGCGAATTGCAGGACCTGAACAAACGTTTACAGGATTTGAACACCTCTGCCCAAAACTCTGTTCAGCAAAAATACAACGAGTTAACCAAACCATTGGTTGATAAAGTTAAAGCCGCTGTTAACCAGGTAGCTAAAGAGAAAGGTTATACTTATGTATTAGATTCATCGACAACTGATTTAGTGGTTGCCCCTGAAACTGACGACCTTACTGCTGCTGTGAAAGCTAAATTAGGCCCAGATATGGCACCTGCTACTTCAGCACCTGCCGTAAAAAAACCGTAATTAATTAAAAAATTAATAATTGAAAAGCGCCCCGGTAATTCAGGGCGCTTTTTTTAGTTTTGTTAAATGCCAGCTAAACAACCCATAGGTGTATTCGATTCCGGTTACGGCGGATTAACCGTATTCCGCTCTATTTTAAACGAATTGTCGGGGTACGATTACATTTACTTTGGCGATAACGCCCGTGCGCCCTACGGCAACCGATCGTTCCAAAGTATACATCAGTATACCTGGGAATGCGTGCAGTGGTTGTTTAAGCAAGGTTGCCCGCTGGTAATACTGGCGTGTAATACGGCATCGGCCAAGGCGTTGCGCACTATCCAACAGCGCGACCTGGCTTCGGTTGATCCTGCAAAACGGGTACTTGGTGTCATCCGTCCAACAGCTGAGGTGATAGGCAACTATACCAAAACCGGCGAGATTGGCGTATTGGGCACCAAAGGCACCGTGCAATCAGAATCGTACCTGAAGGAGATCGAACATTTTTTCCCCGAGATAAAAGTTTACCAGCAAGCTTGTCCGTTGTGGGTGCCGCTGGTGGAGAACGGCGAACATAACAAACCCGGCGCCGATTACTTTGTACAGCTTTACCTTGACCAAATACTGGCCCAGTCGCCAAATATTGATACGTTGTTGCTGGCCTGTACCCATTACCCGCTGATGCAGGAGAAAATAAAAGCCCACCTTCCCCAAAATATAAATGTAGTTGGGCAGGGCGATATTATTGCCAAAAGCCTCGTTGATTATCTGCAGCGCCATCCCGAAATAGAACAAAAACTCACCAAAGGCAATACGCAGCAATTCTACACTACTACTGATGATACCGCCGATTTTGACCACCATGCTTCATCATTTTTTGGCGAAGCGGTGAAGTCGGCATATGTTTCGATGAAATGAGCATCGCTACGATGTCATTTCGAACAAGGAACGAGGAGAAATCTTGTATATTGATACTTGTTGAACGTATAAGATTTCTCCCTACGGTCGAAATGACACAGGGAAGAATTAATACTCTACCAATTTAGTCAACTTAATCAAACTTAATCAACTAAAATCCCTGTGCATTTAGTAAGTTTGCAGGGAAATTAAAAACGCAGTTGACCAGCTATCTCATATACTTTAGCATAGCCCTTGGGTTGTTTGTATTTGCAGCCCTGTTTACCTTGTTTGGCGTATATGCCGAACGCAAAGTATCTGCCTTTATACAAGACCGTTTGGGGCCAACCGAGGTAGGTAAATTCGGCTCGCTGCAAACCATTGCCGATTTTCTGAAAATGCTCCAAAAAGAGCTGATCATTCCCGCTGCTGCGGATAAATGGCTTTTTATGGCAGCCCCCGCTATTATTTTTGTAGCGGTTTATTTAGGCTTTGCGGCCTTGCCCTGGGGGCCGGGACTGGCGCCATCGCACTTAAATTTAGGATTATATTATCTGCTGGCTATCGTCTCGGTTGAAACGCTGGGCATATTAATGGCCGGTTGGGGATCGAACAATAAGTATTCTATACTGGGCGCCATGCGTTCGGCAGCGCAAATCATCTCGTACGAGATACCTGCCGGCTTCGCGCTGATATCAGCCGTAATGATAGCGCAAACGCTTGATCTTCAGGTGATGTCTTATCAGCAGGGGATACTATCTTCCGAACATAGCAAGTTCCTGGGTATCTGGGATGTATCGGCCAATGGGGGGATACTAAGCTGGAATATTTTCCGGGCACCGCATCTCATCATTGCATTTGTGGTATACTTTATTGCTTCGCTGGCCGAGAGTAACCGCGCGCCGTTTGATATCCCCGAGGCTGAATCTGAACTGGTTGCCGGTTTCCATACCGAGTTTACCGGACTGCGGTTCGCCTTTGTGTTCTTAGCCGAATACAGCATGATGTTTTTGGTGAGTATGGTTGCCGTAATTGTATTTTTGGGCGCCTGGAATACACCGCTGCCCAACATAGGCCCGGTACACCTGGCAAACTGGACAACCGGAGCAATTTGGGGCATTGCCTGGGTGAGTATCAAAACATTATTACTGGTTGGTGTGCAAATGTGGATCAGGTGGACACTGCCCCGTTTCAGGGTTGACCAATTGATGAACCTATGCTGGAAAGTACTGACCCCACTGGCTTTTGCCTGTATGATTATCTCGGGCATATGGCGGATTTGGATGATGTAATTAGAATGTGCAGATGTGGGAATATGCAGATATGCAAACGAAAATATAAAATAAGATAGTGTGTGAAGTAACGGATTAATCTGTGAAATCATTAAATAAGAAATCGGTGGAATCAGGGAATATTATAAACGGTATCAAAACTGCATGGAAGGGGTTAGCGCTTACCATCAGACACCTTTTTGCGCCCAATTCAAAACGCCAGGTGCAAACCGTGGCTGCCGATAATTATTTCAAAAAACTGGAGGAAGGCACCAACACCATTCAGTATCCAAAACAGCAACTGCCTGTACCCGAGGTAGGGCGCTACCAATTGGATGTGGAAATAGACGATTGCATTGTATGCGACCTATGCGCCAAGATTTGCCCGGTTGATTGTATCACCATCGATTCGATAAAGGCTACTGAACTTATTGGCAATACATCCGACGGCAGCCCCAAGCGGCTATACGCTGCTAAGTTTGATATTGATATGGCCAAATGCATGTACTGCGGCTTGTGCACCATAGTTTGCCCTACCGAGTGCATTGTAATGACCAACCAATACGATAAAACGGTATTTGAACTAAGCGACCTGACCTACGAATTTTCGGATATGACGCCTGAGGAGGCCGCCGAAAAGCGTGCGTTGCTGGAAAAACAGCAAGCCGAGCGTGCTGCCGCTAAACTGGCGGCCATACAAAACAAGGAGGGCAGCGTATGAATTTAACCGTCGTTCTTTTTTACGTAATGGCTTTTATTACCATAGGCTCGGCATTGTATGTGGCTTATAGTAAGAGTTTGGTACGCTCGATATTTATGTTTTTTATTACGCTGTTCGGGCTGGCCGGTTTATACGTATTCGCCATGGCCGATTTTGTGGCGATAACCCAGATAGTAATTTATGTAGGCGGCATTTTGGTGCTAATACTGTTTGCCTTTATGCTATCGGGCCGCGAAACGTTGGACAGATTGAAAGATGCCAACACCAAATTTATCGGGTTTAAAAACTGGCCCTCGCTGTTGCTGGCGGTACTGTTTTTTATAGTGATGGTTAACGTGATATTAAAAGGAATGGCCAACGGTCTGCAATGGGTAAATGATGCGGCCTTGATAAATAATATTGTAATGCCAACCGATACCACAACCAGTAACCTGGGGGTTAATTTAATGACCCGCTACCTGCTGCCGTTCGAGGCTATTTCTATTTTGTTGATGATGGTGCTGGTAGGCGCGGCCCACCTGTCGCGGAAGGAGGGTGTGGAATGATCACCTTAACACATTTCCTCATTATTAGCGCGGTGCTGTTTTGTATAGGCTTGTATATGGTCATCAGCAAAAGTAACGCCATACAAGTATTGATAGGTATTGAATTGATACTGAATGCCGCCATACTAAACCTGGTGGCCTTTGGCCGTTATGATAAGCTAAACAACAACGGCCAAACCTTTGCCATTTTTGCCATAGTGCTGGCCGCGGCCACAACCGCTGTAGCTTTGGCTATTATATTGAATGTTTACCGTCGCTACAAAACCATTGAACCCGATAGCATTAACCAACTAAAAGACTGATGTTAAAAAGATTATTAATTGTTTTATTACTGTGTTTCCCGGTTGTTTTAAAAGCTCAGGTTATCTTGCCCGCGGTAAATGCTAAGGACCTATTATATGTGGTCGATTCGGTTAAAACGACTAAAGAACAGTTTAATGCGGTAAATCCTAAAGATATATCATCTGCCGAAATATTAAAAGGCGAGGCCGTCACTGCAAAATATGGCACTGAAGGCGCCAATGGTGTAGCAATAATTACTACCAAAAAATTTGCTATAGCGGCGTATCAGCAGAAATTCAGCATGTTTTCTGATGATTTTGAAAGTTTTCTCACCAGTCATGGTAAAGATGACAGCCAGTTTATTTACGTGGTAGATGGCGTACAGGTAGAGAAAAACAATAGCGAGTCCTACAAGCTGAACAGCATACCCAAAGATAAAATTGAGAGCGTAACCTTTGTGCAGGATCAGCCGGAAGGAAGTAAGATAGCGGCTAAAATTGTCATCGTAACAAAAAAATAAACAAAATATTGGAAAGCCTTTTAGCACATCAGGATCTGCAATTAGCTGGCTACACCCTCACCGCGGTGCTGGCCCCGCTTGCTGCCTTTTTGCTGAATGCTTTAGTGCTGGATAAAGGCAGCAAGATCAGCGGTTGGGTATCTACCCTGGCCATGCTGCTAAGTACAGCTTGCGCCGTAGTTGTGTTTTCAAAAGTGTGGAACAGCGGCCTATATTATCACCAGCAATATTTGTGGTTCACCATTGGCAGCACACGCATATATGCCGGTTTATTGCTGAATAACCTATCGGTTTTGTTGCTGTTGCTGGTATCGGTAATTGCGCTGCCGGTGCATATTTACGGCACGGCTTATATGAAAGGCGACCCATATTTCGGGCGTTATTTTACCTACCTCAGTTTCTTTTGCTTTAGCATGCTGGCTTTGGTTGTGGCCGATAACCTGGTGTTGGTTTATGCTTTTTGGGAGTTGGTGGGTTTCTCATCCTACCTGCTCATTGGCTTCTGGAACACGCGCGATAGGGCTGTGCAGGCTAATAAAAAAGCTTTTATCATGAACAGGATAGGCGATATCGGCCTGCTGGCCGGTATCATGATCCTGTTCGCGCAATTCCACACGTTCGATCTTGATCAATTATTTGGCAATAATGGCATGGTAATGCAGGCCATTGTTAAAAATGGGGTATGGTTTAGTCCGTTTGGGAGTATGCCTGTGGTTTGGCAGTACATAGCTTGCGGCGGTATTATATTGGCAGTTGCGGCTAAATCGGCACAATTTCCATTGCATACCTGGCTGCCCGATGCAATGGAAGGCCCAACCTCGGTTTCGGCTTTGATACACGCGGCTACCATGGTGGCAGCAGGGGTATTCTTATTGGGACGGTTCTATCCATTTTTCAATAGTAATGAACTAACGGCACTGGCCGTTATCGGTTGTTTTACGGCATTTATGGCGGCAACCATCGCGCTAACGCAAAACGATCTGAAACGCATCCTGGCTTATTCAACCATATCGCAATTGGGCTTCATGGTTATGGCCATGGGTATCGGCGCGTATGGTTCGGGGTTGTTCCACCTGGTAACACACGCATTCTTTAAATGCCTGCTGTTCCTGTCGGCTGGTATCATTATTCACGAGATGCAGCACCTGAAAGACGAATATCAACTGGATATCGACCCACAGAACATCCTTTACATGGGCGGACTGCGTAAAAAGCTGCCGTTAACATTTGTGGTTTGTGTAATAGCCGCGCTGGCCTTGGTAGGTATACCTTTTACTACGGGTTATTTGTCTAAAGATGGCATACTTGTACAGGCCTTTGAGTGGGCAGGCGATAAAAGCTGGGTTTACAGTATAGTGCCCGTATTAGCTTTGCTAAGCGGTGTGCTGACGGCTTTTTATGTTGCACGTTTAATATTCCGGGTGTTTTTTGGCGAATTTGAACAGGAACGTATCAATGCGCAAGTTAAAGCGCATTTTACCGATGGCGGCTGGGCTTATAAATTTCCGCTGATATTCCTGGCGCTGTGCTGCCTGTTCCCGGTATTTTCATTCAACCCGTTTTTTTATGAACATGCCTGGGTATTGAAAGGCTTGGTGGTTACCGATCATTTAGGGCGTATCAATCCTTATCATACCATTATCCCGGTAGGGGTAACTTTAATTAGCATACTCACTATTTATTGGGCGTACAGCATTTATGTTACGCAAAAGCGGAAACTGTTCCCGCAGCATACATTCCTGTTCAAACTATCGTATCACGAGTGGTATATTGATAAATTTTACAATGGTGCTATTGTAAAAGGCGTATTAGCTTTGAGCGACAGGATGTTTTGGTTTGATAAGAACGTTATTGACGGTTTGATACATTTGCTCACTAAAATTACCTTAGCGCTATCGGCCACAGCCAAATGGCTGGATAAATATATTGTAGATGGTTTTTTGCACGGCATAGCGGCAGTTGTAGTGGGCATTAGTAATTTTGTGCGCGGCTTTCAAACCGGCAAGGTGCAGTACTATTTGTTTAGCATGCTCGCAGTAATATTGGCTTTATTTATATTTAAAATACTGATCTGAACCTGATGAATATATTAACTATATTAATATTTATACCTGTGCTGTTTGCCCTGCTGATATGGGTGATGCCATCGGCATGGCGGGGCAGTTTTAAGTTCCTTACGCTAACGGCAACGCTGATACAATTGGGTTTAGCAGTTTGGATATATTGTCATTTTAAAACCGGGGCCAATTTTGGCGGCATTAACCATGAGGGGCAATACCAACTGGTACAAAAGCTATCGTGGATAAACCTGAACCTCGGTCAGTCTAAACTACAGATAGATTATTTTGTGGGGATAGATGGCATTTCATTAGCCATGGTGGTAATGACATCGCTGGTGCTGGTTATAGCGGCGCTATCAGCCTGGGAGATAAAAAGTAACCTGAAAGGCTTTTTTATCCTGTTCCTGATATTGGATATGGCGGTTATCGGCGTTTTCTGCGCGTTGGATTTCTTCTTGTTCTACCTGTTTTATGAACTAATGCTGTTGCCACTCTACTTCCTGATAGGTATGTGGGGCGGGGTACGGCGCGAATATGCGGCTATCAAGTTCTTTCTGTATACGCTGTTCGGTTCGGTATTTATGCTGCTGGTAATGATAGGGTTATACCTCTCAGTACAGGACCCTGCCACGGGCAACCACACGTTTAACATGGTAACCATGATGAACCCGGCCAATTATATTTCCGGTTCTATTTTTGATACCATTAATCATTACACATTATTCGGCATGCACGCCCGTACGCTGGGCTTTATTATCCTGTTTATAGCCTTTGCCATTAAAGTACCCGTAGTGCCATTGCACACCTGGCTGCCCGATGCGCACGTGGAAGCGCCTACACCGGTGTCTATTATATTAGCGGGTATCCTGCTAAAAATTGGTGGTTACGGTATCATTAGGATCTGTACCGGGATATTCCCCGATGTGGCTACTACCGGTGCATTTTGGCTGGGCCTGCTGGGCATTATATCCATTATTTACGGCGCGTTGAATGCCCTGGCCCAACGCGATCTGAAACGTATGATCGCCTATTCATCCGTATCGCACATGGGCTTTGTGCTGCTGGGCATTGCCTCGCAAACGCCCGAGGGTATTGGCGGCGCTATGATGCAAATGGTAAGTCACGGCTTTTTATCGGCCATGCTGTTTTTCCTGGTAGGCGTAATTTACAACCGGGTGCACGATAGGGATATTTACAACTTCCGCGGCTTAAGCGGGTTGATGCCGCGCTATACAGTTTTTGTGATGATCGCCTTTTTCGCATCGTTAGGCTTGCCGGGCTTCTCGGCTTTCGTGGCCGAGGCTTTCTCGCTGGCGGGGGCGTTTAAATCTTTCACCTTTAACGGGCTGATGCCGCAATGGCTGGCCGTGTGCGGTGTGCTGGGGATATTACTAAGCGCCGCTTACTTTTTATGGACGCTGCAGCGGATGTTTTTTGGCAAGGAATTATTAAAAGGCGGCGAAACCTGGCATTTGGCCCTTACCGATTTGAACTGGCGCGAAACCATAACCCTTGTACCGCTGGCTGTGCTGGCCCTGGCTTTAGGTATTATGCCATCGCTGGTGTTTGATAAGATAAACGATTCGGTACTGGCTTTAGTAAGCTTTTTACACGGCTGATAAAAATTTTAATAATGTTTATGGAAAAATATAAGAGAATACATCTTGTAGTTAGAAAGCAGCAATTAGCTGGCTTTATTAACAAGATCGTTTCACTTTATATTCAACCATCATGCTTAACAAATTATTAATGGCCGGGATAATTTTATTCATATCAGCACAGGTAAAAGCTGACGATAGCCAAAAAGTGAGTTCAAAAATTCAGAAAGTAACTATTTTTTTAAACAGCGGGCAAGTAACCCGTACTGCAACAGCAAGCATTAAGCCTGGTACAACCACACTGGTATTTGACCATATTGCGCCGGATATAGATGCACAAAGTGTGCAGGTGCATGCCACAGGCGATTTTACCATCCTGTCGGTTACACCCGAAGTTAACGTAGCGAACGAGCAAACACGGCAAAAAACTATTGATGACCTGCTGGCCCAGCAAAAAGTTATTAAGGATAAAATAGCCGCTCAAACAGATTTAATGAGCATTTACCTTGATGAGGAAAAATTACTGAAAAACCAACTTACTAATAATACCACAAATGCCACAGTTGATATTGTTAAACTAAAACAAGCGCTTGATTTTCAGACAGCCCGCTTAACCGAATTGAAAAAAAATGAAATGCTGGTTACTCAACAAGTTGATGCGCTGAATACCGAGCTGCAAAAGATTAACGCCCTGATAACCACTACTGAAAATAGCGGCAGTAAAAAAAGCAGTAATATTTTGGTAACGGTATCGTCTGTCGGTAATACGGTAGGGCAGTTTACCTTAAGCTACCGCGTTTACCGCGCCAGCTGGACACCTGTTTATAATATCCGTGCTAAAGATGTAAAAAGTCCGGTAACTATTGTATATAAAGCTAAGGTTACCCAGCAAAGCGGTGAGGACTGGAAAGATGTGAAACTCACCTTATCGACAGGTAACCCTAACGTTAATGCCAACAGGCCCGATCTTTCCCCATATTACCTGGATATCCCAAAATATGAAATGGCCCAGGATAAAAGAAGCAATCAATTAAATGAAGTAGTTATAGTGAGGGGGATGGCCACACAAAGCCTTGGAAAGGTATATGGCATGGCATCGGTTCCGGGTGTTACCCAGCAGGAAAACCAAACCGCGACAGAGTTTAATATCAACACGCCTTTTTCGGTAAATGCCGATGGTAAACAAGCTACGGTTGAAATGAACCAGGTAGAACTGCCGGCTAAATACGAATACTACGCGGCGCCCAAAATAAACACCAACGTATTTTTAACCGCCCTGGTAACCGATTGGAACAAGTACAACTTTTTGCCCGGCGATATGAACCTGTTTTTTGAAGGTACTTATATTGGTAAATCATATTTAAATAGCCGTACCGCTAACGATACTTTAAAACTTTCTCTGGGCACTGATAAAAATATTGTAGTAACCCGTACCTTGCAAAAAAATTTAACAGGGAAACAGGGTATCGCATCTAACAGAAAAGAAACCCGCGATTGGCTGATAGAGGTAAAGAACAGGAAATCGCAACCTATAAATTTGTTATTGGAAGACCAGATACCCGTATCCGAAAACACAGATATTGTGGTAGATGCAAAGGAATTATCGGGCGGTAAACTGGATACTAAAACAGGTTTAATTGCCTGGAATTTTACTTTAGCCCCGCTGGATAATAAAAAGGCCGTTTTGAGTTACCAGGTGCGCCTTCCTAAAAATCAACTTATTGCAGTACAATAGATATTAAATGCACGACCTATTACCCTACATATCGTACCAGTTAAATACCGCCATCAGCAGTGTGCACTACTTTATGCCCGAGGTTTACCTGAGCGTGCTGTTTTTACTGGTGCTGATAACCGGCCTGGTTTATACCCGCAGCGCGGCAGCTATATGTCGTGTGGTCTCGGTAGTAGGGATGGTGTGTGTGATATTGCAGGACGGCATCCAATACCTACTGCCTGTAGATGAAATGCGGCCTATGTTTGGCGGAATGCTATTGTTGCACCATACCTCGGTAGTGTTTAAACTGATTATTGACTTTATAAGCCTGCTGCTGCTGCTTTATTTTGCCTGGGACAGGCAGTTGAAGGCCCATAAGAAGGGATTGTCCGATCTTTATGCCATTGTTATAGCCTCAATACTGGGCCTGCACCTAATGGTGATGTCCATCAACCTGCTATCCATCTACCTGGCTATCGAGTTTGTTTCGCTGGCCTCGTACCTGATGGTGGCTTATAAGGCGGAGCAGGGGATAAGCGCAGGGGCAGGCTTAAAGTACGTGCTGTTCGGCGCGGCTTCATCGGCGGTAATGCTGTATGGCATTTCGTTGCTGTATGCCTTCACGGGTTTTACCGATCTGTTTGCCGCGCAATTTGTGCATAATTTATCGGCAGTAAACCCTGTCAGCGTTTCATTTGCGCTGGTGTTAATTTTTGCGGGATTAGGCTTTAAGCTATCTTTTGTACCCATGCATTTTTGGGTACCCGATGTTTACCAGGGCGCCGCTACCCCGGTTACGGCTTACCTGTCTACTTTGCCTAAAATTGCAGCTTTTGCTATGCTGGTAAACTTTGTAAGGCCATTTATAATATCAGGCATATGGACAAGTTTTGATTTCAGGCTGTTCCTTTCAGTAGTAGGATTAATTACCATGGTAGCCGGCAATTTTGCCGCGGTAATGCAAAAGAATATCAAGCGCATGCTGGCGTATAGCAGTATCGGCCATACCGGTTTTGCATTAATGGCCGTAATATGTTTCAGTCCCGATGGTTTGAAGGCCTTATTGTTTTACCTTGCGGTATACAGTGTTGCCAACATAGGCGCGCTGATGCTGGCATCGTACTTCACTAATATTACCGGCGCCGAGAATGTGGACGATTATAAAGGGCTGGGCTTTAAACTGCCGACTGCTTCGGTGTGCTTCGTAATTATCCTTATTTCGTTAACGGGTTTGCCGGTAACCGCCGGTTTTATTGGGAAGGTGCTGGTATTCCAGTCGATATATTGTAGGTACCAGTTAGATCATCAGTTGCTTTACCTGCTGTTGATGGGTACCGGTGCGCTGACCACCGTGGTAGCATTATTCTATTACATTAAAATACCGCTTTATTTATTCCTGCGCAAAACAGATAATAACCACGAATACGTGGTGACCAGCCAAAGCTTGTTGTTTGCGGCGGTTGTTATTTCTTTTCTGCTGGTGTTTATCGGGATATTCCCCGATTATTTGGCTAAATATTTATAAAATACTCCAGGTTTAGCTCCATAAGGTTTTTTAATTCTGTTTGTTTGTCTATTTATTACGGGTGTAATATTACAGTCTGATTTTTTTGTGATTTTTTCAAAAAATATATGTTTTGAGATAGGTTTTAAACCAAATTTCTTGCGAAATAAAAAATTTAATGCCTTATTTTTATTTTAAATTATAAAATTGTTATATATTTTTAATTATCTATTGTGATTATTGTAAAAATTATATTTAATACCCGCGTATTTTAAAAATGTTACTATTTTGCAGCTTTGAAAATAACTCCGATTGAGCCTGTCAACCATGAAACGTTTTATCCCTATTAGTTTAGTACTAATTATCCTGCTATTGTCGTTCTTTTTCCCGGGCATTGATGTCCATAACACGGAAAAATCAACCATCAGCGCGGCCGATACTGCCTGGATGCTGACCGCCACCGCCCTGGTACTGATTATGACCCCAGGACTTGCCTTTTTTTACGGCGGTATGGTAAATAAGAAAAACGTAATATCAACCATGCTGCAAAGCATCATATGTATGGTTATTGTAACTGTAATGTGGGTGGTGTTTGGCTTTAGCCTGGCTTTTGGCGATAGCATTGGCGGGTTTATAGGTAACCCTAAAACCTTTTTCATGCTGAAAGGCATGCTGGGCAACCAAACCTGGCGTATGGCACCAACTATCCCTATTTTGCTGTTTGCCATGTACCAGTTAAAGTTTGCCATTATTACCCCAGCGCTGATCACGGGCGCCTTTGCCGAGCGGATCAACTTTAAATCGTACGTGATATTCCTTTGCCTGTTCTCCATATTTATTTTCTCGCCGCTGGCGCATTGCACCTGGCACCCGGATGGTTTTTTGGCCAAACTTGGCGTACTGGATTTTGCAGGCGGTACTGTTGTGCACATGTCGGCAGGCTGGGCGGCTTTAGCCTCGGCTTTATACTTGAAAAAACGTAACGAGAATACCCACTCGCCTGCACGTATCACTTATGTGATGATAGGTACAGGCTTGCTTTGGTTTGGCTGGTTTGGTTTTAATGCCGGGTCGGCATTTGGCGCTAATACTTTGGCGGTAACTGCGCTGGCCACCAGTATGGCAGCATCGGCAGCGGCAGGCGTTACCTGGATATTTTTTGATACGGTACGGGGCCGCAAGCCATCGGCTATGGGCACCTGTATTGGCGCGGTGGTTGGTTTAGTGGCTATTACCCCGGCCGCCGGGTTTGTATCGGTACCGCATTCGTTGGCTATTGGTATTATATCGGCCATTGTAAGTAACCTGGTGGTAGAATGGCGCACCCGCACCACTATTGACGATACACTTGATGTATTCCCTTGTCACGGTGTTGGTGGTATGGTGGGGATGCTTTTAACCGGCGTTTTTGCACATAAAAATATAAATGCTGCCAACGTAACAGGTAACGGACTGTTTTTTGGCGAAACACATTTGTTTTTGGTGCAATTAGCTGCTTTAATTGGCGTTTCTATTTTCGCGTTCTTCGGCTCATTATTGCTGTTGAAAATTACCGATATGATACAGCCGTTAAGGGTAACCAAGGAAGAGGAAACCTTAGGGCTTGATATTACCCAGCACGGAGAGAAGCTGTAACGGTCTGAACCGGGATTTAACAGATTAATAGGATTATAGGATTTATATCGTTGTCATCTTGCTAATCTGTTAAATCCCGGTTCAGACAATTCAACAAATCCAGCACAATCATAAGCGTTGCCAGCACGTATTGTATTTTTTACACACTAAGCGTTTATTTAATGCTTTTTAATGACAATTACAGGCTGATAATTAGCGCGATTATTTTAACTTTGCGTGCTCAAATCCAATCATGAGCGATCAGATTAAGCATGAATGCGGGGTGGCTTTTATCCGTCTACTAAAGCCACTATCTTATTACCAAAAAAAATATGGAACGGCACTGTACGGCATTAACAAGCTGTACCTGCTAATGGAAAAACAGCACAACCGCGGGCAAGATGGCGCGGGGGTAGCTACCATTAAGCTGGACATTGCACCGGGCAAGCGCTATATTAGCCGGCACCGAAGCATGGCGCCCAGCGCTGTGGCCGATATTTTTGAGTATATCCAAAAGAAGTTTGCCGATATTCAAAAGGAAACACCCGAAAAAATGCTGGACGCCGAATGGCTGAAAGAGAATGTTAGCTTTACCGGCGAGGTTTTACTGGGCCACCTGCGTTATGGTACTCATGGTAAGAATAGTATCGAAAGCTGTCACCCTTTCCTGCGCCAAAACAACTGGCAAACGCGTAACCTGGTTATTGCCGGTAACTTCAACATGACCAATGTTGATGAACTGCTGCAGCAACTGTACGACCTTGGCCAGCACCCTAAAGAAAAAGCTGATACTGTAACCGTACTGGAAAAAATAGGCCACTTTTTAGATACCGAGAACCAGGGCTTGTTTGACCAATACAAACGGGAGGGTGTGGACAATAATATGGAGATCAGTAACATGATAGCCAACGACCTGGACGTAGCTAAGATCCTGAAAAAATCAGCCAAAAGCTGGGACGGCGGGTATACCATCGCAGGTATTTTAGGTCATGGTGATGCTTTTGTAATGCGCGACCCGGTAGGTATCCGCCCGGCGTTTTATTATTATAACGATGAGATTGTAGTGGCCGCTTCCGAGCGCCCTGCTATACAAACTGCCTTTAACGTAGCTATCGAGGACATCCGCGAGATAAAACCCGGCCATGCCCTGATAGTTAAAAAGAATGGCAAAATAACTGAAGACCAGTTTAGTGAGCCCCAGGAAAAGAAATCGTGCTCGTTCGAGCGGATCTATTTTTCGCGCGGCAGCGATGCCTCGATCTACCGCGAGCGTAAACAATTGGGCCGTTTGTTGTGCCCGCAAATACTGGACGCGGTGGATCATGATATTAAAAACACCGTACTATCCTTTATACCAAATACCGCCGAAGTTGCCTACTATGGCATGGTAGAGGGTTTTCATAAATACATTAAAAAATACCAGCGCGATAAGCTGCTGAACCGCGCCGATAAAATTACCGACGAGGAACTGACCGAAGTATTGGCCATGGCCCCACGGGTGGAAAAGCTGGCGATAAAAGATGTAAAGCTGCGCACGTTCATCACTAACGATGCCGACCGCGGCGAGATGGTAGCACATGTATACGATACTACCTACGGTGTAATTAAAGCGGGAACCGATATGTTGGTAGCTTTGGATGATTCGATTGTACGCGGTACAACGCTGAAGCAAAGTATATTGAAGATACTGGACAGGCTGGGCCCTAAAAAGATAGTCATTGTATCATCGGCGCCGCAAATACGTTACCCGGATTGTTATGGTATTGATATGAGCCGTATGGGCGAGTTCGTTGCTTTTGAAGCGGCTGTAAGTTTGCTGAAAGAAACCGGTAAGGAAAACATACTGACCGAAGTTTACCAGAAATGTAAAGATAGCCTGGCCCTGCCGAAAGAGAAGGTACAAAACTACGTAAAAGCTATTTACGAACCGTTTACCGATCAGGAAATATCTGACCGTATAGCGAAGATCATTACACCTAAAGGTACTAATGCCGAAATAAAAGTATTATACCAAACGCTGGATAACCTGCATATTGCCTGTCCTGATCATCTGGGCGACTGGTACTTCAGCGGCGACTACCCAACCCCGGGCGGCAACAAGATTGTGAACCGCGCCTATGTGAACTGGATGGAAGGGAAGAACCAAAGGGCATATATGTAGGTCTTGAGTTCTAAGTCATAAGTTATAAGCAAACGCCCCGATTTATTGGGGCGTTTGCTGTTTTACAACCACGTCATTGCGAGGAACGAAGCAATCTCTAAGTTTACAGAGTAGCTGTGCATATTTAACTTTTGGGTGTAGAGATTGCTTCGTGCCTCGCAATGACGCAAGATTAAGCGTTGGCTTGGGGGACTAATATCTCATCAATTATCCCAAATTCCAATGCCTCTTGCGATGTCATCCAGTTATCGCGGTCGGAGGCGTGGTGGACTTCATCGTAGGTGCGGCCACTGTGTTCGGAGAGGATGGTGTAGAGTTCCTTTTGAATTTTAAGTACCTGCCGGGCGGTGATCTCAATATCCGATGCCGGGCCCTGTACGCCACCAGATGGTTGGTGCAGCATAATACGCGAATGTTTCAGCGCCGAGCGTTTACCTGCCGCGCCGCCGCACAGCAAATTAGCCGCCATGGATGCCGCCATGCCTGTGCAGATGGTAGCCACATCGTTGCTGATGATTTGCATGGTATCATAAATACCAAACCCGGCATACACCGAGCCGCCTGGTGAATTGATATACATCTGGATGTCTTTCTTACTATCTACCGATTGCAGGAACAGTAATTGCGCCTGTATCACATTGGCCATATGGTCTTCAACCTGGGTGCCAAGGAAGATAATGCGGTCTATCATCAGGCGCGAGAATACGTCCATCTGGGCCACGTTCAGCTGGCGCTCTTCGGTAATATAAGGCGTCATACTCATGGTAATGGCCGCTTGTTGGGTTTGTGCAATAAAGCGCTCAACCGCGAAAGTTTTGGCATGGCAATGCCCCACCGCATATTTGCGGAATTCGTTAGTGTCGATATTCATAAATGATGGTTTTACTTAAACAGCGCCAGCACTTTTTCCCTGAAACGCTGATGTTTGGTTTGGGTAAATAACTGCTGATGCACGGATTCTATCTCCGCTTTCAACTTTCGGCGGCCATATTGATTGATGATGGCGTACGCATCTTTTTGCAAGCTAACTTCCTGGTGCAGGTTTTCATCAAGCAATAGCTGGGCTTCAAACACCAGGTTGTCACCCGGATTATTGGTTTTTAAAATAAATCCTTCTATCTGCTGCAGCTTATTCAACAAAGTCTTCATAGGTTAAGGATTTACTTTTAACTGTTTCGCGTACTTTTTCCAGGCATTTAAACTTCTGCACCGTAGCCGACCGTTCGCCTGAGAAGCCAAATGTTTGGGCAATATCAGTCATGGGCAGCTTGTCGTAATAGAAGCTTTTCAGCAAATCCATACATTTTTCGCCGGTGCTTTCCAGGTAGTGTAGTATTTTATTGGTTATAGGCTGCTGCGCTTGGGGTATGGTTATGTCCAGGTTGTTAGCCTCATCCAGCGGTACATAGCGGCTATTGTTCTGATAGCTTTTTATCCAAAGATGCTTG
The DNA here is from genome assembly GCF_015221995.1 of Mucilaginibacter boryungensis. NCBI lineage: Bacteria > Pseudomonadati > Bacteroidota > Sphingobacteriia > Sphingobacteriales > Sphingobacteriaceae > Mucilaginibacter > Mucilaginibacter boryungensis. The sequence goes on from NZ_JADFFM010000001.1 coordinate 1,005,326, forward strand.
GCAATGCCCATTAAATAAGCTTTTGCGTTGACAGGAGATTGGTTACCGCTGATGTGCTTCTCGTAATAAATTACCAGCGCGTCCTGAAAAACATCCTTCGCTTCATCGAACGATCCGCCCCGCCGGCTCACATAGCGCGCTACCGAGGGAAATGCCGATTGATACAGCTTTATAAAAAGCCGGGCATTGTTTGCTGTTTGTTGGGTATCATTTGCCATAATGAATGTGCATTTAATACTAAGTGCGGTAATTTAGGAAGATATCACCAAGGAAAAGGAAAAAATATTTCATTCATGTCATTGCGAGGAACGAAGCAATCTCTAAACTATGCAAGCCTCTTTGCTTATCAGGGATAGCCACGCTGCGCTCGCTATGACGTGGGGAGGCAAAATCAGCTCATCGGCGAGAACACATAGTGTGTCACCAGTTTATCAACCAAAATTAACGAGGCAATAATAAGGGCTATACCAGCAACCTGATTTAGGCGGTGTACCATTTTTTCGGATATGCGGTCGCGCAGCTTATTGGCGTAAAATGCTTTGGTAGTATCCATTCCAAATTGTACAATAAGTACGGTGAAGAACATGGTAGCCAGTTTTAGTCCGCGATGTGGGATGCCCTGGTGATAAATAGTACTGGCCGTACCAATAACGGTTATCCAATGAAAAAGGATAGTAGGGTTAAATATGCACATTACAAAGCCCTTTAAAAAAAAGCCTGCCTTGCGGATGCGTTTTGGGGCTACAGTTTTGTAATTAACATCGGCCTTTTTAAATATATAATAGATACCGATACCGAAAAGGATAGTAGTGCCTACAATACCCGCAATGGTTTTGGTTTGCGCAGATACATCAAAAAATTGCGAACCGAAAAGGATGGTGCCTACAAATACCACATCGCTGGTAACCACTCCCAGGGCTAAAGCAACACCTGCATGAAAGCCTTTTTCGATACTTGTTTTTATTAAAGCGAAGAAAACCGGGCCGGTTAAAAACGTGAGCACTAATCCAATCCCTATACCCGATATTACGGCTTCTATCATTTACTAATAGGCTTATATAACAGTTTAAAGTATGCGAATATGCAACTTTATCTATTAAACAAAGAAATTTAAGACCTGATTTAATTTTTAAAAATATTACGAATAATAAAAAATTAGCTTATGTTAGTGTCCTTTAAACACCAATTTAAATTTTAACCTTATGGAGCAAACTAACAGCAAGAACTATAGTTCGGCCTTGTTGACATTGATTACTGTTTTCTTTTTTTGGGGCTTTGTGGCCGCAAGCAACGATATCTTAATCCCTGTTTTCAAGGAGAAACTGAATCTCGAACAATGGCAATCGCAAATGATATCGTTCGCCTTTTATTTTGCTTATACAGTTGGTTCACTCATCTATTTCTTTATTTCAAAAGCCCGTGGCGGCGATATCCTGAACCATTTTGGTTATAAAAACGGTATTGCCGTGGGCCTTATAATTTCGGCATTGGGTACTTTATTATTTTACCCGGCAGCAGAAAGCGCTTCGTTCTATATTATGATCACCGGCTTATTTATTGTAGGGTTAGGTTTCTCGTTGCAGCAAATTGCGGCCAACGCGCTGACTGTTGCCATGGGCGACCCTAAAACAGGCGCGCAACGTTTAAGCCTTGCGGGTGGTGTAAATAACTTTGGTACTACTATTGGCCCCTTGCTGGTTAGTTTGGCCATTTTCGGTTCGGTATCTGCCAATTCGCAGGTGGCTGATATCAGCGCGGTAAAATTCCCTTATCTTATTTTAGGTGCGTTGTTTATAGTAGTGGCAGTTATCTTCAAATTCTCATCGGTACCCAACAAAATTGAAAACATAACCGAAGAGGTGGTAAGTTCGCCAACAGATGTGGCCGCCCCATTAGCCACTAACGATAGAAAAGGCGCGATCAACTACTTGCAATTATCGTTAGGTATGATAGCCATATTTGTTTACGTAGGTGTTGAAGTTTCTACCGCCAGTAACCTGCCGGCTTATATGAAAGAGAAATTAAATATACCTACCGCTAATATAGCCCCGTTCATTTCACTTTACTGGGCCAGCTTAATGATAGGCCGGTGGACAAACTCTATCGGTGCTTTCAGCCTATCGGGCGGGGTTAAGCAGGTATTGAAATTCTTAATGCCCTATATCGCATTCGCAGTGTTCCTGGCGGTGAACAGGATAGCCCAGCATGATATTACACCATTTTACATCTATGCCGCTGTAGTTGCCGTATTGATTATAGCCGATTTGCTAAGTCGCGGTAACCCGGCACGCCAATTATTAATTTTCTCAGGTTGTGCTATTGTTGCCCTGTTTATTGGGATGTTTACCACCGGTATGGTAAGTGTATTCGCTTTTGTTAGCGTGGGTTTATTTTGCTCAACCTTATGGCCATGTATTTATACCCTTGCGGTTACCGGCCTTGGCCGCCATACCAACGAGGGTTCCAGTTTCCTCATTATGATGATTATGGGCGGCGGATTTATCAGCTTGTTACAAGGTTTCTTAGCTGACCATTTCCTGGGCATCCAATTCTCGTACCTGGTGGGCGTAGCTTGTTTTGCTTATCTGGCGTTTTACGCAATTAAAGCAAAAAGTGAACTCAAAACGCAGGGTATTGATTTTGATGCTGTAGAGGTTAAAGGTGGGCATTGATTTTCCAGTGATTAGTTAATCAAAGAATAGAGATTGGTGTATTTATTTACTAATCTCTATTTTTTTGACTGTAAGTTTCTAATCTTTATTTTTAACCTTGATCTCTAATTAACTAATCTCTGATCACTGATGAACAAACCATCTTTCGAACATATCTTCATGAACCTTGCCGGCGATCTGGCTAAGCGGTCGCACTGTGTAAAAGCGCAGGTGGGGGCGGTGCTGGCTAAAGATACCCGTATTATTTCCATCGGTTACAACGGTCCGCCATCGGGCACGCACAATTGCGACGAAGAATGGCCGGGCGTTGGCTGCGCCCGCGATTCAAAAGGCAGCTGTTCGTTAGCACTTCACGCCGAGGAGAACGCCATATTGTATGCCGTAAAAAACGGTGCACGATTAGAAGGGGCAACTTTGTATACTACGTTATCACCTTGTTTAGCTTGCGCCAGGTTGATCTATTCGGCAGGGGTGAGGCAGGTTTACTACCGGTACTCGTACGCCGAATATAAAGGCTTAGTCAGCGATGAAGGGGTTGATTTCCTGAACAGGTTTGGGGTAAATACGGAGAAGTTTGTGGAGTAAGATCAACTTATAAAAGCTGTCATTTCGATAGAGCATAGGTAGATGTGTGCGAAGGGGCGAAAGAGAAATCTTCTACGATATACATGTCGCGTATAGAAGATTCCTCCTCGTACCTCGTTCGAAATGACATAGTAATAGGGGTTATTTCAAAAACGGCTCTATCTTATCCAGCGCAAATTGCAGCTGCTCGTCCGGTGTTAAATCGGTGTTGTCTAAAATAATAGCGTCTTCGGCGCGGGTGAGGGGGCTTTCCTCGCGGGTGGTGTCCTGATAATCGCGATGGGCCAGGTTTTCAAACACTTCCTCTAAAGTAATATCCGGATTTTTAGGCGCCAGTTCCTTAAAGCGGCGTTCAGCGCGGATCTTGGGGTCGGCGGTCATAAACAGTTTTACCTGGGCGTGCGGGAAAACTACGGTGCCGATGTCGCGGCCATCCATTACCACATTCTTTGATTGCCCCATGCGTTGCTGCTGCTTCACCATCTCTACACGTACTTCTTTAACGGCAGAAACAGCACTTACATTCTCGGACACCGGCATCAGGCGTATCTCATCTGATACTTCTTCGTCGTTTAGGGTAATATGTGTTTGGTAATCGCGCGAGTGGAAGTTAAGGTGGATATCCTTTAACGCCTCAGCAATTTGCTCGTGATTATGCAAATCGATATTGTTACGCAGAAAATACAAAGTCACCGCCCGGTACATAGCACCGCTGTCAACATAAATAAAATGGAGTTTTTTGGCCAGGGCTTTGGCTAAAGTGCTTTTTCCGCATGACGAGTAGCCATCGATAGCTACCACAATGTTATTGCTCATCGGGGTACGAAGATAGGGAATTTTAGTGAGTGGTTGAATAAGTGAGGAGTTGAATAAGTTATCTGCCAATAAATAAAACGGTTGACTCAATCAACCTAATCTACCATTCATTAAATTAGCACCATGAACTTAAATAAAGCCGACCTGCAAAAGGAAGTGAGCTATAAAACATCGCGCAGCGGGGGCAAAGGCGGCCAAAATGTAAACAAGGTTTCTACCAAAGTTGAACTGCTGTTCCCGATTGAAACATCGCTGTTATTTACAGATGAAGAGAAAGCTTTGCTGATCACCAAACTACATTCCCGTTTTAATAAAGATGGCTTGCTGCAAATTGTGTGCGACGAGGAACGTAGTCAGCTGTTGAATAAAGAGATAGCGCTTGGACGCCTGGTGCAAATATTGGGTAATGCTTTAATTGTACCCAAAGCGCGGAAAAAAGTAAAAATATCTAAAGCCAAAAAAGCGGCACGGTTAGATGCCAAAAAACTCCATTCAGCCAAAAAAGAATCGAGAAGGAAGGATTTTGGGGAGTAATACTTGTCGTCATCCTGAGCGATAGCGAAGGATCCCAAATAAGCAGAGTCGCTTAGCATATCGGAGATTCTTCGCTATCGCTCAGAATGACGTACTTTTTTAATATTAAAACCTATACAATACCGTTACCGATCCCCATTGGTGCAATTGCACCATCTGCTTTACATCTTTACTGTGAAATATCACCGATACATCAAACACCCAATGGTTGGCGGTGTAAGCGCCCCCTATCTGGTTGCTGAATATGAATGGTTCACGGTCTAAAGTTACTTCCTGCGGGTTATTGTGCGCGTTGAACAAGCTGCCTTGTATGGTAGCATCGTACGCTACGTAGTTTAATGCTGGTTTGTAGTAGGCAAAAAATTCGTGCTGGTGCAATGCACTTTTACTGTCTATATTACTGGCGGTACTTTGGGTACTTACCGAATTGAATAATTGATTAAAATTTCCCGCTCTCAGCATTAAGCCCGCGCCTGCGCCCGTAAAGCCATTGCCCAGGTTGCCATAGCTGTTAAAAGTCAGGTCGATGCCATTGCCCCGCGTAAGCAGTTTATTGTATTCGGCCGATAGGTTAAGCTCGGCGCCATCATGTACCTGGTGCTCCCAGCCGGTTGGGGGGTAAAAACCAAACCATTTGTGGATGTCTTCCTGTATCTCTTTTCCACCTGCACCCGGGCCAACTACGCCAATTTGCGCGCCAAATTTCAAATTACTTTCGTTACTATATAAAAAATTTAAAGTTGAACCGATATACAGATAGCCTGCAAACGGACGGTCTAAATAATCAACCGATGGGATACTGCCGCTTTGAGGGTTAAATATCTTCTGACCAGCCTCAAAACCCAACACCTTATTTTTTAGTTTGGTACCACCTTCACTCACTTTTAAGGCATGGCGATAATAGATAAATATACCGTTGGTATAATACCTGTCCGATCCCTGGCCCAGGAACGAATCGTTATCGGCCTGGATGCCTACCTCGTTTTTGCGCGATTGAGCGAAGCCGGTACAGGTTAGAATTAAAACAACAGTAATCAGAAATAATTTTCTCATGCGGGGTATGAATTAGCAAAGATCAAAAATAGAAAAAGCCCCGGGAATGGAGCTTTAATCTATCAGTAAATTTTACCGGAAAGTATAACCCAACCCGGCGCCTATATAAGGAAATACATTATGCAGGTTTTCTGTATCGAAAATACCATCGAAGCTTATTTTATAATAGATACCCCTGCCCAAAGCCTGGTGACGGAAAGCCGCCGTTAAAGTGGCAACCGCGCCGTTAACTGTTTTCCCATCATCACCGAAGGGTACATCCGTCTTATCGTCTACTGAACCTGCTGTAATGCCCGCGCCAAGTTCGAAGAAGTTTTTAGTTTTCCCGAAAAGATAATTGACCTGTATCGGCAACAAAACAATCGAGCCAGGCCTATCATGGAAATATCCTATACCAATGCGCCCGCCCCAGCCATTACGTTTTTTGCTGAACCGGGTATCGTAATTTGCCGAAAATACTACGCCTGCGCCACCCGCTTCCAGAAAAACGGTTTGGGCACGCTGATGCAGTAAAGAATCGGGACTGGTTTGGCCAAATGATTTGCCGGAAAAAAGAATAAACAGCAGGCAAATGGCCGACAAAAGTGGACAATTTTTAATCATGATATCGGTTTTGATACCACGAAGATAATTGTTCACATGAAATAGAAATGAAAACTTAAGCTTCCACTTTGGCGTCTTCTTTCACTGTCAAATCCAACGGATCGGCAACCAATTCATCCAGCAGGGCCAGGTCAATTACCTCGCGCATTTCTTTTACATAGTGGAAAGTAAGGTCTTTGATATAATCTTCCTTAATATCCAAAATATCCTTCTCGTTAGATTTGCACAGGATGATCTCTTTGATATTAGCGCGTTTGGCGGCCAGTATCTTTTCTTTAATGCCACCAACCGGCAACACACGGCCACGCAGGGTAATTTCACCCGTCATAGCTAAATGCGGTTTCAGTTTGCGCTGGGTGAAGGCTGATGTAAGCGCGGTAAGCATAGTTACCCCGGCCGAAGGGCCATCCTTAGGCGTAGCGCCGGCAGGCACGTGGATATGCACATCCCACTGGTCGAAAAGGCGCGGGTCGATATTAAAATAACTGGCATGGGCGCGCAGGTAAGCCAGCGCAATGGTGGCCGATTCCTTCATCACATCACCAAGGTTACCCGTAAGGGTTAAACGCCCTTTACCCGGACTTAAACTCGATTCAATAAATAAAATATCGCCGCCTACCGATGTCCACGCCAGGCCTGTTACTACGCCGGCAACATCATTGCCCTCATATAGGTCTTTATCAAAAATAGGTGCGCCCAGTATTCGCTCTACATCTTTTTTATTCAGCAGCGGGTTGTATTCTTCTTTCATGGCAATGTTTTTTGCCACGCCGCGTATAACCGAACCTATTTGTTTATCCAAACTACGCACGCCCGATTCGCGGGTATAATCTTCTATCACCTTTTCAATCACATCGTTTTTCAATGTAACATCTTTGGTTTTAATGCCGTGGGCCTCGCGCTGTTTGGGTACTAAATGTTGTTTAGCTATCTCAATTTTTTCTTCAATAGTATACCCGTTCACTTCAATAATTTCCATACGGTCTATTAAAGCGGGTTGTATAGTGCTTAGCGAGTTTGCTGTAGCGATGAACATTACGTTGCTCAGGTCAAAGTCCATCTCTACGTAATGATCGTAAAAAGTGCTGTTCTGTTCAGGGTCAAGCACTTCTAACAGCGCCGATGACGGATCGCCGCGGAAATCGTTACCTACTTTATCAATCTCATCCAAAATAAACACCGGGTTAGCGGCGCCTGCTTTTTTTATCGATTGGATAATGCGGCCCGGCATAGCGCCAATATAAGTTTTGCGATGCCCGCGTATCTCGGCTTCGTCGCGGATACCGCCCAGCGCCATACGCACATATTTACGGTTTAACGCCTTGGCGATAGATTTACCCAGCGATGTTTTACCCACCCCCGGAGGGCCTACAAGGCACAGGATAGGGGCCTTCATGTTGTGCTTCAGTTTCAGCACGGCCAGGTATTCAATAATACGCTGTTTAACTTTGTCTAAACCGAAGTGGTCTTTATCCAGTATCTTTTGTGCCCGTTTCAGGTCGAAGTTATCTTTAGTAAACTCGTTCCAGGGCAAATCAAGCAATAGTTCAAGGTAGTTTATCTGTACCGAGTAATCGGCAGCCGCGGGGTTCATGCGGGCCAGTTTTTCCAGCTCCTTATCAAAATGGTCCTTTACCTCTTTGGCCCATTTCTTTTTTACGGCGCGCTCGCGCAGGTTTTCAATCTCCAGGTCGGGACTGTTACCGCCTAATTCTTCCTGTATGGTTTTTAGTTGCTGGTTCAGAAAATAATCGCGCTGTTGCTTATCCAGGTCGGTACGTACGCGGCTTTGTATCTGATTTTTCAGTTCCAGCATCTGTATCTCGGTGGTCAGGTGCTCTAAAACCATTTTGGCCCGCTCGCGCAGGTCGGCAGTTTCCAGCATCTTCTGCTTGGCCGACATCTCGGCATTCATGTTAGACGAGATGAAGTTGATCAAAAACGAAGTACTTTCAATATTACGTATGGCAATACCAGCTTCGCTTGGGATATTTGGCGATAACTGGATAATGCTCATCGCCATATCTTTTATGGAAGATACCAGCGCTTTAAACTCTTTGTTTTCAGTTGGTTTTATCTCCTTAAAAGGTTCGATAGTGGCTTTTATATAGGGCTCGCTTTGTACTTCTTCCTGTAATATGAAACGTTTTTTTCCCTGCAGTATCACGGTAGTGTTACCATCGGGCATTTTTAACATTTTTATGATGAGTGCGGTGGTGCCGATGCGGTTAAGCTGGTTAAAAACAGGGTCTTCAATATTCACATCCTGTTGGGCCACCACCCCAATCATGCGGTCTTTTTTATTTGCCTCACGTATCAGCCGGATAGATTTATCGCGTCCTACAGTAATGGGCATTACTACGCCCGGGAACAAAACGGTATTGCGTAATGGTAGTATCGGCAAAATAGAGGGCATCTCCTCGTTATTCATTTCTTCTTCGTCTTCCGACGACATGAGCGGAAAGAATTCAGAATCCTCGTTTATGATTGGTAAAGCAGATTTAAAGTCGAATGGATCAAAGCTCATTAAGTACCTCTTTGTTATAATAAAACGTCAAAATGTCAGCCTGTAATATAACAAACTGACTAAAAACACAGCCTGTGTAGTATGGCTGTATATATATGCGTATGTTTCAATCCTTATGCCAACTTATAATTTATACTTAATTTATTACGATAAAAAATGTAAACGGCTGACTGGTTGTTGCTTATAATAATTAAACTTGCCAATTAGATAAAATAGCGGTATAATGCGGACGTGTTAAAAAGTCATGGATGATTTTCCCCATATTGGTGAAAAAATATTTTCAATGAAAACAATATCGCCATATAATAAATTGACACAATATAAGTTATTGTTATAATATTTTGTTAGAACGAGTTATCAGTTAATGAGATTATCGGTCATACTTTCATATATTGTCCTTACAACGGCCAGTCCGGTACTGGCACAAAACGCATATGTCAATTTGGGCCGGCAGGCTTTAATGGACGGCGATTTTAAAACGGCTACAAAGCACCTGGAAAAAGCATGCGTGGTTGATTCCACCAACTCGAACGCTTTGTGGATGCTGGGCTATTCCTATTTCCATAACGAAAGCTATAAAAAAGCCATTGCTACCTATAGCAAAGTAATTAGCCTGAAACCAGCCGATTGCATGGCTTACTACTACCGGGCGCTTGCACAATGCCGCATGGCTAAGGATGCGCAAACCGGCAATGCCGATAAAGAAAAATGGCTGCTGGGATCGATAGTAGACTATACCAAGGCTATTGATATTGAAGCATCAGATAAAATATACCAGAACAGGGCTATAGCCTACCGCGAATACGGTGTTTTTAAATTGCAGAGCAACAAAGCCAACGACAGGAACCGCGGTATCAATTCATTAAAAGCATCAATTGCCGACCTGGAAAAAGTGTTAAATAATGATGCTTCACGTGCTGATATCCAATCCCTGCTGGATATTTCAAAAGAAAAACTGGCCGGCGCTTTAGGCCATCGCTAATTACCCTCTTTTTATTAAGCCTAATCGGAATCCTGTATGATGCGACCTTAACTTTTAGGTTTCAGCTTTTCCCCATATATTTAACGGTATGAAAAAAGACCGCCTGGAAGCCTTTAGCGATGGAGTGATAGCCATTATCATTACCATTATGGTACTTGAGCTTAAACTGCCACAGGGACACGATATTCATGCTTTGTTACCTTTACTGCCCGTGTTTCTGAGCTATGTGCTCAGTTTTATTTATATAGGCATTTACTGGAATAACCACCACCACATGATATATGCCGTTAACACCATTAACGGCAGGGTACTTTGGGCCAATCTTAATTTATTGTTTTGGCTGTCGCTGGTGCCCTTTGTTACCGGATGGATGGGCGAAAGCCATTTTAGCATGTGGCCTATTTTCGCTTACGGCTGTGTGCTGATCATGAACGCGATAGCTTACACCGTACTGGCCCGCCTGCTGGTAAAGCAGGCTGGCCACGATTCGTCGCTGGCATTGGCCATGGGTAAGGATTGGAAAGGTAAATTATCTATTGTTATTTATGCTACAGCTATCATCGTATCAGTATATTGCCCATGGATAAGTTTGGGCTTGTATTGGGTAGTGGCCGTTATATGGTTTATCCCCGACCCAAGGATAGAGAAAAAGGTGGCAGACAAAGCACATTAATTTCATGCATGAAATTTTGTAATGCGCTAACACCTACGCTGATAATTAATTACATTTGATATCACGAACATTAGTGTGGATTGATACCAATGTGTTTTAAACGATCTGTTATTTTTTTTGTATTACTATTGGTTGCCTGCTGTGCATTTGCGCAGTGCCCTGAAAATATTGGCTTTGAATTAGGGACGCTAAAAAACTGGGTATGTTATACAGGTATCATTCCCGACCAAACGGGCAGCACACCAATAGAATGGTCGGCGCCTGTTCCTCCCGTACCCGGAAGGCATCAAATTATTAAAAACTCTTCGCCTCAGATATTAGACCCATACGGAGGTTTCCCTATCAATGCACCCAATAGCAGCCAATATTCCGTCCAGTTAGGAAATGTAGATCATAGTTCAAGTCATGGCGATAAACAGGCATATGCCGAAAAAATGACCTATGATTTTAGGGTGCCCAGTGATGATTATACGCTGATATATTATTACGCGGTGGTATTTCAAAACCCACCGGATCACGATCAATATCAGCAGCCTCAATTTATTGCTAACGTGCATAACCTGGATAACCCGGGAGATGATGGTGGACAATGCGGGTCATTCTCATTTACAGCATCAGCGGGATTACAGGGTTTTAAAAACTCCACTACCGATAAAACAGTCTATTACAAGCCCTGGTCGCCTATTACCATTAAAATCTCCGGCAAAAAAAACAAGCGATTTCAATTAGAGTTTATCACGCGCGATTGCTCTAAAGGAGGCCATTTCGGGTATGCTTATATCGATTTTAACGAATCGAACTGCGAATCGCCTATTACAGGTAACCAATATTGCGCGGGGCAAAATACGGTTACCTTAACAGCGCCGGCAGGTTTTGAAACCTATACATGGACGGATGCATCCGGTGCCACTGTTAGCCAGACACCAACCTTAAAACTATCGCAGCCGCTGCCGCCCGACGGCACCCAGTATAATTTGCATATTATACCCTATACCGGTTTGGGTTGCGAAAATGCGTTTACTACTACTATACAAAAAAATAACGAAAGTTTTAATTTACAGGTGGTTCAAAACATGGCAGGTTGCAAAGCCGATGGAATAGACCTTACCCAGGCTTCGGTAACTGCAGGCAGTACACCGGGGATGAAGTACGAATACTACACCGATCCTGATGGGCAAAATTTTATTTCAGATCCTAAAAGGATTGTAGAAACCGGCGATTATTATATCCGTGGTACAAACACCTTTGGCTGTACCGATATTGCTAAAATACATTTAGACCTGTACGATGGGGCAACGGTAACAGTTACGCCACCGCAACCTGTTTGTGAGCCGGCCACAATAGATTTAACCAAGCTGGTAACTACCAATGAAGCTGGCGTTAGTTACAGTTATTACAGCGATGCTTTGTTGCAAAAACAACTAACCACCGCGCAGGCCGCGGCTATTAATAAAACCGGTACTTATTACGTTAAAGTGGTAGGTTTCAAGGTGCCTTGTGTTACTATCAAATCGGTCGATCTGGTAATTAGTAAGTTGCCGGTGCTTTCTAATACACCCATAGCCTATAAAAGTTGCCCCCCGCTTAATTTGAATAAAGCTATAGCTACCCTCGGCGATAATGGCAGTGTTACTTATAAATTTTATATGGATGCCGCAGGCACCGTTCCGGTAACCAACCCGGCTAATATTATAGTAAGCGGTAATTACTATTACAAGGCCATTAACGAATATGGCTGCGAAAGTATCAACAAACCGCTCATAAAAGCAACGGTTGTAGACCCACCTGTATTTACCGTTACCGACCCCGCTGCCGTAGTGTTCCCGCAAACTATTGATCTGACAGATACACACCCTACGCTTGCCGATGCGGCGTTTACTTATTGGAAAGATGCCGCTGCCACCAAGCCGCTGGATAATTACCAGGCTGTGGGCCAAAGCGGCACTTATTATATTAAAGCCATCAATTCAACGGGGTGTGTAGTAATTAATCCGGTACATGTGCTGATAAATGCTCCACCAGAGGCAAACCTGGTTGCAGCCAATACTTTCACGCCTAATGGCGATGGTGTGAACGACGAATTCCGGCCCACTACGGAAGGGGTGATCACCCTGAACTATATTAAGATATTTAACCGCTACGGTAAGGAGATATTTGAGACGAAACAGCTATACAACCGGTGGAACGGAACCATTGACGGTAAACCCGAACCTGCAGGGACATATTATTGGGTTTTCAGCGCTTATGATATCTATCGCAAAAAGGTAGTAACTAAATCGGGCAGTGTGACGATCATCAGGTAGATAATAGACCATAGCAGAAGTTACTTCCATGGACTATCTGCCATGGGCTATCGGCTTCCCAGCAAACTCGCTGTAACATCTTTTAATATAGGTCACTAATTCATAATCCGTCATTTTACGTAACTGCGCCATGCCGGGGCGATAACGGCTCATGAAACGTTGCAGCGAGTCGCCTTTTAGACCGGTGACTGCCTGTACCTTTTCCGTAGAGAAAATGCTCAACATATAATTCTCACTTTCCTGTTTAAGTAAGGTTTGTTGCAGTTTATTTGTCCGGTCTTTCTTTTTATTAAAAAAGCTAACCAGCTTCAATACATCAAGCCCAACTAATGACACGGTACTATTACGGGCGTTAATATAGTCGTAGGGGATATCTAAATAAGGGTTTATACGATTAACCGCATCGGTGACCTTGGGGGCTTTGTAGGCGTATACACTGGCAAAATCCTTCCGCATGCGTAATGATTCAGCTTTAAAGTCGCGATTGGCTTTAATCTTCACTTCTGCCAGGTTATAGGCTACAGGTTTAAGATAAATGATTATAGTGTCGCGGTTATTTATTTTAGCCGGTTTGAAAGCATAATAAGTGTAACCGGCACAACTGATGCGGACACTATCAGCCGTTTTAGCATTGATAGTGAAAATGCCGTAGGCATTGCTAAGCGTTGTTGTACCACCAGTAGCGATAGTAGCATGGGCAAGGGGCAGTCGGGTAACCTCACCCAACAATATACCTGTTAAGCGTTGCGCAAAAGCATTGCTGCTAAATAGTATAAAAGCAAATGCAACGGTCAGTTTCATAGTTATACTAAGATAACCCAAAACCGATTCCCGGAAAGAAATTTAACAATGATTAACGTTCGGATATGCAGATATGTAAATGTGCAGATAAAAGAATTAGCTAAATATCATTTACACATCTGCATACCTTCATATTGCACATCAAGCCACAGGCTCAATGCAGTATCCTGAACATCAGCTCCTTCATTAACTCGCCGTGGGGCGCGGTGGAATCTACCCCTTTGCTTTTCAGGTCATACTCGCGCAGGGCGCTGATGATATCCATAGTTTTGGCGTAGTTAAAGGTGCGCGCGGCTTGTTCGTAATCCTTAATAAAATAAGGGTTCACACCTAATTCGCGCGCGGCCTGCGATTTATCTTTTAAATAATGGTAGGTAAGCACCTTGGTGAAGTAGCTGCTCAGGTTACCCAGCACCAGCACTATAGGGTTCGATTTTGGGTTAGCCTCAAAATAGTTGATGATCTGGTTCACTTTAAAAGCATCGCGCCGGGCCAAAGCGGTTTGCAGTTCGAACACGTTGTACTCTTTACTGATGCCGATATTATCCTGGATACTTTTTAGGGTGATTTCTTCGCCTTTATTAATATTCAGCATCAGCTTATCCAGCTCATTAGCAATTTTAGATAAGTCGTTACCCAAATACTCAGCCAGCATAGCCGATGCTTGTCCGCTTAGTTTATATTGCTTTTCGGCTACGTAGCCTTCTATCCAGGCAGGTATCTTACTATCATATAAACTGGCCGATTCAAAAACCAGCCCGTTTTTTTCTATTGCTTTGTATGTTTTTTTACGCTTATCAAACTTGCCGTATTTGTAGCAAAAAACCAATATGGTGGTAGGCAGGGGATTCTCCAGGTAACTCAGTACCGGGTTGATAGACTTCTTGTCGTCATCCTCGCGACCCCATTTCATATCCTGTGCTTCTTTTACCAATACCACCTGGTAATCAGCCATCATAGGATAGCGTTTGGCGGCGTTCAGCACGGTCATAATATCGGCATCCTTACCGTAAAACACAGTTTGGTTGAACCCCTTTTCGGCTTCGGGCAGTAATTCGTGCTCAATATAATTGCTTACCTGGTCAATAAAATAAGGTTCGTCGCCATGTAGCAGGTACAAGGGCTTGTATTTGCGGCTTTTCAGGTCTTTTAAAATCTCGGGCGCGGTCATATATTCGGTGTGCAAATTACGAAAAAAATGGCCCCACCCAACCCTCCCCGGGAGGGAGGGCTTTAAAAAGTCCCCGCTCCCGGGGGAGATTTAGAAGGGGCTAGTTTATTTTATTTATTTTTACCGTCATGTCATTGCTGCAGCCGCTTAACTTACCACCATATCCCTTCAAAATTACCGAGCACGAGGGCCAATACAGCCTGTTCGACGAATTGCGCAAGCGCACTATTATTATTACACCTGAAGAATGGGTACGCCAGCATTTTGTACAATATCTTATCAGGCAAAAAAACTATCCTAAAACACTAATAGGTTTGGAAGGGGGCATGAAATTGCATGGCACAGCCCGCCGCACCGATATATTAGTGCGCAATAACCAGGGCCAAAAGGTGTTGCTTGTTGAATGTAAAGCGCCATCGGTTGCCATAACCCAGGGCGTGTTCGACCAGGTAGCACGTTATAATATGGTGCATAAAGTGCCTTTGCTGGCCGTAACCAATGGTTTGCAACATTATTATTGCCGCATAGATTTTGTGAATACCCGGTACGACTTTTTAGAAGAATTACCCGAGTATGCCACGGTATAATCATATCATCTGTAACATTTTCATAGAAATATTGATAGGGGAGTACGTTCTACGAAAAATTCGTAGTTTTGTTAAATAACCTATCAATTATGAAGAATTTATTAGCTATTATTATTACTGTGTGCTGTTTCCAAACCTTTGCACAAAAACCTGATGTTGCCCTAGGCAAGGCGGTTTATGATTTTACCCACGTGCGCGACACGCTTAAACGTAATTACCCGTACAAGGAAAGATTAACTTTATTAGTAGGCCGTAATGCAAGCGTTTATAAAAGCCTGGATAAGCAACTGGCGCAGGAACAAATGATTGCCGATGTGAAAAATCAGGTTAAAAATGCCAGTAACCCCAATGCGCTTAGCTTAACTTTAAAGGGAGCGCCGCCAACCCAAAACGAGGAATACTACCAATACATCAACGAAAAAAAGTTGTATACCGAAGAAAACCTGGTGAACTATTACCTGATTGAAGAACCGCTGCCCGAAATAAAATGGACTATACGGAAAGATACCTTAAGCTTTAGTGGTTTGCACTGCCAAATGGCTACCGCGCATTTTAAAGGCCGCGATTATACGGCCTGGTTTTGCCCGGATCTGCCTTTTCATTGTGGTCCGTGGAAATTGAACGGTTTGCCTGGTTTGATATTGGAAGCCAGCGACAGCAAAAAGGAAGTGGTATTTAAATTTAGCGGATTTGAAGATATAAGCGCCAGTAATATAACTATTGCGCCGCCTGCTGATGATATAAAAACCACTCCCACGGCTATGGAACGCCTGCGCGAAGCCAGAAAAGCTGACCCTGCTGGTTTTGCCAAAGCATCGCATGGATCGGGCCAGGCCAAACGCGGCAGCAACGGTTTGGATATGGTTGACCCAAGCAAGATAGCTTCCATAAACGTGAAAGGGTATGATGGGCCTTTAACCAAAGTGATAAATAACCCTATTGAGTTGCCGGAGAAGAAGTAGTGTTTACAGCCGAAAATTATGATTTACACGATTTTTAATTAAATAATTGATTGCCAAATGTTTAATTGAAAAACACCCCCGATTTTGTAAACCATGTAAACCATGATTTTGGGTTGGCGAGCCAGATCCTTTCAGGCGTTCCTAAAACAAAAAACCCGCACGTGGCGGGTTTTTTGTTTTAAAGGTCGCTTAATAATTCAAGCTTCTTCTGGTTGTATTCCTCTTGCGATATCAGCCCGTTATCAAACAGGGTACGCAGCTTCTTTAGCTTTTCGGTTAGGACATCCGGCTGTGCTTCAATGTGGGCCGGTGCTGATGGTGGCGTAACAATCGGTTCCTGCTCTTTCGGCGCTGCCGGTGTTACCGGTTGAAATGCGACGTTATGCGGGTGATCTATAGTTACCGAACCCGATTCGGCTCGTTTCTCTTCCAGTTCGCGCAGGCGGCGGGCTTCACGCTCGGCCTCTTTACGTTCCTGGGCATATTGATATAGCTTGCGCGCCTGTACTTTAGGCAGGTAATCAACGCCCATCTCAGCACCATTGGTAGTTTTGGCACTGAAGATAGCCCCGATAATTTCCTCTTTGGTGAAAACATCCACAATATCCTTCCAAACAAAATCCACAAACTTAATGGACAGGCCCAGATTGGCTGGGGTGAAGAACAGGATACGTTTATTGGTCAGCGCGATAGAATCGGGCAGGATATTTACCAGTGGTTTTTTCTGTGTTGCTATGTATAAAATTTCCTCGCCGGTGGTTAACAAGTCAACCAGGCGAGTATATACTTTCTCGACGGCCTTGGGGTCTTGCTCGTCTTTTAAAAATTTGTCTATCATATAATTGCTTTCTGATTTTAGGGCAAAAGTAATATTTTTTATAACAAAGATTTTGCCTCTGATTCGTAAAGTAAAGCCAATTCAGTTTGGTAAGGTTCTAAATCCACGTCTTTATCCAATTCCTTAGCTTTATTAAAGTTTAGTGTAGCCGCTTCTTTGTTTTGTGACTTTAGGTAATAAACACCTAAATGCTTGTACATATAAGCATTATTCGGGTCCAGTTCAATTCCTTTTTCAATTAGCGACCGACCAGTTTCCAAATCACCGTTTAATAATTTTAGAAAACCTAAATTACTATATGGGTGTGCAAAGTTAGGGTCAATACTTAT
Source organism: Mucilaginibacter boryungensis (assembly GCF_015221995.1). Taxonomy (NCBI): domain Bacteria; kingdom Pseudomonadati; phylum Bacteroidota; class Sphingobacteriia; order Sphingobacteriales; family Sphingobacteriaceae; genus Mucilaginibacter; species Mucilaginibacter boryungensis. The sequence continues at coordinate 1,022,762 of NZ_JADFFM010000001.1, forward strand.
GGCTTTTTCAAGCAATTTTTGTGCATCGGCAAAGTCCTCTTTCATGATATACTCGTACCCCAAATTATTTAATCCTACTAAATTATTTGCATCAATTGCTAATGCTTTCAGATAATTGTCGACCGCCTCTTCTGACCTTTTTGTTACAGATTGTATGTACCCATAATTTAAATAATCTATGATAGTGAATTCTGTAGTTTCTTTTAATCTAATTAAATATATTTCAGCTTCAGCATTATTTTTTAGCATTAATAACGATGAGATAAACGCTCTGATTACAGCTGTTTCGTATGGGACAACCTCCATTACTTTCAAAAAATTAATTTTTGCAGATTGAAAATCTTTGTTTGTAAAATCATTTGCGCCATTAATATATTCCCGATAAACACTCCTGGCTTTATAGGTAAATTGTAACTGCTTGCCATCGCTACAGTTTCCTGTAACCTTATTTACATATGGTCTTAAATTATTGCAAAAACTCATGAAGGAAGCAAGCATTAACGCGAAAAAATATAGTTTAATAGCTCCATGCAGATCGCTTGACATTACGATATAACCAAGTAGGCATGATAATAGAAATGAAAATAACGGCCCCGCGATAAGAATGATAATAAATTTCCTATAATCGCTTTCGATTTTACTGGACTGGCATTGTCCCCCTCTTAAAGGCAAGAAAGATGGCTTTATATAAAAGTGAAGTTTATTTATTCTAAATTTTATTTTGGTAGTTTTATTTCCATAAGAACCTATAAATACATCGATTCTATCAGGCCTTGTTAAAAATAAATAAGCTACAGCGTGTCCCAGTTCGTGAAAAGTTATTATCACGGGGTTAGTAATATAGAAAACTATTAATACTCCAATAATTATGGCTATCAACAAAACGGGATATTTATTAGTGCAAATTAAGAAATTTTACCCCACCAGCAAATTACACCCCCTGATATCCGAATGATCGAACCGGCCTAGTACCTCAAACGAACCATCGGCGGCTACGCGACCTAAATCCTGCGTGGCTATAAAACTACAGGAATTTATATTGGCCAAATCAATCACATTAATACCTCCCGTGCGGTTAACGCCGGTAATGCTAAGCGGATCGTTAGTATCCCGGGTAATAATGCGCATCCAGGGCGGGCATTCAAAAACACCATCGCCTTTGGAATAGGCTTGCGATAATAACTCCGTCATGCCGTATTCCGAATGGATTTTAGCTACGCCAAAACCCGCGCACAGGTCGCGGTGTAATTCCTCGCGTATCATTTCCTTACGGCGGCCTTTCATGCCGCCGGTTTCCATCACAATCAACTGGGGGAAGTTAATAGCATATTGTTCAATAAAATCAAGCAGGGCAAAAGTTACGCCTATCAGTAACGTGGGCTTTCCAATTTGCCGCTGGCGTATCAGTTGCTGATGAAGCTCGGTGTGATTGTACAAATAAAAGCCGCTATCGGGATTGTCCGATTGCGTGATCATATCCTGTGCCATATAGATCAGCGACGAACCCTCGCGTTCTAAATACGAGGGTAGGAGGGCCAGCACGCAATAATCAGAAATGTCTCCATAAAACAGTTGAAATGCCCGGCGAAAGCTTTCGCGGTACCAGGTAACATTAGTAACATAGTGGCTGCTGGTCACCATCCCTGTGGTGCCCGAACTGGTAAAAGTTACCTCAACTGGTTCGGTATTACTTAATACTTTGTGCGATTTAAAAAAGGGGATAGGCAGAAAAGGAATACTTTCGATGCTATCCACACTATCCACATCTACCCTCAACCCTTCAATAAACCGGCGGTATACCTCGCAATGCCGCGCCTGGTGGCGGAAGATTTGCAGGGCAGCCTCGGTAAAATGCTGTTCGGTACTGATAGAAAATACTTGTTGCGGGGTAAGCATAAGGCAAAGATAGTAAACCCCCAGCCACCTAAAGGGGGAACGTTAAAATTGCAAATCGGTGAAATCAACGTCTAATTGGTGAATCAGACACCACTTGGTGTAATCCTTTCAAAACTAATCAGTGCAATCAATGTTCTACTTTATACAATAAATCTCATGCCATGAAAACTATAAAAATTTTAATATTACCGATGTTACTTAGCTGCTTTTTAGTGTTAAGCTCGGCCACAGATGCAGGTAAGGAAACCGAACGGATCCAAAAATCGGCCGCTGTATTGCGCGATTTTGCAAAGATGAAGGAAAATATCCCAACCCAGTTGATACAACAGGCGCAGGGGATCATTGTTATTCCGCATATGATAAATGCCGGACTGGCCGTTGGCGCCAAGCGCGGCAAAGGCGTAGCCATTGTTAAACTGGCCGATGGCAAGTGGAGCAACCCGGTGTTTGTGACTTTTACCGGCGGCAGCCTGGGCTTGCAGATAGGTGTACAATCGGTAGACCTGGTGCTGGTATTTAAACATAAAGCTGTGCTAACTAAAATGGAGAACGGTGATTTTACCATAGGCGGCGATGTATCGGTAGCGGCCGGCCCGGTTGGGCGCAGCAGCACCGCCAGTACCGATTATAAACTGGAGGCCGAAGTATATTCTTATTCACGCAGCAAAGGCTTGTTTGCCGGGCTAAGTATTAACGGATCGAACATCTCGGTTGATAAAAGTGCCAATGCTAATTTCTACGGTTCGTCGGCTACATCGCATACCATATTTGCCGATGGTACCAGTAAATCGGCCGAAGTTGGTGAACTTAAAGCGTCGGTAGCAGCGCTGTAAAGCTATCTTAAATAAAAATGTCATTTCGAACGAGGTACGAGGAGAAATCTTATACGTGTCGCTTGTATAAGATTTCTCCCTACGGTCGAAATGACATTGTTTTGTTGTTATCATGGTATTTATAATATATTAGCGCACCATTAATTAAATATGCCCCGTAAGTTCTTCCCGCGAATATTATTTCTGCTTGCAATTATCACCATTGGTTTGGCGGCCAAGGCGCAATCGCTATCACCTACCGAGCAGATTTTGGGCAGGTGGATGGTTCAGGAAAAAAACCTGCTGGTTGAAGTATACAGAGATGGTAACGATTATAAAGCTAAAATCATTTGGTTTAAAACCGACGACCAAAGCAAACGCATGGACGAGTGGACAGACAAACACAACCCCGACCCTGCCCAGCGCGACCGGAAAATATTAGGTATGAACGTAGTGAAGGACCTGGAATACGATCCCAAAACACACTCGTGGGAACACGGCAAGGTTTACGATGCTAAAAATGGTAAATATTGGGATGCATCGGCCTACCTTACCAGGGATGGTTTGCTGAAGGTTACCGGCTACTGGCATTTCAAATTTATTGGCCGCACCATGACCTTCAAAAAAGTAAGCTGAGGGTGCTGTTAGTCAACAGATTGACATAATACCTGCGCCCTGTGTTTATTATCTTATTTTTTTCTTGCATAAGTTAAAATTAATGCGGTTTTTTGCACGAAATTCAAATAACACAAACACGTTATTAAAAATGAAGAAGCCAAGCACATTTAAGCCTGTACCTAAAGCAATTTATGCCTGGGTTGCTGCTGCTTTGGTTACTAATTTTTTTGAATTCCTTCCTTCCCGACGAAGGCCGTTTATCTCCCGGGTTTGAGAACTGCATCAGCAGCCTGATCAAACATTAAAGGTTTGTTAAACCTTTTCCCACAAAAACCATTCAATTAATAGGGGCCGTAAGGTCAGATAATTTAACGGTAGTTTCTATTTCACTAATGACAATACAAGATTTTGATATAAAGGTAGCCTCGGCACAAGATGTTGATTACGCCGCACAGATATGCGACGAAATGGCCGAATCGGCAAAAGCACGGGGTACCGGGATTGCGCAACGCTCGCCCGAATATGTGGCTAACAAAATGCTGGAAGGGAAGGCTGTTATAGCCCTGCATAAAAACGGTACCTGGGCCGGCTTTTGCTATATTGAAACCTGGAGCCACGGCGATTTTGTGGCCAATTCAGGCTTAATTGTAAACCCCGAATTCAGGAAAGTAGGCTTAGCCAAAGCCATCAAGCAAAAGATATTCGAACTATCACGTAAAAAATACCCTGATGCCAAAATCTTCGGTTTAACTACCGGTTTGGCTGTAATGAAAATAAATTCAGAGTTAGGCTACGAACCTGTTACCTACAGCGAACTTACCCAGGATGAAGCCTTTTGGCAAGGTTGCAAAAGCTGCGTTAACTATGATATCCTTACTGCCAAGGGGCGCAAGAACTGCATGTGTACCGCTATGCTTTTCGACCCGGCTGAGAAAGCAAAGGAACAAGAGAATAAAATGAAGCAAATTACGCACAAGGCCACCTTGTTGGAGCGTATAGAGAATGCTTTGAAAAGGTCAACTAAATTGATTGTTGCTCATAACCGTTTTTAATATCCTTATATCTATCAATACAAATGAAAAAAAAGAAAGTAGTATTAGCCTATAGTGGCGGATTAGATACCTCGTTTTGCTGTATTTATTTAACCCGCGATTTGGGTATGGAAGTACATTCGGTAATTGTAAATACCGGTGGTTTTAGCGATGAGGAATTAAAAAAGGTGGAACAACGCGCTTACGAAATGGGCGTAACCAGTCACCACGTGGTTGATGAGACCGAAAACTTTTACAACACTTGCGTGCGTTTCCTTATTTATGGTAATGTCCTCAAAAATAATACCTATCCGCTTTCGGTAAGTGCCGAGCGTGTTAGCCAGGCTACCGCTATTGCCAACTACGCTAAAGAGATTGGTGCCGAAGCCGTTGCCCACGGAAGCACCGGCGCCGGTAACGACCAGGTTAGGTTTGATATGATCTTCAACATCCTGGTGCCCGAGGTTAAAATAATTACCCCTATACGAGATTTGAAACTAAGCCGCGAAGAAGAAATTGAATACTTGAAAAAGCACGGGGTTGAAATGAACTTCGAAAAAGCTAAATACTCTATCAATAAAGGCATTTGGGGTACATCAGTTGGCGGTAAGGAAACCCTGACATCAAACTTAGGTTTACCTGAGGATGCCTGGCCTACGCCAATGACCGAAACCGGCAGCCGCGATATTGAACTTACCTTTGAAAAAGGTGAATTGGTAGCTATTGATGGTACGAAGTACGATCATCCTACTAAAGCTATACAAGCCTTGCAAGCTATTGCTCAGCCTTATGGCATAGGCCGGGACATCCACGTAGGCGATACCATCATTGGCATTAAAGGCCGTGTGGGTTTTGAAGCTGCCGCACCAATGGTAATTATCAAAGCGCATCATACTTTAGAGAAGCATGTGTTAACCAAATGGCAGTTAAGCTGGAAAGATCAATTGGCATCTTTCTACGGCAACTGGCTGCACGAAGGTCAATTCCACGACCCGATTATGCGCAATATAGAAGCGTTCCTTACTGATACCCAGGATAAAGTGAGCGGCAAAGTGTTTGTGCAATTGAACCCCTACAGGTTCCAGGTGGTGGGCATTGAATCAGACCATGATTTGATGAGCAACAAATTTGGCAGCTACGGCGAAATGAACAATGCCTGGAGCGGCGAAGATGTAAAAGGCTTCTCAAAAATATTTGGTAACCAGGTAATGATCTACCATAAAGTAAATAGTTAAAACCATGGCTGCACCGGTATATTCAAAAGATGATTGCATACAACATTACGAATGGGGCAATGGCTGCCATGGCTGGACGTTTGTGGATACCGATGAACTGTCTGTTAAGCAGGAGCTAATGCCACCCAGCGCGTCGGAAGAATTGCATTACCACGCTAAGGCTACGCAGTTTTTCTTTATACTGAAAGGCAGTGCCATTTTTTATATAGACGGCCAGATTAAAATATTAACCGAACATCAGGGTATCGAAATTCAACCGGGTCAACAGCATCGTATCAGCAATCACAGCGAAGCCGACCTTGAATTTATGTTATACTCGCATCCATCAACCAAGCATGACAGGATCAACATCGAACAAAATTAAGGCAGGCATTATTGGCGGGGCTGGTTACACCGGCGGTGAAATGCTGCGGATATTGGTGAACCACCCTAATGTGGATATTACTTTTGTAAACAGCAGCAGCAATGCTGGTAATTACATTTACGATGTACATACCGACCTGCTTGGTGATACCGACCTGAAATTCACCGGCGAACTATCAACCGATATTGATGTGTTGTTTTTATGCGTTGGTCACGGCGATGCGAAGAAATTCCTGGAGGCCAATGCTATCCCAGACACGGTAAAAATTATCGACCTGAGCCAGGATTTCAGGTTGAAATCTAAAGCCCAAAGCCTAAAGTCTGAAGCCACCGCGACTTTCGATTTAGGGCTTTCGACTAAAAACTTCACCTACGGTTTGCCGGAATTAAACCGGGATGCTATTAAATCGGCACAGAACATAGCTAACCCAGGCTGTTTTGCCACATGTTTGGAATTAGGCTTATTGCCTTTGGCCAGCCAGCAACTGCTAAACAGCGAAGTACATATTACGGCTACCACAGGTTCAACAGGTGCTGGGCAAAAAGCTACAGCCACCACCCATTTTACCTGGAGGAATGATAACCTATCGGTTTATAAGGTGTTCGATCACCAGCATTTGAACGAGATAGGCGAATCGCTTAGCCAGCTTCAACCTAACCCTGCACCTATCAACTTTGTTCCGTACCGCGGTGATTATACCCGAGGCATCATTGCCTCGATATACACAGAAAGCGAGCTGACGGAGCAGGAGGCGCTGCAGCTTTACCAGGACTATTATGCAGGGCACCCGTTCACACATGTCACCAACCGTGATATTGATTTGAAACAGGTAGTAAATACCAATAAATGCTTTATCCAGGTGAAAAAGCACGGTAATAAAATATTTATTGTAAGCATAATAGATAACCTGCTGAAAGGCGCATCGGGCCAGGCGGTGCAGAACATGAATTTGATGTTTGGCTTTGAGGAAACAGCCGGCCTTAAACTAAAAGCTAACGCATTTTAACACCCAGCACGTCATTGCGAGGAGCGATAGCGACGTGGCAATCCCAAGCAGGCAGAGCCGCTCTGCTTATCGGGGATCGCCACACTTCGTTCGCGATGACGGGTTAATTGAAATAAAAAATGAAATTATTCGACGTATATCCTATAAACAATATAAATATCACCAAAGGCGTAGGCAGCCTGGTTTTTGATGATAAAGGGCAGGAATATCTTGACCTGTACGGTGGCCATGCCGTTATTTCCATCGGTCACACTAACCCGCACTATGTAAAACGGTTGGAAGACCAGTTGCACCAGATAGGTTTTTACTCAAACTCTATTGAGATACCCTTGCAAAAGCAATTGGCTGAAAAATTGGGCCAGGTAAGCGGTAAGCAAGATTATCAATTGTTCCTGGTAAACTCTGGTGCCGAGGCGAACGAGAACGCGCTGAAGCTGGCATCGTTTTACAACGGCAAAAAAAAAATTATAGCCTTTAAAGGCGCTTTCCATGGGCGTACATCATTGGCAGTTGCGGCTACCGATAACCCTAAAATTGTAGCGCCGGTTAATGAAACCGATAATGTGACATTTTTGCCCTGGGCGGATGAAGCTGCTTTAGAACAGGCTTTTAAAGATCACGCGAACGAAATATCATCGGTTATAATCGAAGGCATACAGGGGGTAGGCGGCATACAGGTAGCGCCGGTGAGCTTCCTTCAAAAGATCAGAACGCTTTGCGACGCGCACAACGCTGTATTTATTGCCGATTCGGTGCAGTGCGGTTACGGCCGTACAGGCAAATTCTACTCGCACGATTTTGCCGGTATCGATGCCGATATTTATAGCATGGCTAAAGGTATGGGCAATGGTTTCCCTATCGGGGCCATCAGTATATCGCCGAAGATCCAACCGGCTTATGGTATGTTAGGTACAACCTTTGGCGGCAACCATTTGGCTTGCGCCGCGGCATTAGCTGTGTTGGAGGTAATGGATCGGGATAACCTGATGCAAAACGTTGCCGAAGTTGGTGCATACCTGATTGATGAACTGAAAAAGTTTAAGCAGGTGAAAGAAGTACGCGGACGCGGCCTGATGATCGGTATCGATTTGCCGGCTGAGCTATCGGACGTGAAAAAGAACCTGTTGTTCAAGCACCATATATTTACCGGCGAGGCTAAGCCAAACGTTATCCGTTTGCTGCCAGCGCTAAATTTAACCAAAGCACATGCTGATCGTTTCCTTGAAGCGTTTAGCAAAGAAGTAAATTAAAGGCAATAATAAACGTGTCATTTCGACCAACGGGAGAAATCTTCTACGTGCGATTGGTAGGGTTTAGAAGATTTCTCCTCGTACCTCGTTCGAAATGACATAGTTTATTAATATCACAATAAAGGGCTCATATGAAACTATTTTCTTCTGTTAACGATGTTACCGACATCAACGCACTGGCTGTTGAAGCTTTAAAACTAAAAGCTGATCCATATGCTTTTCAGCATCTGGGTAAAAACAAAACTTTGGTATTGGTTTTCCTTAATCCAAGTTTGCGTACCCGTTTAAGTACTCAAAAAGCTGCCATGAATTTAGGTATGGATGTGATGGTGTTGAACATCGACAAAGAAGGCTGGGCGTTAGAGCTGCGCGATAACGTAGTGATGAACGGTACCACGGTCGAACATATCCGCGAAGCGGCAGGCGTAATGGGGCAATATGCCGATATTATAGGTCTGCGTTCGTTTCCCGGCTTGAAAGACCGCGACGAAGATTATAGCGAAATGGTATTTAACAAGTTTGTGCAGTTTTGCGGGAAACCCGTGGTTAGTCTTGAATCGGCTACTCGCCACCCGCTGCAAAGCCTGGCAGATCTGGTAACTATTACCGAACTAAAAACCCGCCCGCGCCCTAAAGTGGTGTTAACCTGGGCGCCGCATGTCAAGGCCTTGCCCCAAGCTGTACCAAATTCCTTTGCCGAATGGATGTGCAAAGCCGATGTTGATTTTACCATTGCGCACCCCAAAGGTTACGAACTTTCAGGAGAATTTACACAGGGAGCCACCATTACCCATAACCAGCAGGCAGCCTTGGCCGATGCGGATTTTGTATATGTAAAGAACTGGTCGGCATACGAACCTTATGGACAAATGCCTGCTGTTACTGAAAACTGGTTACTAACTAACGACAGCTTGAAAAATACCAACAATGCTAAAGTAATGCACTGCTTGCCTGTGCGCCGTAACCTGGAATTAAGTGACGAGATATTGGACGGGCCACACTCGGTAGTAGTACACGAAGCGGGCAACCGCGTTTGGGCTGCGCAGGCCGTGTTGAAACAGATGCTGGAGAGTTTATAAGAAATAAATACTACTGCCAGTTCAAGCGTCTACGCTTGAACTATAAAAAATGTAAGCGTCCACGCTTACATTTTTTGTTTTCGGGAGCGAGGAAGCTCCTATAAGTATTTCAGTCAAGCATTATGTTTATGAAGAGCCTCTTCGTTATGCCGAACTTGTTGCGGTGTCCCATAATGCAAACTGGAAATGCAAATGAGACCCGAAACCAGTCCGGCGTAACGTTGTATTTACTTATCTGACTTATTTAATAGCTGCTTACTCAATATCATCATTTTAAGCCGGCGGCGTTTTAACGATAGGTTGGTATAAGCATATTCGTTTTCTTCTGTCAGGGTTTTATAGCTTTTCAGGATGTCTTTATAGGTTAACGTACCGGTTAGTTGCCGGGTTTTAGCATCCACAACCTGCAATATTTCCGAATCGGTTTTGGCCATTAGCTCAACAGCTTTACGTAGGGTATCGGTGGTTTTTACCTGGTGCTTTAAGTTAGTGCCGCCCAAAATAGCATTGGTTTCCATTACTTCGGCTACTTTTATTTTTTGTAATGGGTCTGCCTCGTAAGTATCGGGCGTATAAACCCCGCGACGGGCAATTTTTTCTGTCATAATGGTATTTTCCATCAGGAAGAAAGAAACCAGGTATGATCCTGTACAAGCGCCCAGCAGCGGCAATAAAGCATGCGATTGCATAGTAGCTTCCAGGGCGAAGGTAATGCTTGTCAGATAAGCCCGTGACGCACCGGCAAACATAGCCGACATACCTATTAGTGCCGACATAGGAATACTTAACCCGCAATCAGGGAAGAAACCTAATATAACAGTACCAATAACCGCCCCGGATGCCCCGCCGATAGTAAGCAATGGCGCCAGTGTACCGCCCGATGTGCCGCTGCCCAGAGCTATAGCCCACGATAGGAATTTAAAAAAGCATAAGGTAAGTATCAGCGTAAGCGGCCATTTGCCTGAAAGTACGCCGGTAATATTATCATAGCCTACCCCCAGCGTATGTGGCGCAAAGTACCCGATAATCCCTACCGCTAAACCGCCTATTGCCGGCCACCACATCCAATGGATAGGCAGGTGTTCAAACATATCTTCTATCCAGTACACTATTTTAGTTAATCCCATGGCTAAAAAGCCGGTAACAATGCCAATACAGCTATAAATAGCCAGCGCCTGGTTGGATGGTATAGCTACATTGGGCATCGGGAACACGGCACCGGTATCGAACAATAAATGGTGTCCCGCAGCGCCTGTAATACAGGCCAGCGCTACAGGAAGTATAGACCAGGGTGAAAACTCGAACAACAGCAGTTCTATCGCTAAAAATACCGCGGCTATGGGCGTGCCAAATATAGCCGACATACCTGCAGTTGCTCCCGCAGCCAGTATTACCTTACGCTCGTTCGCGGTAATTTTAAATAGTTGCCCAATGGTCGACCCTAACGCGCCACCGGTGGCTATAATAGGTCCCTCAGCGCCAAACGGGCCGCCGGTACCAATTGCAATAGCCGATGATATGGGTTTAAGAAAAGTAATAGCAGGTTTGATGGTGCTTTTATTAGTGAGTATCTGCTCCATAGCCTCGGGAATGCCATGGCCACGGATGGCTTTAGAACCATACAAGGCCATTAACCCCACCAGCACACCGCCAATTGCCGGAATAATGATAACCCAATACCCCAAATGGTTATTTGCCGGGCTGTGAAATGCCAGATTAAAGCTACCGAAAAAAGAAATATTGGTAACCAGGTTTATTAAACTGACAAGCACTTTAGCAATGAAACTAATAGCAATAGCAACAGCTACAGATATTATGGACACGCGCAATAATCTTTTGCGTTGTATATAGCGGCGGTCGGAGTCATCGGGCATTTGAGAAGCTAATATTGGAGAAACAGGTATGGTGTTCTGGGGTTTTGATGTTTTCATTAAAAATGTGGATGGATAATGTCGCAAATTTATAAAAATTATCTAAAAACATGATATAAATCATATTTTTATAGTTTTTATAATGTATTTTATTAAATAAACATGATTAATATAATATAAAGAAAATCGCCAATTATTAATAATTAATTTTGGATGCGAATATTTATATTGCAATTTACACCCCTATATGGATATCAAAACGCAGGGATGCGATCTGCAAAGTTGTTTTTTGTGCCGCCTTTGTTTAAAAGACTGGTTACCGGCTATTGCTGCTAATAAAACCACCATTAAAGTGAAGCGGGGTCAGCAGTTATTTAAAGAAGGTGATGCGGCCACAGGCATATACTTTGTAAACTCGGGCATAGTAAAAGTACATAAACGCTGGGATGCAGATAAAGAATTGATCATCCGCTTTGCCAAGCAAGGCGGTATGCTGGGTATTATGAGTTTAGGCGAAAACCTGACCTACCCGGTAAGCGCCACTGTGCTGGAAAGCGGCGCAGTGTGTTTTATTAGCCTGGAGTTTTTTGAATCGACACTAAAGGTTAACAGCGACATTACCTACCAGTTACTGCTGTTTTTTGCTGCCGAATTGCGCGAATCGGAAAAAAGGATGCGCAACCTGGCCCATATGCCGGTGAAGGGCCGTATAGCCCAGGCGCTTATCAATCTGCAAAAGCAATTTGGCCTAAACCAGGATGGATATATTGAAATTGACCTGACCCGCCAGGACCTGGCATCGTTTGCGGGGGCTACCTACGAAACGGTTTTCCGTATGCTGAATGAGATGGTAAAAGATGGGTTACTGAGCACTAACGGAAAGTATATTAAAATTGTTAATACAGCGGGCGTAATGGCTTTGGTAGAAGAGCAGGAATAAATATAATCGCCGTCATATTTTCTCAATTTATAAAAACTTACTTTGCAGAGTTTTCGTTTACTATTTATTACAACCTAAAGGCATGGCTTTTATTGATTATTATAAAATTTTAGGGGTCGAAAAAAACGCTGACGAGAAAAGTATTAAAGCCGCTTATCGTAAACTGGCACGCAAACTGCACCCCGACCTTAACCCTAACGACCCAAACGCAAGCAAGAAATTCCAGGAGCTGAACGAAGCTAATGAAGTACTGAGCGACCCGGTAAAACGCAAAAAATACGACCAATACGGCGAAAACTGGCAGCATGCCGATCAGTACGAGCAGGCACGCCAGCAACAACGGTCGGCCTATGGTAACCAGGGTGGCAACGCTTACCAGACAGGCGGCTTTGAAGGCTTTGGCGGCGATGCCGATTTCTCGGAGTTTTTCAATTCCATGTTTGGCGGCGCGGCCAATGGAGGCGGCGGTCGCAGGCAGGCGGCTTATCGCGGGCAGGACTTTAATGCCGAATTGCAACTGAGCTTGCGTGATATTGCTGAAACGCACAAGCGTACGCTAACTGTAAACGGTAAACAGATCCGTATGACCATCCCGGCAGGGGTGGAGAACGGGCAGACCATAAAAATTGCAGGCCATGGCGGCCCGGGCAGAAACAACGGCCCGGCGGGCGATCTCTACATCACCTTTGTAATCCCTAACGATCCCGATTTTAAACGCAGCGGGTTCGATTTGTACCGTACCATAAAGGTTGATCTGTACACTGCTGTGCTTGGCGGCGAGATAACCGCCGATACACTGAACGGTAAGGTTAAGCTGAAACTGAAGCCCGAAACCCAGCAGGGCACTAAAGTGAAATTAAAGGGCAAAGGGTTACCGGTATATAAAAAAGCCGATCAGTTTGGCGATTTGTACCTTACCTATGATATCCAGGTACCGCAGAACCTGACCGATAAACAACGCGAATTATTTGAAGAACTGGCTAAAACCACTAAACACTAAGCCATGGCAACAAAAAATATGATACCCGCCGATGAAGTGTTAACCCATCACCAGGTAGAACAAACTTTTATACATGAGTTAAAGGATGAGGGCCTGATCCATATTAACATTGTGAATAAAAAAACATTTATCCCGGCTGAAGATTTGCCTATGCTGGAAAAGATGATCAACCTGCACCGCGATCTGGATATTAACGTAGCCGGACTTGCCTCTATAACCCACCTGTTGCAGCGTGTAGATGAACTGCATAACGAGTTGTGGCGGTTGCGTAACAGGTTACGTATGTACGAGGAGGAGTAAATTAGGATATCGGACCTCGTTCGAAAATGACATTTTTTATTAACGCTTCCCGCCTAAAAAGCCCCCGAGTGCTTTCTGGGTAAAATCAGACAATACCAATTCGCCGCTAATAGCTGCACGTTTGGCCAGCAGGTCGTCCCAATCTTCGGTACCTTCCCACATAATTTGTTTCAGGCCTTCCAGCGCGCCCGGGTGGTAGGAAGCCAGCTTTTGTACCAAGGCATCAATAGCTTCATCTAAAGCGCTTATATCAGGGTAAACCTCATTATATAAACCTTTCTGCTGTGCCCATAGCGCTGATTGAAAATCAGTAGCCCGGATAGTTAATTGTGAGAATGCGGGCAACCCGACCTTACGGATAACCACCGGCGAGATTACAAAGGGGCCTATGCCAATAGCTAATTCGCTTAATTTTATGGCTGCGGCTTCCGTAGCCAGACAATAATCGGCTGCGGCGGCTAACCCAACCCCCCCGCCTACAGCTTTGCCCTGCACACGGGCAATAATTATCTTGCCCGATTTTCGGCAGGCGTTTATTACGTTGGCAAAACCGCTAAAAAATTCAGCGCCGCTTTGTTTATCTTTTAATTGCAGTAGTTCATCAAAGCTAGCACCGGCGCAAAATGTGCGGTCGCCCGCGCTTTTTAGCAAAATAACGCGGGTAGCGTTATCATCGCCTGCTGTTTGTATTGCGTTGGTTAATTGGCGCAGCAAATTGGCCGGTAACGAGTTTTGCGCAGGATGAAAAAATATAATAGTAGTAACACCCTGGCTATCTGTCGACGATTGAACATAACCATTTGCTGTATCGCTCATAAAAACAGTATTTACAATTGCGGTACTAATATCTGCAGATTATAATGCAAGTGCAACATTATGCACGGTATTTTCGTACAAGGTAATTTTAGAAGATCTAATTTAATATTAAGAAAATTTCGTATTCTAATTTAAACAGTTATCTTTGATAACATCACATCTATTAACTAATAATAAATATTTACCTGAGTGAAAATCGTTGTAATTGAGGATAATCCAGATATTATGGATGTGGTGGATTATGTATTAACCAGCGATGGACACGAGCTGATCCCTTGTAAAGACGGGAGTATTGAATCTGAACTTGGCGACATAAAGCCCGACCTGGTATTTATTGATGAGTATTTACCGGTAAAAAGAGGCAGTGATATTTGCAAACACATTAAAACCAGCCCACACTTACGGCATTTACCGGTGGTATTAATTTCTACTGTGCCCAATATTGGCAAAATAGCCAAACAAAGCGGTGCCGATGCCTATCTTGAAAAGCCTTTTGAACTAAGCGATCTAATTGCGCTTACCCATAAATTTATACCAACAGCGTAGCCCGTTAATCGTGAGGTAGGTTTGGTATCTTAAGTAATTCATTGGGGTCAATATCCAGGGCTTTACCCAAGGCTGCAATAGTTGTTAGTTTGGCATTTACCCGACCATTCTCAATACGGTATATTTGCGAAAGTTCCATATCGGCCATACGGGCTAATTTATCCATCGATAATTTTCGTTGCAGGCGTAGTTTTTTAAGATTACGGCCAAATACTTTGGTTACTTCTTCTTCCGGCAGTTGGAAAAACATAAGGTATATTTAAATAGGTGATTGAGGCTTGGCAAATATACATTTACCGTTAAAATTTAACTATCAAACGTTTTTTTATACTATAAATTTTATGCAGAATAAAAATTTATTGCCCTAAAAAACGGGATGCATTGAAAATTAATATGATGTGGTAAAAATGCTGCATAATATGTGTTTATAATAATGCAATATATTTTATAACAATAGGTTGTAGTAATAAATAGGCCATTTTATAGGTACACCCCTGCTATCGCGTAAAAATGCTATTATTTGGCATGCCTATTGCAAGCAGTTCAGTATCATGGAAAAGGAAAAAAGGATATTAGTGGTGGATGATGATCCGGGTATTCTGGAGATGCTTGGCGAAGTGCTTTCCTATTATGGCTACAAAGTAAGTACGCTATCCCGTGGCGACAAAATATTTGATCGTATTAATGAATATCACCCCGATTTAATTTTAATGGATATTATGCTGGCCGGAATGGATGGCCGGACAATATGCCGTGATATTAAATCGGTTGAAAACAGCGGTAATATTCCTATTATCCTTATCTCTGCCTCAGAGAATGATGCATCGTGGTTAAACAGAGAAGGTGCGCCCAACGATTTTCTACCCAAACCATTCGATCTGGACTTCCTTATGAAAAAAATTGAGCATCAACTGGCAGCTTAATAATTAATTGTACCTCCTTCAATATAGCATTAACCATTTCAGCCTTGTTTATGCTATCCCGATATTATATTGTATATTATTACACGAGTTTTTATTATAAGTTAATAAAATAAATTATTTTAACTTGAAATTGCATGATAATAAAATTATAATTATTATTGCGTTGCATTTTAAACTACACGGTTAAATATATTAACGCAGTTTTCCGATACTTCAAATAGCAAATAATCATTCAACACCTGCCTGTAGGCCATTGCAATAAATGTTAAAACGTATTTTGGTACTGGACGATAACCAGGACATATTAGAGGTTGTAAACGAGGTTTTGGCCTACGAAAATTTTGACGTGCATGCCACATCAAACAGTGAGGGTATTATAGCAGTAACCGAAGCCTACAACCCCGACCTGATTATTTTAGATTATCGCCTAAACAATGCCAACGGCGGCGAAATTTGCCACGAGTTGAAATCGCACCCTAAATTTAAACACATCCCAGTTATTATTTTCTCCGCTTATATTAACCTTAGTATTGATTATGCTAAATACGGCTGTGATGCTGTGATCTCTAAACCGTTCGACCTGTCGCAATTGATAGAAACCGTTAACGGGTTAATTACTAAGGTATAATCAGCTACCTACCTTATGCCCGACTTGCTTCGGCATCTCCCTTGCCAAATACCCCGAAAAATCTGAATGACGTTTGACAGATAATTATTGCTTTTGTACAATATTGTTGATGATCATATCCGCATGTACGCGCGAATTCTCGATGAACCACAGATGCGTATCCATGCCCCCGCAAACAACACCAGCCAGGTAAACGCCTTTCCGATTGGTTTCCATCGTTTCAGGATTATAATGGGGGATGAACTTTTGATCTTCAGACAGACTTATTCCCAGGTTATGCAGAAACTGGAAATTCGGTTTATAACCCGTCATAGCCATTACAAAATCATTGGCAAGGGTAATATTACCATCAGGGGTTTTAATCTCAACTTCATGCGGGCGTATAGCAACCACGCTCGAATTAAAATAGGCTTTAATACTGCCTTCTTTTATCCGGTTTAAAATATCAGGGCGCACCCAATATTTAACACGCTTACTCACCTCATCGCTGCGTATCACCAGCGTCACTTCGGCGCCTTTACGGTAAGTTTCCAGCGCTACATCAATAGCCGAATTGCTGGAACCAACTACCAGCACTTTTTGTAATGCGTAATAATGCGGGTCCTGGTAGTAATGCTTCACCTTAGGTAGGTCTTCACCGGGGATATCCATTGTTACCGGGATATCATAAAACCCGGTAGATATAATTACATTTTTAGCCTGATAGGTGGCTTTAGATGTGGTAATATCATAATGCCTGCCTTTGTGCTCCATCTTAATCACTTCCTCAAACAAATTAACAGGCAGGTTATAAGAGAAGGCTACGCGACGGTAATATTCAAGCGCTTCGGTACGGTTAGGGCGTTTGTTAATAGTTATAAAGGGTACGCCGCCAATCTCCAGTTTCTCGGAAGTAGAAAAAAAGGTCATGGTAGCCGGATAATTGTATAGCGAGTTGACCAGACAGCCTTTCTCTACAATAATAAAGCTCAATCCCGCTTTTTGCGCGGTCAATCCGCAAGCCAGGCCAATAGGGCCACCACCGATGATTAATATATCCAGCATAAAGCAAATGTAATGAAAACAGCAAAGCCTTCAATTACTGAAGGCTTTGCTATATTATTTTTGTCCCTTTCGGGAGTTAATTCCATAAAAAATGGGTAAGCTACTTTTATCGCACCGCTCAACCTTCTACCCTTGCTGTGTTCCCACCCTGGGGGAGTTCAAAAGGAGCTGGTCGTAAAAGACTTACCCGGGGCAAATATAGCAAAAAAGCCCGCGCGGGGAATAGTTTTTATGCAAAAACTATTCAATGTGCAAATATGCAGATGTGCAGATATGCAAATGATTAATTGTCAGGGTACTAAAAATCGAGATAATTTCATCTGCACATTTGCATATACACGCATCTGCACATTCATTTATGCTGCCTTCTGGAATGGGCTGGTCTGTACCGGCTCTATCATATAGTTATTCATCAGTTCCTTTTCGGTGATGATCATTTTAAAATCGGTATAGATCATGCCATCCTCAAAAGGATAAACAACGTAGCCGCGTTTATTAGCGTCGTATTCGCCTAATTCAAAAAGTTCGTCCTGCGTTTTGCCTTTTATTTTAGCGCCCTGCACTAACTGGTAGGCATCTTTTATATCGTTAAAAGTGATGTTCTTCATGGTACGCATACCTATACAATTACTTTGCCAATAGGCGGAAAGCAGAAGGCAAAAAGCCTAAAGCAGCATATTTATAGCTTTTAGCTCTATGCTTTCAGCTTTTCGCTTTAAGAGAACCACTCAAACAGGTCATTCTGCGATAAGGCTGCTTTCTTTTCCGAACTCAGGTCGTGCAAAACAACACCTTCACTCATTTGGATGATGCGGTTGCCGTAAGTAAAAGCATCCTTAAGGTTATGGGTGACCAGAATTGCGGTCAGGTTGAAGTCTTTAATTAACGTATCGGCCGTTTGCATCACCACCTGTGCCGATCGCGGGTCTAATGCTGCCGATGGCTCATCCAGCAAAAGTATTTTGCAATCGTCCATTACGCTCATCAGCAAAGTAAGGGCCTGCCGCTGCCCGCCAGAGAGGGTGCCCATCAGCTGTTCGGTTTTGTTTTCAAGGCCCATGTTCAACAGGCTGATCTTTTCTTTTACCTGCTTTTTAAAAGCTTCGGTAACGCCAATGCCAAAACCTTTGGGCTTAGTGCGTAATGCGGCCAAACGGAAATTATCCAGTATGCTTAGATCAGGAGCGGTGCCGCTTAGCGGGTTTTGAAACACCCGGGCTATCCATTTACTGCGGTTGTATTCGGCCAGTTTGGTAACATTAGTGCCATCAATACTAATGATGCCACTTGTAGGTAAAATACTACCCGATACTAAATTTAATAAGGTTGACTTACCCGAGCCATTCGACCCTACAATAATAACATACTCGCCACTGGCAATAGTCAGATTGACGCCGCTAATGGCATGTACCTGGTTAGGCTGACCTTTGTTAAAGGTTTTGTGGAGGTCGGTCAATTGTATCATGCGGCCCTCCGGGTTAAACGTGGTAAACCTACAATTAACAGCACAAATGCGGCGGTAACCAGCTTCAGCAGGTTAGCATCAACACCGGCGCTTAGTGTAAAGGCCAATACTAATTGAAAAACAATAGCGCCGCCCAGCACCCAGGCCAAACTGGCCCAAACAGAGGTAATATGCAACCAATTGATCATAGTTTCGGCAATAATAACCGAGCCTAAACCCGTTATGACCACACCAATCCCCATGCTGATGTCGGCAAAGCCCTGGTATTGGGTAATCAGGTAACCACTTACTGCCGTCAGCGCGTTAGCCAGCGCCAAACCTATAACTTTCATCCGGTCTGTATTTACCCCCAGCGCGCGGATCATACTTTCGCTATTGCCCGTGGCGCGCATGGCTATGCCAAAATCGGTTTTCAGTACGTAGCCAATAAATAAAGTAACTAAAACCACAAATAGGAGTAATATCCACAACGCGTTATGGTTAGGATCTGAACTGAAATTGATCAAAGTAAATAACGACGGCAGGTTTATCAACGGCAAATTTGATCGCCCCATAATGGTTAGGTTGACAGAGTATAACGCTGTCATTACCAAAATGCCCGCCAACAGTGCATTAATTTTCAATTTAGTGTGTATCAGTCCCGTTAAAGCTCCTGCCAGTGCACCGGCAATAATTACGGCGGGTAATATAATGTAGGCTGGTTGATGTTGTGCCATTAACACAGCAGTAACTGCGCCGCCCAGGGTGTAACTCCCATCGGTAGTAATATCAGGGATGTTAAATATTTTCATGGAAATAAATATCCCCAGCGCAAGGGTGCCGAAACACAAGCCTAATAATAACGCGGTGAGGTAAAATTCCATTATTTTACAGCCTGGAAGTTTGTGGGCACAGTAATATGATATTTGGCCACCATAGCTGGGTTGTATACGCGGCGCCTAACTTTCACCATAGTAGGGTGCAGGCCGGTAGTATCGCGGGTTTTCAGGTATTGCACGGCCTGTTCGCCCGCCTGGTAGCCCCACTGGTACATATCGGCACCAAAGGCAACCACCGCGCCGCGCTTAACCAAACCGGCCTCGCTGGTAAAAATGGGGACAAATTTCGCATCGCAGCCTTTCAAAATAGTTTCAAAAGAGGCAAAAACAATATTATCGGGCAAGGCAAAAAAGGCGTCGATGTTCTTATTCAATATAGATTGGGTAACCAACTGCGCATCGGCCGAGGTATATACCGGTGCAATAACCAGGTCAACATTTGATGCCGCGGCCTGTTTCTTTATTACTTCCAGCGCGTCTTTCGATTGCGGCTCCGATTCGTTATATATAACGCCGACCGTCAGCTTGCCCATTTTAGGTTTCAGCAATTGCGGTATCAGTTTAAACGAGGTATCAATATATTTCAAGTCTTCTACAGCGCCAAACAGGTTGGGCGGGTTACGGCCATAGTTATCCAGTACTTTCATACGCTCGGGCGTTGGCGATACCATTGCAAAAATTGGGATGGTTTTGGTTTTTTGCACACAGGCTAAAGTTGAAAGCGTGGTATTAGTGGCCAGTATATCAACCGGTTTATTAATAAAATAATTGGCAATTTGTACTACGGTAGGAATGCTGCCCTGGCCGTTGCGGTATTCAATTTTAACGGTATGCTCAGCTTCGCTGTAGCCGCCTTTTTTAAGCGCGTCGGTAAAGCCAACGCGGGCTTGCCCAACGGTAGCATCTTCAAAAGCATCAACAAAACCTACCACAGGCACTTTGCTGCCATTGCAGCCAGCTACTAAGTAAATTATAAAAACTACGGCGATGTATCTAAGGGGTTTCATAAGGGGCTAAGTTAAATATTTTTGCTAATGAAGTGCAAGAGTATCAGGGCGCTTACGTTGGTTTTACGCATGGCTGACCGACGATGCTAAATGGGTAAAATAAAAAATCCTTATTTTAGACCCTGCATGATACCTGTTACTTCTAAACTGCCCCAAACGGGCACTACTATTTTTACTGTGATGTCGGCCCTTGCGGCTGAAACCGGCGCTATTAACCTGTCGCAAGGTTTCCCGGATTACGATTGCCCGCCCGAATTAGTTGATCTGGTAACCCGGGCTATGAAAGATGGTTTTAACCAATATGCCCCCATGGCCGGATTGATGATCCTGCGCGAGCAGATTAGCATAAAAACGGAAAAGCTATATGGCGCTACTTATAACCCGGATACCGAAATAACCGTTACTGCCGGTGGTACGCAGGCTATTTTTACGGCTATTAGCGCTGTGATACACCCTAACGATGAGGTGATCATTTTTGAGCCGGCTTATGATAGTTATGCCTCGGCTATCAAACTAATGGGCGGCATTGTTAAATCGCTGGAACTGGAACCGCCCGATTACCGCATCCCATGGGATATGGTTAAACGGTTGATCACCAGTAAAACCCGGATGATCATCCTCAACTCGCCGCAAAACCCAACCGGCAGTATTTTAAGCAAAACCGATATTGATGAATTGATAGCCATTGTAAAAGGCCAGGATATCTTTATACTAAGTGATGAGGTGTACGAACATCTGGTTTACGACGGGCAGGAACACCAAAGCATGGCCCGCTACCCCGAATTGCGCAAGCGCAGTTTTATAGCCGTGTCGTTTGGTAAATTGTTCCACAGTACCGGCTGGAAAATTGGCTATTGCCTGGCCCCGGCCAACCTGATGCAGGAGTTTAGAAAAGTACACCAGTTTTTGGTGTTCAGCGTTAATACGCCCATGCAAGCAGCTATTGCCGAATACCTGAAGGATGAAAACGTTTATGCGGGTTTGCCGGCATTCTTTCAGCAAAAGCGCGATTACTTTAGGAATGGGTTGAAAAACAGTCGTTTTAAGCTGCTGCCCTGCCAGGGATCGTACTTTCAATGTGTAAGTTATCAGGATATTACGGATGAAAAGGATGCCGACCTGGCTATACGTATCACCAGGGAATTTGGGGTGGCATCTATACCGGTTTCAGCTTTCTATAGTAAGGCGACAGATCATCATATTTTAAGATTTTGTTTCGCCAAAAGGCAAGAAACGCTGGATAAAGCCGTTGAAAGATTGATAAAGATTTAAAACATATACGAAGCTTTTACCGTAAAACATATAAGCCGGGCCTAAAAAATCAACCGATGGAAAACTTAAAGATCACTACTTATCAAGGCTATCTTTTTTGGGAAAATATTGATAAGAACCTGCAAAACATTACGTTGCGATTGGGCGGCATACGCGAAAAAACTGACCTCATTATTCTGCCGGAAATGTTTAACACCGGTTTTACTATGGATGCCGAACGCCTGGGCGAACCCATGGGTGGTAAAACCATGCAATGGATGAAAGCAACTGCCGAAAAATACAATTGCACCATTACCGGCAGCCTGATTATTAAAGAAAATAACAAATACTATAACCGCCTGATTTGGATGCGCGCCGACGGTACTTATGAGCATTATGATAAACGCCACCTGTTTGCCATGGGTAAAGAGCACCTGACCTACACTGCCGGAACTAAAAAACTGGTAGTAGAGTTAAAAGGCTGGAAAATTTGCCCGATGATATGTTACGACCTCCGTTTCCCCGTGTGGCTGCGTAATGTGAAAGAGCAATACGATATGCTGATCATTGTAGCCAACTGGCCCGAGAAACGCGCCTTGCATTGGCGCACCCTGATACCGGCCCGCGCTGTGGAGAACCAAAGTTATGTGATAGGCTTGAACCGTGTAGGCCACGATGGTAACGAGGTTTACCATTCGGGTGATAGTACCTGTATTAGCCCCAACGGCGATGTGGTTTATTACAAACGCGACGAGGAAGATGTATACACCTTCACTATTAACCCCGATGAATTAACACGGGTACGCCGTGCCATGCCGTTTTTGCGCGATGCAGATGAGTTTGTGATAAAAGATTAGTAGAACTCTTCACACAACGTCATCCCGAACTTGTTTCAGGACCTCGCATGTAAAGTGAAGCAGCTCCGCTATCGGGAAGAAAAAACATAATGTTTAAACTGCCGTAGTTTACACTTGCTTCACGGTGCTGTGAAACACTTGTGAAAAATGTTTGTGACCTTGAGTGTTTGATGAGGGCAAATACCTAAATTTCGTTTCTGTAATCCCATCGCATGAAAAAAATATTACTCCTGATATATGCTGTGTTGCCGTTAATGGTGTCGGCACAAAAATTTACCCCGCAGGAAATTAGCCGTTACAAACAGCAGGCAAAAGCAGTAACTATAATTCGCGACAACTGGGGCGTGCCGCATATTTATGCGCAGACCGATGCGCAGGTAGTTTTTGGGCTGATGTACAGCCAATGCGAGGATAACTTTAAGGGTATTGAACGTAATTATCTTTATCAGATAGGCCGCCAGGCCGAGGTTGACGGCGAAAGCAATCTCTATACCGATGTGCAGTTGCAAATGATTGCCGACAGCGCCGACGCGATAAAAGATTACAAAGCCAGTCCGCCATGGTTTAAAAAACTGATGGATGCCTTTGCCGATGGTATCAATTATTACCTGTATAAACATCCCGATGTTAAGCCGCTGGTGTTTAAACACTTTGAGCCCTGGTACGCGCTGATGTTTACCGATGGCAGCGTATCGGCTACCGTTACCGGCGGGTTAGGCTTAAGTGAGACAGCCCGCTTTTACGGTCAGCCGGGGATAGATTTGGGTAAGCTAAAGCAGCCCAAAACTTTGCAGGAAGAACTGGACGAGCGGGAGATCGGATCGAACGGGTTTGCCTTATCGCCTAAGTTAACGGCTTCGGGGCATGCCATGCTATATATCAACCCGCATGTGCCGTTCTATTTCCGCAGCGAAGTGCAACTGGTTAGTAATGAAGGTTTAAACGTTTATGGCGCGGTAACCTGGGGCCAGTTTTTTGTTTACCAGGGCTTTAACCAGCACTGCGGCTGGATGCACACCAGCAGTAACGCCGATGTAGGTGATCTGTATGCCGAAAAAGTAACTAAGAAGGACGGCAAATGGTATTACGAGTATAACGGCCAGCAAAAACCGGTAACCGAACGCAAACTGAACATAAATGTTAAGGAGGGTGATAAAGTGGTCTCAAAAACCTTCACGGGTTATTACACACACCATGGCCCGGTACTGGGTGCGCGCAATGGTAAATGGCTTTCGCTGAGGAACGATAACCGATCGTATCCGGCCTTACTGGAGTCATGGTTGATCACTAAAGCCAATACTTTTGCTGAGTATAAAAAAGCCATGGATATTGGGCATAATGCCACCAATAATACGGTATATGCTGATGACCAAGGCAACATCGCTTTCTGGTACGGCAACTTTACGCCAAAACGCGATCCTAAACTGGATTGGACACAGCCCGTAGACGGCACTACCCCAACTACCGAATGGCAGGGCCTGCACAAGCAGGATGAAATAGTACATGTATATAATCCATCAACCGGATGGATAGAGAACTGTAATTCTACCCCGTTTACTTCATCAGGCACGGCAAGTCCTGATAAAACGAAATACCCGGCCTATATGGCGCCCGACGGGCAGAATTATCGGGGTGTCAATGCTGTTAAATTATTCAATGGTGCTAAAAACATGACCATGGATGATCTAATAAAGAAGGGCTACGATAAATACCTGACGGCCTTTGATGTGATGCTGCCGCCGTTATTTAAAGCTTACGCCGATGCTCCGGATAGCATTAGAACATCGCTTAAGGAACCTATACAAGTATTACAGCAATGGGACAGACGGTCTGCGGTAAATTCGGTAGCTACTACCATAGCATTTGAGTGGGGCACGCGCATGATGCAATTGCTGCCACGGGCCAGATCGTCAGAGGAGGGCACTTATCAAACCAAACGTACAGAGGCCATGCTGGCCAATGCCCGGTCTGCTCAATTTTTAAATGAATTAACTAATACTATCCACAGCCTGCAAAGCCGTTACGGCGACTGGAAAGTACAATGGGGCGATATTAACCGCTACCAGCGACCGGCAAATGGTGTATTTGATGATAACGCGCCGAGCATCCCGGTAGGGCAGGTATCATCATTATTCGGGCAACTGCCATCATTTGTGAGCCGACCAATGAATGGCACCAAAAAGCGCTATGGCTACAGCGGCAATAGTTTTATTGCGGCTGTAGAGTTTGGGCCGAAGATAAAAGCTAAAAGTATTATGACCGGCGGGCAATCGTTCGATCCGCAATCGAAAAACTTTACCGATCAGGCCGAGGGGCATATTAACGGGCAATTTAAAGATGTGCTGTTTTACAAAGCTGATGTACTGAAGCATGCGGCAATGACGTATCATCCGTAATAACTACAACGGGATGTGTTACTGGTATGCATCCCGTTGCTACTGGTTTACGCTTCCAGCAGTTTCTTCATCGCATCCAGCACCATACCCCAGTTTTTCTTCATGTGTTCAACTCCATCTTCGTTCTCTATTCCCTCCTGGGTAATGGTAACTTTACTACCATCGCCATTGGGCTCAACTTCATAAAATACGTCTACGTAGTTTTCAGGTTTATCGGCTTTGCCGCTCATGCTGCTCCAATAGGTAGTGTGCAGGCGTTTAAAAGGGATCACATCCATAATCTGGCCCTTATCTTCATAGCTTTTACCTTCCCATTCGCCGGTATAAGTAATGCTGCTGCCCAGTTTCCAGTCGGATGTTACAGTAGTTCCAAACAGGTATTGTTTGATCATATCCGGATCGGTAAATGCCTGCCATACGCTGGCTACAGGGGCATTAATATTTTTAGTAACGGTAACTTTTAAGGGGCCTGCCATAATGTTGCGGTTTATAGTGAATTTATAGTATAACCACGATAGATGTTAATGGTTCTTGAAAACTGCAACTTAAAACCAGCAGTCAAACATTGTAACAACATATTTTACAATAGGGTAGGGTTACTATTATGCCTTGGCATGTATCAATTAAAAAAAGCAACCACATCCTCTGAATAAAGCCGGCCGGTATATTGAAAGGGTGACTTAGAAACCACTAAAAATTAACATCATGAAAACAAAAATTTTAATGGCGCTGCTGGCCGGCACCGTACTGCTTGCCGCATGCAAAGGCTCAGGATCATCTTCAAGCGCTGATAGTGCGAAGCGGGCTGCTGCACAAATGGATTCTGCTGAAAATACCAAGCTGGTAAAAACCGGAGAAATACGGTTTAAAGTAAAAGACGTAAGGCAGGCCACCCAACAGATATCAAAGCTAACTACACTTTGTGGGGGTATGGTGATGCATCACGATATGCATTCGAATATCATAAGCCAGCAAAGTATAGATATGCCTAACGATTCGGTAAAGAAACTAACCGTTTACAACAGCACGGCCGATATGACCATAAAAGTGCCGGTAGAATACGTAGAGGTCCTGATGGATTCGATAGCCCAAATGGGCGCTTATGTGGATAATAGAAAGATGGAGGTGGAAGACCGTTCGCTGGATTACCTTTCGGAAAAATTGAAGTCGCAAAACCGGATAGCCTCAGTCAACCAGAGGAGGCACATTAAATTAACCCAGCGTGGCGCGGATAGCATCTTACAACTAAAAGATGATGTGGTAGACCGTAAGATAAGCAACATGCGTACCGATGAAGCTGCGAAATTTAGTGTGCTGAATTTGAACCTTTACCAAAACAATACAATAGCAAAGGAAATTGTATTGAGCGATGACCTGTCGCATTACAACACACCCCTGGGCACGCGGGTGGGCATGGCATTTTCCAATGGCTGGCATTACTTCTCGGCCATGATAGTTGGTTTGCTTAATTTATGGGTGTTCCTGTTAATTGGCGCACTGATTTGGATAGGTATAGTTATTTACAAAAGGAAAAAGCAAAATAAGGCCGAAGCGACTACATAAAATATGAAATTGCTTACACTATTTTCATAAACATTTATATTTTTGCACAAACAAAACATCAATAAAATGAACACAGCAGAAAACGCAAATGCAACACACCATTATGTAATGTTAGTTATTGCCACAGTTATAGGCTTGGTAGGTGTATATCTGCGTTTCGCCGGTGATTCGGCTACACTAAGCGCTGTTTCAAACCTGATCATGGTTGTTGCAGTTATTTTATCGCTTAGAACGGTATTTGCCATAATGAAATAAGCAGAAGCGATTAGCATATAAAAAGAGCGGCCAGGTTTTCCGGCCGCTCTTTTTTTGTTATGTAGCTTTTTAATGTGTCATTTATTACTCCACGGTAAAACTCTTTACCACATGGGCGGGGCGGCCATCGGCCGTAATGCCCTCAATAGTTATTTGATAAGTCCCTTTATCATCAGTGGTATAAAACTTAAAGGTGGCGTTTCCGGCTTTATCGGTAACAATATCCGGTTTCCAATATATAGTAGTACGATGGTCGGGTATAGCGCTCGGGTTTACAGTATAGTTGGGGGCGTAAAATTCCCTGATAGCGTGGTAGCCGGTTATAATTAACGGTACAGTCCCCGGCGATGGTTTTGAAGGGTAATGCAGCTCACTCTTGCCGGTTTTTGTAGTGATAATAATAACCCCATTGTTACCACCGTATAAAGCACTGGTAGCGGCAGTGCGCAGTATTTCAATACTCGCTACATCTTCAACAGGTATCCAGTTTAATGGAGCATCACCATCTGAGTGTAATTCCACACCGTCCAGCATTATCGTCATTGGTTTAGGCGCGTTCTGTCCCGTTAAAAAATTATCTGCACGGTTAACAAACGCGCTATCATCAATAAACTTAACTCCCATAGCCCTGCCCTGTAAAAACTGTTTCAGCGTCATGCTGTATTTCATCTCATCGGCCAGGAAAATCTCGTCGGCATTACCCGCACCATTGCGGTTGGCCGAAAAAGCAGGCACCATTTTGCTTTTTGATCGGGTAGTGGTGATGTTAACTTCCTTTAAATTGATTGCGCCTAACCGCTGTTTTACCGAATCGGGCAATTGTTTGTAAGCAGTTTTCAGATACGCCTGGTAGGTAGCGTCATCTATAGGTTGCCCGTTATTCAAAGGTGTATAGCTGCTTACCCCGGGCTGAGGATCAACTTTTAAAATTAGGTTGCGCTTATCATCGTGCACGGTTACCGAGAAGCGGTTATTCTCGTTCAGCAACAAGTTATTAAACACATAACGCCCCTTAGCATCGGTAACCGTGTCAATACCCATGTACGATTTGACCGAAAGCAACGATACTTTCACATTTGCTGCGGGTGTACCGTTACGTGAAGTTACCGTACCGCTAATGGTAAACGATTTTTCGGGCTGGAAATTAACCATAGGCATTTTTCCGGCTTTTACATCTTCCCACACAATGCGCCGCCAGCCCTGGCACAAGATAAGGTTGTCCAGTTCGGTCATGCGGTCGTTATCAAACACCTCAAAATAATGATCGGGGTTTTCTACATAACCTTTCAATTCGGGGGTTAACAATAATCCCGGTAAAATGCCTGATTGGTTAGTTTTAAGCTGCGGCAAGCCGCCTAGGTTAACTACTGCTGCCGAAAAAGTACCGTTACGCAGGCTATCGGCATCCTCGCCGGCTTTAAGGGTTACCATAACTTGCTGACGGTTCTTATATTGCTGATTATCTAAACTGG
Organism: Mucilaginibacter boryungensis; assembly: GCF_015221995.1. Taxonomy (NCBI): domain Bacteria; kingdom Pseudomonadati; phylum Bacteroidota; class Sphingobacteriia; order Sphingobacteriales; family Sphingobacteriaceae; genus Mucilaginibacter; species Mucilaginibacter boryungensis. The sequence continues at coordinate 1,051,205 of NZ_JADFFM010000001.1, forward strand.
CAGTAAGCGGTAGTGCGGTATGTGGGTTCAGGTTAAAGAACAGTCGCTCGCATAGTGGCTGCATATTTTCGTTAAACAAGGTTACCTGTATTATCCCCGACGGGAACTTATCCAGCGGCAGCCGGGTTAACGATTCAGGCGCATTAATAACTTTTTGCCCTGCATAAATAACTTTACCCTGCTTTTGCACCAGTATGGTTACATTTTGGTTTTTCACCAACGCCGGACTGGTCTTTATAGCCAGCAATACATTCACCGGCAGGTGGGGCAACAGCGTTAAAACAAAACCTTCGGGTAGTGCGGCAGGCAGGTTAGTAGTTTGGGTTGTTCCGTTGGTATAGGTCACTACAGCTTTGTAGGCCTTGCCAGCTTGCGGTGTCAGGAAAAAACTGCCCATGCCTGCATAACCTGCGGTAAATTCCGCCAGTTTTTCGCCCGTATCATCGGTAACATAACCACTTCCACCGGCTGCAAAACCATCTGGTTGCAACATTTTAAATGCTACCCGACTTTGCAGTCCCGCCACCATGTTACCGCCTTCGGGCATAAAACTAATGCTGTTGCTTTTTGCCTGTTTAGTGCCGTTAGTACCGGCAGGTTTATTTTGTGCCGTACCGGTAGCATCCTGTACACGGCCAATGGTAAATTCTTTATTAAAAAAAGTTTCCTCAGGCAGGTTACGCATCCAGTTGGTGTAAGCACGCAAATGGTAGGTGCCTTGTTTTAAGGTATCAACCAGGTGTAAATCGCCAATGGTCACACCGTGCAGTATCAGCAGTTTGGTTTGGTTTATTACTTTGTTAGATGGATCGATCAGATCGATATATAGTATTTTGCTTAAGGCCGATAACTGATTTTGAACGCCAAAGGTAACATAACCCTTAAGCCAAATATCATCGCCGGTAAGGTAATGGGGTTTATCTAAGTGCAGGTATACTTTTTCCTGCGGCATGGCCGCTCCGTATTGTTGCAGGTTATTTAAAAATTCAGTTTGCTGGGCAAGAATAGGTTTAGCAAATGCCAGTATGAGGCATAATAAAATGAAGGTTGTTTTTTTAGTGGCCATAGGTTAGGTAATAATTAAAGCAATATAACATTATTATCGCTATACAAATTACCTTAAATGAAATTGTTTATTGTCAGGAAAGTATGCGTATTCGCGTCTTCAAAAAATGAACATCATTTCGGCCGGTATTTCGATCCGTTCAGTATCTTCTGCGCATCATCGGTTGCCATTAATTGGGGCAGGGTAATATTGGGGTTCTTGTCCATATAGGCGCGTACTATTTGCCAACCGGTCCATACACCTAATTTTGGGGCCGATTCGTTATTTTCACCTAAACCCGGTGTGAATGGCGCTTCGCCCAAAAACTTTTGAATTTTTATCTCATCCGAATTATACAACAGGTTTTCTTCTAAAAAGTAACCCCATATATCAGCCTTGTATTGGTCGCACCATTTCATTTGTGCATTGGTAAAGCCAATTTTTGTACTATCGGGCACGTCCGGGATGATCTGATCCATAAAGTACATGATCTTGCCGGCGTATATCATCTTATCCAGCAGGTTTTTATCTTTATCCGGTTCGGGGAACATATCCTCGCGGGCAATGCCTTCAACCACCCGTGGTGTAATATTATCGGGTGTAAACCTGCGCGATACATAATGCGGTACAATTTGTATCAATGCGGGGTAAAAGCGGGAATTTTCACCTAAAAACATATCCAGACCGATAGCAAAATAGCCATCGCCAATACTTGTTTGCGCCTGGAAGCCAGATATATAGGCATATATTTTTGGCAGCTGTTTTTTAGGGAAATAATATTTGATATGTTTAAAAGCGTCGGTTAATTCGGCTTCCTGCTTATCAAGGTTAGGGTAAACGGAATCTACATCGTGTTTTACATCTTTATAGGCCTTGTTGGCCAGCATACCGCGCAGCGTTTTAAAATATGATGAATCGCGGATACTACCCATAGGTAAAATGCGTTCAATAAAGTCCTGATAAAAAGCGCCATATTTACGTTGAAGGAAAAGCGCCTGCGCAGCCATTGGTTTTTGGCGCATCTGGTCCAGGTCGTGGTCAAAGCGGTCTATCTTAACCTCAAGCTGTATATTACTTACGTCAATTTTTTTATGATTTGTACAGGATGCCAGCAGGATGCCGGTTATGAAAATTAAGTAAATTTGCTTTGCTTTGTTTTTAGCCGGTATCATATCAATGCTTTCGGCAAATTTATAGTTTTTGGACTGTATTTTGTGCAGTTCCAAATATCCATCAAACCAAATATGAAAATAGCATTAGCGCAACTGAACTACCATATTGGCAATTTTGAATCGAACACGGCCAAAATTATTGATAGTATAAAAAAAGCAAGACAAGAGGGCGCCGACCTGGTTGTGTTTGCCGAATTATGTGTATGCGGATACCCTTCGCGTGATTTTCTTGAATTTAAGGATTACATTAAAGCCGGGGAAGACGCCGCACTTAAAATTGCTGCCGAGTGTACCGATATTGCCTGTATTATTGGTATCCCGACTGAAAACAATAAGATTGAAGGAAAAGACCTGAACAATTCAGCCTATTTTATTGCCGACGGCAAGATAAGTGCCGTGGTAAACAAGGCGCTGCTGCCCAACTATGATGTGTTTGATGAATACCGCTATTTCGAGCCGTCCACCTCGTTTAAATGTATAGATTTTAAGGGGCACCGTATTGCGCTCACTATTTGCGAAGACTTATGGAACACTATTGAAAACCCGCTATACATTACCCGGCCAATGGACGAACTGATAAAGGAAAATCCGGATGTGATGATCAATATCGCTGCATCGCCGTTTGCTTACAACCACGATGAGGAGCGTATTGCTATATTGGGCGACAATGCCCGCCGCTATAATTTGCCACTGTTTTATGTGAACCATGTAGGGGCGCATACCGAGCTGATCTTTGACGGCGGATCGCTGGTGTTTGATAATAAAGGAGATGTGGTAGATGAGCTACCTTATTTTGAGGAAGCCATTACTTATTACAACCTGAAGGATAAGGCCGGGGTTGAGCTGTTGCAGCCGACCACCATGCGTGCCACCCGCCAAAGCGATATTGAACAGATACACGATGGCTTGATATTAGGTATCCGCGATTACTTTTATAAATCGGGCTTTAAAAGCGCTATCCTGGGCTTATCCGGGGGGATCGATTCGGCTGTGGTATGTGCGCTGGCCGCCGCGGCCCTGGGCCCGCAAAATGTGATGGCGGTGTTACTGCCATCGCGCTATTCAACAGATCACTCTATTACCGATGCCGAGATACTGGTGCGTAACCTGGGGTGTAAATCAGAGACCGTTCCTATCCGTCAAATTACCGATGCATTTGAATCGGCCCTGCAACCGCAATTTCAGGGGCTGCCATTTAACATCGCCGAAGAGAATATCCAATCGCGCAGCAGGGCAGTGGTGCTGATGGCTATGTGTAATAAGTTTGGCTATATCCTGTTGAATACATCAAACAAAAGTGAAGCAGCCGTGGGGTATGGCACCCTATATGGCGATATGTGCGGCGGGATATCCGTTTTAGGCGATGTTTATAAAACACAGGTATACCAGATGGCTAATTATATTAACCGCGATAAAGAGATCATCCCGGTAAACTCCATAATAAAACCACCATCGGCCGAGTTAAGGCCCGATCAAAAAGATAGCGATTCGCTGCCTGAATATGATATACTGGACAAGGTATTGAAGGAGTATCTTGAAAACAGGTTGTCGTCATCGCAAATTATTGAAAAAGGTTATGATGAAGCTGTTGTGCAGCGTGTAATTAAGCTGGTAAATATGGCCGAACATAAACGTTACCAAACGCCGCCTATTTTGCGGGTATCGCCAAAGGCATTTGGCATGGGGCGCAGGATGCCTATTGTTGGGAAGTACTTGTCGTAAGCTAAAAGCTTTATGCTTTGGTCTTTAGAAACTAAACCTTCTGCTTCTTGTTTAATCTAAGTATTAGATTTTTAGAGAGGAGTGGAGGATATGAAAAAATGGATCACCGGAGGGCTGTTAACTATAGTAACCCTCTTTTTCGTAGCTTGTTCAAGCTACACTTATTACTCGGTTGGCAACGCCAGCAAGGTAAGCAGATATAGTACCTTTGCCTGGTTGCCCCCAATAAATAATACCAAAAACCCTTATTTCGACAATGACCTGGCCGACCAAAAGATCAAAGACCAGGCTACGGCCGATCTGGAGAGTAAAGGTTTACGCCTGAAAGCCAACCGTCCCGATTTGCTGATACGTTATACCATTGTGGTTGATAACAGGATGAAAACCTATAACGAGCCGGTATATAGTTATAATTACGGTGGTTTTTATCCACGGTATGGTTATTATCGTGGCGGGCGTGCTTTTTATTATGGCTGGCGCGGTGCATACCCGGTATACCTGGGCGAGGAAATTTATCATGTACCTTATAAAGAGGGTACGCTAATATTAGATATTATTGATCGCACTACCCATAAGGTAATTTGGCGTGGGTATGGCGTTGGCGAAGTTACCAACCCCGAACGTGCCATAAACGATCTGCCACAAGTAGTTGACGGCATTTTAAACAAACTGCAGATCAATAAGATGTAACAATACTATTCCTAATATCAATAACAACCCTGTTGCTTAACTCATACGTAAGTAATAGGGTTGTTTTGTTTAAATATATTAATTAATATTATATTATTCATTATCATATCGGATTTAATAGCTGAAAACGCTAATAATATTTAAAAAAATATTATTTTTGGTAACCCTCCATATGAAAGACAGTAATAAAATTGTTTAAAATAATTTGCTGTTAGCTAATTAGCTAACTAACTGTATTTATATGAGTAAAACCCTGCTTATTAGATTTGCACTAAATTGCAGAAATATATTTAGCTGCATAGCGCTTTTGCTATCCATCTCTTTATGTTCAAGCGCTGCTACAAAAGCCTGGAAGGGTACAGGCACTACATCATGGACAACCGGATCAAATTGGGTAGGTGGTGTAGCACCGGCTGCGGGTGATGATGTAGTTATTGGCGATATTAATATGACTGGCAGTATCATGCCAACGCTTGCTTCAGCAATTTCCTTAACTTCATTAACATTAGGGCCTACCCAAAATGTTACGCTTACCATGTCTGCAAACCTTGTACTTACTATAACAGGTACTTTAACTATAAATTCAGGCAGTACTTTATCTTTTACATCTACCGGTACCACTGCTGCACTTGCAGGTGCATTTATCACAGGTGGTACAGGCCTGTTAAAAACCACCAGTACCAATACTACAGTTCCTTTACCTACAGGTAAAACCTGGAGTTTCGATGTAGAATATGCCGGTGCTACCCAGAAGGTTGTTGCCGGTACTTATAACGGCGATCTGACAATGTCTGGTACCAATAACAAAACTGCACTTGGCGATATTTCAGTTGGGGGTGTTTTAACCATAAACACAAGTCGTACTTTAGCAATGGGCACTAACCAGCTAATAACAGTAGGAAGTACAAGCGGGGCGGGTACCCTGACTACGGGAAGTACAGACACCGCACCAATACCTACCGGTGCAACATGGGCATTTAATGTAACTTATACTGGTACAACCCAAAATGTTTCGGGTGGCACTTATAATAACGATTTGACTTTATCTGCAGCATCAGGCACCAAAACCGTTGTTGGCGGCGATATAACCATAAGCTCAGGTAATTTATTAGCGCTTGGTGCCAATACACTTGATATGGGGGCCAATACATTATCCCTGGTTACTACACCAACAGGCACATCTGCAGCGGTATTAAAAACTGCCAGTACGGCCACTGCTCCAATTCCTGCCGGGATAACATGGCCATTTGAAATTGATTATACAGGCACAGGGCAAAATGTTGTTGCGGGTACGTATAGTGGCGACTTGAACATTGGCGGTAGTGGTACACAAACCGGCACAGGCACAATTGCCATGGGTACTACAGGTAATTTAACGGTTAATGGTACACTAAATATGGCAACATTTGCGTTGACAGGTACTTTACCAACTATTGCAGGTACGGGTTTATTACAAACCGCCAATACTTCAGCAACGCCTATTCCCACAGGTAAAACCTGGACCTTTGAGGTAGAATATAATGGCGCCGCGCAAACCGTTATGGCCGGCACTTATAATGGCGACCTGACAGTTTCTGGCACAGGTACGAGCGCAGCTTCGGGTGCAATAACCATGGGCACTGCTAAACTTACCATCAGCAGTACGCTAAATATGGGCACAAACCAGCTTATTGGCTCTGTCGGCATGACGACAGCTGGCAGTGGATTGCTTCAAACCTCAAACATATCAACTACTATTCCCATCCCCACAGCAATGACCTGGTCTTTTAATGTGGAATATAAGGGTGCTACTGTAGCTTTAGTAGCGGGTACATACAGCAGTGATCTGACTCTGAGCGGTACAGCTGCAATAACTATGAAAGGTGCGGTTACTGTAGGTGGCGATTTCCATTTTGGATTGAGCAATGCTGTCCTTTTTCATGTAAATAATGCAACTTCAAACGCACTAATCATAAACGGCGACCTTATCGCCACTGCAGGTGATTTTGATTTTAACGCTGGTGCGTCAGGAACATCAACGGTTACAGTTAAAGGTAATTTTTCAAATACTGCCGCTAAATTTGAAACAACGGGCAACGTTGCGAACGGAATTTTAAGTTTTGCCGGAACCGGTACAGTAGCCAGTCCGCAAACTTTTACCAATACTACCCCTGCAAATTTAGTGTTTGTAAACTACCAGGTACAAAGCGGCACGGTTTTGCAGCTAAATTCCGACCTTACGTTAGAGAGGGAAACCTCTGCAACCTTCCGGGGTACACTCACGGTTTTATTGGGCGGTACATTAAACGTGGTTAACCAAACGATAACGGCAACAGATTCCGACGCAAGCGGGGGGACATCTTCTGTAACTATCAGTTCAGGAGCTACGTTAATAACTTCGAATAGCTTAGGTATCCCCGGTTCAATCCCGGTAACCAATGCTACTATCTCCTATAATTCGGGCGCTAATTATGAGTTTGACGGAACTGCCGCATCTGTTACCGGTACTTTTACAACTACACCTACATTGTTAACTGTTAATAATTTAACCATTAATACTACAAATATAGTAACAGCAAGCCAGGCTTTTTCGGTGAGTAGTGCCTTAAATATAACAGGTACCTTAAATATGGGTACCAATTTGCTTAGTGGGGTTAGTAGTAACACTGGCACAGGTACGTTAGAAACGCAGGCCACTGCTACTGCCATCCCAACGGGCAAAGCCTGGACAGTAGGTTTACTATACGATGCTACAAGTACACAATCTATAGTAGCAACAACATCCTACAACGATATTTCATTTGCAGGTACAGGTAATAAAACCTTCCCTTCAGGTACAACAACAGTTAATGGCGATTGGAATTCAGCATCAGGTATTAAAATAGACCTTACCACCAATACCGCGACCGTTACATTTGGCGGCTCATCGGCACAAGCCCTGACCGATGTAGGCAGCGATAGTGGTACCGGTGTTGTATTTAAAAACGTAAATTTTTCAGGCGGCGGCACAAAAACCATGGGTGGTACGGGTAAGTTTTCGGTATCATCAACCGGTCTGTTAACCATGTCGGCCAGTACACAATTAGTTGCCGGTGGTTTGCTTTGGCTAAAATCAGACGCCAGCGGATCGGCAATGGTAGCAACCATGCCATCGGGGGCAAGTATAACAGGCGACGTGTATGCCGAGCGTTATTTGTATGGCAATAATGATAATACGCGTCGCGGCTACCGATTACTGTCGTCAACTACGCATGATGCCGCTACTTCTACTTATAATGTGTTTAACCTAAAGCAGAATATTTATATTACAGGTACAAGCGATGCATTGCCTTACGATGCTACTGATGCTACCAAGTTTGATAACTCGCCAAATCATGGCTCGACAATATACCATTACTACGAAGCAGCCCCTAAGTTTCAAACCAGTGCCGATTTTAAAGCTATCACCCTACCGCTTACAAACGATGAATTCCAGGTTGGCGAAGGCATATACCTGTTTTACCGTGGTTTAAGAACACTTACAGATTTAAGCGGCACCAGCAGGTTTGCCACCACAGTTAAGCCTGAAGATAATACACTTGTGTTTAAAGGTACGCTTAATCAGGGCACATATACTGTGCCGTTATCTTATACTTATTCAGGCGATTATAATGATGGCTACAATTTGGTCGGAAACCCGTATCCTGCAACATTAGATGTATCGAGCAGTATAACTTTTACCGGTACGGTCGATCCGTTTATTTATGAATTAGATCCTACTACAAAAGCGTTTTGTACCATCAACAAAAACTCGGTTACTACAAAAACCGGTAATGCATCGCAATATATTGCCAGCGGTCAGGGCTTTTTTGTGAAGGCGCAAGCTACCGGGGCCAGCATTACCTTTAACGAGAGCGGTAAAGTGATATCGCAGCAATTATCACAATTGAGTACTCCGCGCTTGTTAATGAGTACCGGGCCGGTAGCTGCTACACAAACACCACAGGTGTTAAAGCTAAAGATGATAAACCCGGCAGACAGTACCGCAGCCGACGATATTGCGATAGCTTTTGAAAGCAACGGCAAAACTACTTACGATGGGAGCGAGGATGCCTTTGATTTAGGCGGCAATGGTACAGTAGCCTTATCAAGTTTTTCGTCGGATAACATTAAACTGGCTATAAATACTTACCCTTCTATCACCCTGACTACTAAAATAAAACTGGGCGCTGTTAGCTTGTTAACCGGGAATTTTAATATGGTAGCCAGTAATTTAGCCAGCCTCGATTCGAAGTACCAGGCCAAACTAATTGATAATTATAAAACCGATACCATAAAATTATCAGCAAACAGTACCTATGCTTTTAGTGTAGACCGCACCATACCCGCCACCTATGCTGATGGCCGTTTTGAAATAGTATTCGCCGAAACACCGATAGCCATTAATCAGATATTAAGTTTCTCGGGCATCAGGGTTAAAAAGAATATTGATTTGACATGGAAAGTAAACGCAAACCCTGTCCCTGTTAAATTTACGCTTGAGAAATCGACCGACAATGTCAACTTTTCTGTTTTAACCAATATCCTTTCAGACAGTCGCGATACTTATTCTTTTAGCGATGACCAGCCTGTAAAAGGGGATAATTATTACAGGTTAGGGCAAACTGATATTAACAATCATTTTAAATATGCGGACACCATAAATGTTAAATATAAAGATGGTGATGATGACAACGATAAGCCGTTTAAAATATATCCGCAGCCTGTTTTAAGCACTTTGAATATTGCACTCGGTCAGAGTTACAATGGTGAGGTGAAGGTTAAAATAATGGATCTGTCGGGACAGATAATAAAGAAAGATGGTTTTAAAGGTACAACCTATAGTATGGACCTTAGCAAGCTGTACCTGGGCGCTTATATTATCGAATTAAGTAACGAAAATCAAATAATAGGACAGGCCAAGTTTATAAAACAATAAAAGCCTGTTTTATACCACCAACAAAAAAAGCACCTCGATAAGAAAATAGGCCATCAAAATATCGCACTGCAATTTCACCAAACGTTCTGATGGAACGTCCGATTTTGTACTAACTGCTACCCACCAAGCATCCCTATGGGATGAAAATGAGAACCGTTCCCATGGGAACGACTGGTTGGTAGTAATTTGAATAGATATTTATCACGTTCCATCGGAACGTTTGGTGTAGTCTGCTCTTTTGTGGGCTATTACCCGATTAGAAGTTTTTGTATGATCAGTGAAACACTATAAGACCGATCCTTTGCCCAATATCTATAGGTTTAGTTTCCTTTGTTTGCGCATTTGCCAAACGGCATAAGCCATTGTTAAAATAACCAAAGCAAATACCCAGGTATCCAGCGGACAATTTGCTGTTGAGGTGGGGTCATCAGGGTCGCCGGGTAAACCAGGGCTGCCATCGCATTGGCTAAAAGCACTACCACTGATCAGCAATAACGTAAAGAATGTAGAAATAACAAAAAATGCTTTTTTACCTGTCAACACCATCATCAAATTTTTATAAATTTCGAACTGCTTATTTTTTTATTGCTTACTTTATCGTAAACATCAACAACATACGTCCCTGTCATTAAACTGCCCACTTCCTCTTCAATATGCTGGGTGGCGCTAAATATTGATTTCTTTATCACTCTACCATTGGTATTAACCAGGTGCACTTCTAACGGGTTTACTATCGTTTGTGTAAAATCAATTTTTATTTTATCGCTTGTAGGGTTAGGGTAAACGTTTATAGATGTCCCTGCAACCTGCGGCGTATCGTAAGTAAGCTTAACAATATCCGAATAGGTGATGGCGTCGTTCACATCATCCTGTTTTAAACGATATAGGTTATCGCCATAAACTGGTTTAGTATCGGTAACCGAATATGTCCCTCTTCTGTCAGCCTGGATGGTGCCTATCGTACTATAAGTTTTACCGCCATCTGTGCTGCGCTCCAGGTCAAAAGTGTATACGTCGCTTTCATTTTGCACCGTCCATGTAAGTACAGATGTGCCTTGCTGTTTACTACCGGTAAAGCTTACCAGTTTATAAGCGGCATTATTGTCTTTATAAACCACCAGGGTAAACCTGTTTGCGCCATAGGTGGTTGTGTTGGCGCGGTCTATATTAAAACTGTAAGTAGTATTATTGGTAACGTCAAGCGAATCTTTCTTGAAGCTATCTTTCAGGAATATTCTATAACGGCTATCGATAGTATTAACGTTAGAGAATTCCATGGTATAAGTACCGGTGACAGCGCCCTCGGCATACAGCTTAATGGGTTTAATGTTTTCCAGGGCCGGTAAACGGTTAATAACGCACGATGTACCTTCATCGCTGCTACTGTACATAAACACCTGCTGGCTGGGGGCTGCTAAGTAAGCTACGTCCTCATCTTCCGTAAAGGTGCTTTTATTATCCTTATTAAAAGTTAGCAGTGTTTCATTGTAATAGGTAGCATCCTGTATCAGTTTTATCTTAACTGCCGGATTTTTTTCTTTCAATCCAAATACCGAAGGGGTATTGCCTGAGGATGGATAGGTGGTTTTAGATGCTTCGGTAAATTTAAAATAGGCGCTGGTGCTGGCGGCCTTCACAAAAAAGCCCTCGCCCGATAATACATACCTGCTGCCGCCATTCAGCGCTGTACCTGTAGCCCCTGTACCAGACCGTGTGTAGGTGCCAAAACCATTAGTATTGGCCGGGTTTAAAGTGTAAAAAGTAGCAGTCGAGTTTCCCGATAAACCTGCAAAATCGGTATTGTAAACCAATGCTTCCAGGTCAATTGTTGATGGATAGGGGTTGCCCAGCATATTAAAGCCGTCGGTGCCGGGTAAACTGGTGACGGTGTAGGATAGCGAGGTCGACGACCCCGTTATCTGCGGCCCGGGCGAACCTGCTGCAGTATTTTTAACGTTATAATAAGTAGAGCTTGCAGGGAATACCGGCCGGTTTACTGTAATAGTACCCGTAGGTATTGTACCTGTATTAATAAGTGTAGTGGCTTCAGGAGTAGGGTACGGCGAGGTAAAGGCATTGCCGCTGCCACCCGTTTTAGTTATGTTTTGATTCCCCCTATAGAAAAATAGCACACCATTGCCAATTGGCATATATTCGGATGTGCTGGCAAAACCTTTATAATCGCTGGTAGATATATTGTTTGTTACCGGGGTTGTTAATGTCTCGTTATAAGCAAAAACAGATGGGTTATTCAGCGTTGATGTAGTGAACCCATTACTGGCAGGTACGGGCCCTGTGATAAGGGTATACAGCTTCATATAGTTCAAATCGTAGCTTTTAAGGCCAGAATATGGTGATGAGCCAGTTATGCTCCATACCGGCGATGACAATATTCTGTACCCACGGTTTCCTGCGGGGATGTATCTTTCAGCGGTTACAGTACCGGTGATAGCTGCCGTGCCGGTGATCTTATCTAAAGAGGCAGTAGCTGTAGCATCCGATTTTAGCGTAAGTAAATTTGTACCACAGGCCAGTGTTACCGGCGAAGAAACTGTTAGCGTGCCAGTGCTTGCAATTTGAAACAGCCCGGTTCCTGTAGAGTTAAGGGTTTTTGTTCCCGAGCCGCTAAACGTCACATTTCCGAAGGCGATAGGAGTAGTGGTGTTTGCATTATTTATTGATTGTGCCGCGCCATCAAAATTCAAAGTACCGGTACCTGCCGTAAATGTAGCGGCGCTGCCCTGGTTAAACGTGGTTGATGCGATGGTAGTTGCCCCCCCGGCTAAGGTTAATGTGCCATTGTTAGTAAATGTTGGAGCATTAATATCAAGTGCACCGGCACCTGCTGTGATGGTGCCGCTGTTGGTATTTGTACCAGTCCCATTAAGCGTTGTTGAGCCCGAACCCAGGGTTAAAGTAGCGCCGGAGCTGTTGGTAAGGTCGCCTGTAAATATGATTGGGCCGGCAGCGGTTTGACTAATTGATCCGCCTGAATTATTGGTCACATTGCCGGTAAAGGTTATTCCGCCAGTGTTTGTTTGACTAACGGTACCAGTATTTGATAACGTATTACTAAACGTTAATAAGCCTGATGATCCGTTTTGAACGATTGAACCACCCGAACTATTAGTAACTGCTGCGTTAAACGTTACCGTGCCCGTATTGGTTTTGCTAATAGTACCTGTATTGCTTACTGCACCCGATACACTCATTGCGGCGGTAGAACCATTGGTTATCGTACCGCCTGTATTGGTTATAGCAGCGAAGGTCATCCCGCCGGTGCCGGTTTGCGAAATAGTGCCGGTGTTTGTTAATGTACCACCAACGGTGATACTGCCACTGCCGGTACCCGAAATACTATTAGAATTACTTAAAGTAGTGGAGCAGGTAATAGCCCCGGTACCCGAAAGATCAATAGTACCGGCATTGGTTGACGCAGCCAATACGCTAATTGTGCCGGCGTTGTCAATATCACCGCCAGAGGCGTTGGTTAATGCCGCGGTACCGGTTAAAGTTAACGTAGCGCCCGAGCCAACAGTCATATTGGTGCTATTAGAGATGGAGGCTGTGCTGCTTAAAGTAGTGCCGGCAGTAATTGTTGCCACAGCGCCTGATGGTATAGTGATGGTTTGAGCGGCGCCTATAATAGTTGGACTGCTTCCTGTTCCCACAGCTGATGTGCTAATGCCACTATTTAAACTAAAAAGGCCCATAGTCAATATTGGGCTGCCGTATTTCCCAAAAATAATTTGGCCTACTGTTGTGTTGCCGGTAAGCACAGGCTGGTTATATGAGGTGTAAGATGATGAAACGCCTATCTGTACCACATCATACGCGCCGATACTACTTGGTGCACCTCCACAGATAGTTGCAAAATTACTCATGTTGCTCCATAAGCCCCCTGCTTGCCCGCCAACCCAGTTCAATGTTTTTGCCACATTATAAACTGTACCTGTTACAGTGGTTGATGATGGATAATCTACACTGGAGGGTCCGATAATAAATGAGGTGCTTTGTCCGGGTGATATGGTGTAACCAATAGTGCTGGCCGTAGGGCATTGCCCCGAATAATCAACAGTTACAAAATAGTTAACCGTTGTTGCTGCGCCGGGGAAAGTTTCGGTATAGGTAAACTGGGTTTGACCAGAGTTGACCGTGCCTGTGGCTACCTGTGTAAAACCCGTTGGATAGGTGGTTGAAGTGGTAGACCGCCATAGTTTAGCATTACCAAATAAGCTTTGGGCGTTATTTGCGCTGGCTATAGTGAATTTATTTGCTGTTAACGCGCCGGTAACAGTAACCGAAAAGCCAAAAATGGCAATACCGGTTTGTCCGTAAACCAATGTGCCGGTGGTTAAACCGCCTGTTAAATTGGTTACCGTTACATCGGGTTTAACTAAACTGTAGGTGACGGCGCCTGTTGCCAAACCAGATTGTGTATAAGTAGGATAATATCCCGGGCCTTTTACAAACGCAGTTGCAAATTGGATAGTGCTTGGTAATGACCCATAGGTAATAGAAACATCAACATCCAGATAATATGTGTAGGTAGTACCCGTAACCATAGCTTGCGAGAAGCCTGTAACGGTTATATCGCTGCCATTTATAGCTATCGATGCCCCAGAAACCAATGTAGCAGTAGCCCTGGTGCCAGAAGTTGATACATACAGTTTTCCGTTGGAAAAATAGCCGTTAGCGCCGCCATTGGTATTGCTAAACTGCAAGGTACCCAGGGTAAGGTTAGCAGATACGGTCATATCTACCCCGTACAACGTTACGCCGGTTTGGCCGTTACGCAATGTTGAACTGGTGGTGAAACCGGTATTATTTGTACAGGTTATAGTTTGCCCGAAACTTTTAGAAACAAGGCCAATGACAAATAAAGAGAACAGGAAAATTAGTAAACCTTTTTTCACAGAGTTGGTGTTATTATATGTGGTATTACAAATACAATGCAATAGCTATAATAAACTATCGCAAAATTAATAAATATAAGCGAATTAACTCTGTATACGGAAATTGCAGTAAAATAGATGGGTTACAGGGTAAAATGCTGAAAATAAATTTGTTAAACAGCATTTACCAATGGGTGTGGATTCCCCGGTTTGGGGACAGTTTTTCACAATAATTAATATTAATAAGCTGCCCGGTAGTTAATGTTGAAGTCCTTTTTTAAGATATGATTCTGCGTTATTTCCACAGGGTTTAAAATGCCCTTATCGTCACTTTCTGATGCAAAGAACTTACCCTCTTCTTTAATAAAAACCGAATATTTTCCCGCAGGTAAATTAATGGAATAATGCCCTGTAGTATCACTTTTGGTTCGCATAATTAAACGGGTGCTGATATGATCGAACATCGGGCTTTGGCCTGTAGCTTGGATGATAGTGGTTGTTGCGTAAACAAATATTTCCCGGCTTACCCCGCGCCCCTTACCCGGAACCCGCCCTGGTGATGGCATTTGGTTACCCTGCTGCAAATAAATATATCCCGATAATCCCTGTCCGTTTTGCATGGCCTGTTTTAATCCCGAACAGGCAAATAAAAAAATAATAAGGCAAGGCATTGCGCTTTTAAAGTTCATATCGTATATATTTAAACTATTATCATAAACCAACGTAAAAGTGCGATAATAAATACCTTATTGCGTTATTTTTACTGCAATTTGATTTAATAACAGATAGATATAATTGAATATGACAAAACTTTACCGCGCGTGTATTGGTGGGCTTTTATTGTTGCTTGTAGGCACGGATATGGCCAATGCCCAGCAAATACTGGTAAGCGATGCGCAAAGGCGCGAGTTGCAAAACCTGTCTGTTCAATTAAATGAGACTTTTAAAACCAATCAGCAGGCGGCAATAGCCCTGGCCCCTAAATACGGCTGGCCTTTAAGTCATACCGGGCGTAACGGAGCGGTTGTTAAACTACAAGGTGTAAATGAACGCGGCTTCCCTATCTATTTAAAAACGCATAACAATACTACATCGGCGGCTACAACCGGGACAAACACTGTTCAGCCTGGTGGTTTATTGGGTTTGAACCTTTCAGGATCAAGCACGATAATGAATAATAAACTTGCTATTTGGGATGGCGGTTGGGTTTTAGGTAGCCACCAGGAATTTTCAGGAAAAACTATTAGTATCAAAGATGCTAATGCTTCGGTTATAGAGCATGCTACGCACGTAGCGGGTACCATGGTAGCAAAAGGGGTGTATGCCCCCGCCAAAGGGATGGCTTTTGGCGCAGCTACTTTATCATCTTACGATTTTAATAACGATGTGGCCGAAATGACCGCCGCGGCCAGTACTTTGTTGCTGTCAAATCATTCTTACGGCGGTATATCCGGCTGGAGTTTTAACAGTTCTGATAACCGCTGGGAATGGTATGGCTTACCCGGCGATACGGAAGATTATACATTTGGGTTTTATGACGCGCGCACGCAATCATGGGATAAGATAGCCTACAACGCCCCTTATTATCTTATTGTGGAATCATCGGGTAACAGCCACGATGAAACTGGCCCGGCAGTAGGTTCAGATTATTGGGGTTATCGCAGCCGTACAGATCAAACCCTTGTGGACAAAGGCCCCCGCCCGGCAGGTATCAGCAGCAACGATGCTTACGATGTATTAAATTCTACAGCTAACGCTAAAAATATTTTAACTGTTGGTGCAGTTAACCAGATACCTTATGGCCCTACAAACCGCAGCGAAGTACAGGTAGCCTCGTTCAGCAGTTGGGGTCCAACCGATGACGGGCGTATAAAACCCGATATTGTTGGAGCGGGTGTTAATGTTTTATCAACCAATAATACCAGCAATACGTCGTATGTCACCTTGTCTGGGACATCAATGGCTGCGCCAAATGTTACCGGCTCGATATACCTTTTGCAGGAATACTATGCACAGAAAAACGCAGGGGCGTTTATGCGCGCTGCTACCTTAAAAGGCCTGGTTTGCCATACCGCTTTTGATGGTGGCAATATAGGCCCGGATTATATTTACGGTTGGGGCCTGCTGGATATGAAGAAGGCCGCACAGGCCATTACCGATAATGGCGCTAAGAGCCTGATCAAAGAGAATACGCTGGCGCAGGGACAATCTCAAGTGGTTAATGTTATCGCATCTGGCAATGGTGTATTATCGGCAACCATATCCTGGACGGATGTGCAAGGCACCCCTACGGCCGGCACAATCATTAACGACCGCACGCCTAAACTGGTGAACGACCTGGATATCCGCATTAGCGATGGCACTACCACTTTTAAACCATGGGTACTGGATCCGGCTAACCCATCGGTGGCGGCTACTACCGGCGATAATATCAGGGATAACGTGGAACAGGTGTATATCCCAAATACTATTCCCGGTAAGGCTTATACCATTACCATATCGCATAAGGGTACCCTGGTATCGGGCCCGCAGGCTTATTCTTTAATTGTTACCGGCGTTGGCGGCGCGGTGTATTGCGCATCGGCACCGGCATCAAGCGCGGACTCAAGAATTGATAATATCACACTTTCAAACTTAAATAATACCCCTGCAGCAGGCTGCACAAGTTATAGTGATTATACCAACCTTACGGTGAACCTTGAGCAGGGTAAAACTTATCCTGTTAGCATCACTGCCGGTACCTGCGGCGCTAATTTTAATAAAATAGCTAAGGTTTATATTGATTATAATGGCGATGGTACTTTTGACCCGGTTACCGAACTGGCCGCCACTACCACCGTTATTGCCGGGACTGGGACCTATACCGGGAATATTAGCATACCCGGTACGGTAATTGCCGATAATTACACCCGCATGCGTGTTGTATTAAGCGAAACAAGCGATGCGACCACCATTACGCCCTGTGGTGCTTATGCCAAAGGTGAAACGCAGGATTATCGTGTACTATTCACCAAAACCAGTTCTGATGCTGGTGTAGTATCGGTTAACAGTAGTACGCCTGGCGGGGCCTGTGCGGGGAAAACCAATATAACAGTCCATCTGAAAAATTTTGGTAGTGCAGCTATTAGTAATATCCCGGTAACAGTAACCATTACCAACCCCGATAATTCGGTTATCACATTAAATGAAACTTATACCTTCACTTTACCGCCATCGGCCGAGGATGATTTTATCTTGCAAGGTACATTTAATACCATATCGGGTGCTACTTACAAAATTACGGCAACCACCAATTTAAGCGGTGACCCGGTTACAGCCAATAATTCGGTAACTACAAACATTACTACCGGTACCCCTGCTGCTGCAACAGGCTTGCAAGCTTACTTTTGTGCCGATACCAAAAAATATATACTTAGCGGTAATACGGATGGGGGCCTGTTATGGTATAAAAACGCCACCGATCCGTTGCCATTCGCTGCGGGTTCGCCAGCCTACACTTTGCAGCCGCCGGTAAATAATACCTATTATGCCGGTGTGAACGATTTAAGCGGCCCGGTTGGCCCGGCCTCTAAAAGCGCATTTTCGGCGGGAGGGTATAACCAGTTTACCCCATCTATATTAGTTAGTACAGCGGTTCCGGTTATTATAGAAAGCGCCAAACTGTATATTGGTAATTCCGGTAAGATCACCTTCTCGGTAACGGATGCAAGCGGACAGGTGGTGTCCTCTACAACCATTAACGCGGTAGCCACCCGAACCACACCCGGCGCTGGTGCCCAGGCCGATGACCCTAACGATCAGGGCAAAGTTTATATCCTGAACCTGTTGTTCCCAACCGCGGGCAATTATTCCATTAATACATCGTATGATAATACGGCCACGTTATTCCGCAGTAACGGAGGTGTAACAGGTTATCCATTCAATTTAGGCGGGGCGTTCCGCATTACAGGGAATAACGCCACATCGCCAACTAACCCAAGCGATACCAGTTATTACAAAAACTTTTACTATTATTTATATAACATGCAGGTAAAAAGCGCGGGCTGTGCGGGTACAACCCGTCAAGCTGTAACGCTAACCAAGCCTGTTATTACTCAAAAAGACACGGTACTTACCTCAAGTTTTGCAAACGGTAACCAATGGTATTATAACGATAGTATTATAGTTGCGGCTACCGGCCAAAGTTATATAGCAACGCGTAGCGGCGACTATAAGGTTGGGGTAACCATTAATGGCGGTTGCACGGTTTTCTCAGACCCTTATCATTATGCGCTGGTACCATTACACCCCGATAATTCGGCTATTGGCCTGGCGGTTTTCCCTGTACCGGCATCCACCAAAATAAATGTAGCCTTTAAGGCACCTGATAGTGGTACTTTAACGCTATCGCTGGTTAATAACGCGGGGAAAATAATGTTTACGCAGAAGCAAGCCATCACATCGGGCGATTTTAGTACCACGTTGGATATTAGCGAACAAATGACGGGTACATACGTTTTAGAAGTCATCCTCGGCGGGAAAGTTTATGGGCGCAAAATATTGATCGTAAGGTAATCCGCCATAATAAATCCGCATTGTTTAAAGCGCGAATAGCTGCATGAAGCATCAAAATAAAGGTATTTTAATAACAGGTGGCACTGGCGTACTGGGCAGGCAATTAACCCGGCTACTGTTGGATAAAGGCTATACCGTAAATCATTTAAGCCGCAGACCGGGTAATGATCCTAAGGTGAAAACCTTTTTATGGGATGTGGATAAAGGTAAAATAGATAAGCAATGTGTGGATGGGATAGCTATAATTATCCATTTGGCAGGTGCCGGTATTGCCGAAAAACGCTGGACAGATGAACGCAAGAAAGAAATTATAGAAAGCCGTACAAAATCCATCGGGTTGATATACGATTTGCTGAAAGGAAAGGAACACACCGTAAAAAAGGTCATTTCAGCATCGGGCATAGGTTATTACAGTGATAGGGGGGATGAACTAATGACCGAAGATTGCCCGCCAGCGCACGATTTTATGGGCGAATGCTGTATTGCCTGGGAAAACGCTGTTAACGAAGGAAAGGCCCTGGGACTGGATGTTTTGATCTTTCGTACCGGGGTAGTTTTGGTTAAGGGCGAGGGTGCATTGGCCAAAATAGATATCCCCGTAAAACTTGGTATAGGTTCGGCGCTGGGTAATGGGAAACAATGGCTATCATGGATACACCATCAGGATGTAGCTGATATGTATATGTTTGGTATGGAACATGAAACCTTAACTGGAGTTTATAATATGGCGGCCCCCGCGCCTGTTACCAATGCCCGGCTGACCAGCGCCATTGCAAGGCAACTAAAGCGCCCGCTGTGGGCGCCAAATGTACCGGCATTCGTTTTGAAATTACTGTTAGGGGAAATGGCCACCATAATTTTAGGCAGTACACGTGTTGATGCGCAAAAGATCATCTCGGCAGGGTTTGAGTTCAAGTATCCGGAAATAGAGGGCGCGCTGAAAGAGATTTATGGCTAAACAACTCATCAGTATTTTCTGGTTCCGTCGTGATCTGCGGCTTGACGATAACGCGGGCCTTTATCATGCCTTAAAAGGGGAACACCCCGTCCTATGTGTTTTTATATTTGATAAAGATATCCTTGACAAACTGGAAGATAAAGACGATGCACGGGTAACTTTTATTTACCAGGCTATTGAAGATCTGCACAACAAACTACAAAAACTTGGCAGCACATTACTGGTACTTTATGGCAAGCCGCTACAAGCCTGGGAAAGTATTTTAAACGACTACAATATTGCCGCCGTTTACACCAACCACGATTATGAACCATATGCAAAACAACGTGATGAAAAAATCGCTAAAATTTTAAAAGAAAAGGCAATTCCGTTTAATACTTATAAGGATCAGGTAATATTCGATAAAAATGAAGTTGTTAAAGATGATGGCCTGCCTTATACCGTTTATACCCCTTATATGCGTAGATGGTATAGCAAATTGGCCTCATTTTATTTCAAGGCTTATCCCGTAAATGGGTATCTGCAGCATTTGTATAAAGCCGCCCCAACAGCTTTACCCGGTCTT
Source organism: Mucilaginibacter boryungensis (assembly GCF_015221995.1). Classification (NCBI taxonomy): domain Bacteria; kingdom Pseudomonadati; phylum Bacteroidota; class Sphingobacteriia; order Sphingobacteriales; family Sphingobacteriaceae; genus Mucilaginibacter; species Mucilaginibacter boryungensis. The sequence continues at coordinate 1,071,742 of NZ_JADFFM010000001.1, forward strand.
AAGGAAATGGGTTTTATAAAAAGTGAATGCAAGTTCCCGGGTAAACATTATGAGGAAGTTATAACCGATTATCATGAAAAGCGCGACTTACCCGCCATCAAAGGCACATCGCATGTAGGTTTGCATTTACGTTTTGGTACAGTTAGTATCCGTCAGTTAGTCCAAACAGCATTCGGATACAAAGATAAAACCTGGTTAAATGAGCTGATTTGGCGCGAGTTTTACATGATGATACTGGATCATTTCCCTCAAACTATAGATCATGCTTTTCGCCCCGCGTACGATCGCATTAAATGGGAAAATAATGAAGCGCAATTTGAAGCCTGGTGCGAAGGGAAAACCGGCTACCCAATAGTTGATGCCGGTATGCGCGAATTGAATGCGACAGGCTTTATGCACAACCGCGTACGCATGATAAGCGCCAGCTTTTTAAGTAAGGATCTGTTAATAGACTGGCGCTGGGGCGAACGGTATTTTGCGCGTAAACTACTTGATTATGAAGCTGCCAGTAATGTTGGCGGCTGGCAATGGGCCGCCGGAAGCGGTACCGATGCTGCGCCATATTTCAGAATATTTAACCCTGACGCGCAAACAAAAAAGTTTGATCCCAAACTAGAATATATAAAAAAATGGGTTCCGGAATATGCCGATTTTAGCAAATATCCTAAACCCATTGTCGATCATGCATTTGCGCGCGACCGGTGTTTGAAAGCTTTTAAAGCAGCATTGGCTAAATAGTTATTGTACTGATAATACGTTGATATCGTAGCGCATACAGCTAAAAATAGGTATGGTATTATCTGTATACGATTGACCGCCGAATGCTAATCGGGATGGCATTATTAATGATAATTTAGCACCTGGTTTTACTAACTGTATACCTTCAACAAGGCCAAACCTGGTATCGTTGGCTAAATCGATGTTAACGCCTGTACCATCGCTGTTGTTATATTGTTCGGATGTAAGAAGGCCATTAAACAATGTGCCGGTATATTGTATAGTTACAATTGATGTAGGGGTAATGGCTGCACCTGAACCCGCCTGTGTTTCTTTATACCATAAACCCGAAGCTGTTTTAGTATAGCCGGTTAGATTATTAGCAGTTATATAGTTTTTTACCGATATATCGTCGTAAGCATCCTGACGGCCAACAAAAGTGCCAAAGCGGGGGTCGTATTTTTGGGTGTTGTTAACCAGATTAATGTAGTAATCCAATCCCTGGTTGCCCTTAATGCGGTTATTACCATCGCTGCTTCCTGTTCCAAAGCCAGATGTGCCATAGCCTAAACGCGATGGGACCAGCAGGCGCATGCGCCCACCTTTGTTTTTCAAGATATTTAATATACCCAAGCGTACGCCTTGTGGCAAATTATTTGCGCCAATATGCCCCAGGTAGTTATAAACATGATTAACAATAGTGTCTTCAGCAATAAACTGGCCGTCAAAACTTCTTAAGGTAAATACAAGTGATACCAGGCTCGAATCTTTAACCACTGCTCCTGTTCCGGGGGTAAGTATTTTGTAATACATGCCGGTTGTATCCCCGCTTGAAAGGTCACGGTTCATACCTGTAATGCCGTTAGCGCTGATGTAAGTCTGAATTTGCTGCTCATCATACTGTTTTATATTTACATCGGTAACCTTACGGCACGAGTACATAGCAACAGTAACACAAAATAATGACAGCGTAAAAAGTATTTTTCTCATTTAAAATTTAATTCGTTACATCAAAAAGTTCAATATCAAAATCAAGTATGGCGTTTGCTGATAACCCTAACGATCGCTGTTCGTAAGGGCCGTAAGCATACCTTGAAGCCACTAATAAGCGTATTTTGCCCCCTTTTCTTATTTTAGAACCAAGGATACCATATTGCCAGCCCCTTATCATATCGCCAAAATGAAATGCCGGGTGAAAAGTATTTGTTTGCGCGAAAACAGTTGAGCTACCCATCTGGCGGCCTGCATAACCCAATGTTAACAATGATGAACTATTGATCAGCGCGTTTTCGGTACCTGTGGTAGTGTTTATATACCAAATACCGGTAGTATCAGCATTGCCACGCATTACTTTAGTGGCGTTTAAATTATTTTTGCTGATGTAATCCTGTATCAATTGATCATCAATTTTAGCCTGGGCTTGTGCCTCTGCTATGGCACTATCGGATTTTTTACACCCAACAAAAACCAGTACGCATAAACAAATAATAAATACCCTATTCATTTATATTTCAAACGGCAAATTTATTGTTTTAAATGGCAAAACCAGCAGCTTAACATATTTTAACATATAAAGCGTTGAAATTTAATTTACAGCGATGGTTTATCCGCATTAAAACGCTGGCAGGGGGGGATATATTTTCAATTTGATATATAAAATATTGAAAATTTTAACCGTGTTTGCTATTCGGGTTTGTAATTCAGTGTAAGTGTGTTGATCTTTTTTAACGTGTTGATCAGTTGGTCTTTATCTTTTTCGCTGATATGGGCATTGAGGTAGTTATTGAACTGGCGTACCAATGCGCGGGCTAGATGACGTTTCTCTTTACCTAATTCGGTCAAAAATATTTTAACCGAGCGTTTATCGCCTTTGTTAGATTCGCGGTAGATGAGGTCCATTTGTTCCATCTGGCTTAGCATACGCGAAAGACTGGTCGATTTCAGGCCCAGTAACGCCGCTACTTCAGATACGGTACTCCCTTCCTTTTCGTCAATATTAATAAGCAAATAGCCAATAGATTGGGTAATGCCAAAATCGGCCACTAACTGGTTATAGCGGTTAGCAACCGTTTGCCACACTACTTTCAAAAAGTAGTCGATAGTTTCCTGGTGTTTAATGTTAGCAGGCATGCCTGTCAAAATTAGGAATTATTTTTATACACACGTGTAATTAATGTCATCTTACCAGCCTAATTTGGTATCATCGCCCCGCGGATCGGCGCCGCCCTGGTAATAACCCCATTTGGTTACTAATATGGCATCAACCCGGCCTATACCGCCCCCTACTTTTATTTTATATCCTTTTTTAGTTAGCTTGTCAATGGTCAGGCTATCCAGCGCGTCTTTTTCGGCCTCAATTACATCGGGCAGCCATTGGTGATGGAAGCGCTTAGCGTTTACCGCGCTTTGCATGCTTTTATTAAAGTCAATAACATCCAAAATTGTTTGGAAAACCGAGGTGATGATGGTCGAGCCGCCTGGTGTGCCCACTACCATAAACAATTTGCCGTCTTTTTCAACAATAGTAGGCGTCATAGATGATAGCATGCGCTTACCCGGTTGTATGCTGTTGGCTTTGCCGCCAATTAATCCAAACATATTGGGTACACCGGGTTTGGCGCTGAAATCGTCCATTTCATTGTTCAGCAAAAAGCCCGCGCCGCCTACAAATATTTTTGAACCAAACGAGCCGTTTAGTGTAGTAGTAACAGCTACTGCATTGCCTTCTTTATCAACAATAGAATAATGCGTGGTTTGGTCGCTTTCGTAACCCGCAAAACTACCTGGTTGAATGGTGTTGCTTGGCGTAGCCGCGTCCCAGCTAAAGTTTTTAATGCGCGATGCTATGTAAGCAGGCTTCAATAAACTATCTACCGGTACCTTATAAAAATCGGGGTCGCCCAGGTATTTAGAGCGGTCGGCATAAACCCGGCGTTCGGCTTCAACCATTACCTGCACTGTTGAATCCTTATTAAAGCCCCATTGTTTTAACGGATAAGGTTCTACCGAATGTAATAGTTGCAGCAATGCTACCCCTCCGCTTGATGGGGGCGGCATGGTGATTATTTTATAGCCTTTGTAAGCGCCTGTTAGTGGTTTGCGCCACACGGAATGATAGTTCTTTAAGTCCTGTCTAGTTATCATCCCTTTGCCGGTTTGCATTTCGGCTACAATTTTATCTGCTATATCTCCATCATAAAATCCATCCCGCCCTTTATCACTGATAAGCTGCAGCGTATTGGCCAGGTCATCCTGTACCAGGATATCGCCTTCTTGCCAGCGGGTATCTTTTAAAAGATATTTTTTATTAGGGTTGCGGGCTTTAAAATCGTTGGCGTTCCTGTTAAGGTCATTGGCAAGCCTTTTGGTTATTTTAAAGCCATCACGGGCCAGTTTTATAGCGGGCTCAACCAACTCGGCCCATTTTAGTTTGCCATATTTTTTGTGGGCTTCAATCATGCCATCCACACTGCCGGGCACACCCGATGCCTGGTGGGTAGCCAAGCTCATATTGGGGATCACGTTCCCGGCCGAATCCAAATACATGTTTATGCTGGCAGCAGCCGGGGCCTTTTCTCTAAAATCAAGCGTATTAGTCTGTCCTTTAGCCGACCGGTAAACCATAAACCCGCCGCCGCCAATGTTACCGGCTTCGGGCAGGGTTACGGCTAAGGCAAAGTGCACGGCCACCGCAGCATCAACCGCGTTGCCGCCCTTTTTCAGAATATCCAGCCCTGCTTTAGCCGCATCGGGGTAGGCACAAACTACCATGCCGTTGTAATACTGTTCGCTGTTATCCTTACCCAACTGACCGCGTACACACCCGGGCAAAACAATCCCGGATAATAATAATACACCAATTGTTAAATAGTATTTATGCTGGAAAAATCGTTGCATGGAGAGATATAATTTGGTACTAATTTAATCTATTTCTATTAAACTTTATATGGTAAAAATCCGTTCTAAACATCATAAAACGTAAAAAATAACGTTAATGCTGCCATAAGGAATATTTTATTCAACCACATAACTATGAAAAAAAGCACGATACTATTAGTACTATTAACATCCTTTTTATTGTTTAGCAAACATACGCACGCGCAGGATTATCCTTACGCCGTGGGCTTAAAATTTAGTGACGAAAGCGGCCCTTCCTTTAAATATTTCATTGACAAAACCGACGCGCTGGAAGCTATTCTGGGGTTCCGGTCGCATGGCGCGGTATTTACCGGCCTGTGGGAAAGGCATGTACCTATTTTAGATGTAGATAAACTGAAAATTTATTACGGATTTGGCGCGCATATAGGCGCGGTGGGTGATAACCCCAACCCCAAGTATGACAATACCTTATTGTTGGGTGCCGATGGTGTTGTTGGCGTAGAATATGTAATACCGGAAGCCCCGATAGCTATCAGTCTGGATCTTGACCCCCGGTTGGAATTTGGCCACGGCCCGCGGTTTTTATTAGCGCCGGGCTTGGGATTGAAGTATACGTTTAAGTAGGCCTCACCCAACCCTCTCCAAAGGAGAGGGAGAGTCTCACATAATAATAAAAAACAAAAGCCATCGAATTACCCGATGGCTTTTGTTTTCACTCCCTCTCCTTTGGAGAGGGCCGGGTGAGGCCCCTACCTCAACCTATCAGCCGATTTTACCAGCTTCTCATCTTTTTGAATGGATTTTACGGCCAGTATCAATAATACAATGCTTAGGCTTGACAGGAATATGCCGATGCCAAAATTACTGGTGCTCATTTGAAAGCCACCTGTAGCAGTTTTAACAGCTTGCGACAACCAAAAACTATATGCAATGATAGCCAGGATAGCAACGTAACAGTAGGTGATCTGCTTTTTACGGTTGTTATAGGCAAAAATTACCGCCAGGGGTATCAGTCCAACTATGGCTGTAACTACGGCAAGTGTGGTAAAAGCGGTAGTTTGTTGCTGCTGCCCGTTTACATCATGATAAATGCCGGTAACTTTTATGGTTGATGGCACACCATCAAGATAAACGTTATGCGCCAGCGGGAACAAGAAAAGTGCGAATATTACCAGTGCTGCGAAAAGTAAATAAATGCTTTGTATTCTTTGTAACATATAATTATGGTTCTGTATTTAAATTTTTTTGAACAAAGATAGGATTACTTTGACAATTACGGATAGGCAATAGCCAGCGGAATGTTAACTTTACACCGTGGCAAACCTGCAGCGTTATTTTATTGAACTGGCTTACAACGGCACTAATTACCACGGCTGGCAAATACAGCCCAACGCGGTTACCGTGCAGGAAATGCTGAACAAGGCCCTGTCTACATTACTGCGCCAGCCTATAGAAACTACCGGTTGCGGAAGGACGGATACCGGCGTGCATGCGACAACTTTTTATGCACACCTAACCCCCCAACCCCCTGAAGGGGGCGCAGTGGTTGATTATGCCAAAATAATTGCTCCCCCTTCAGGGGGCGGGGGGGCAAATTCATTATTGCCTTACGATATCGCCATCAAAAGGATTATACCGGTACACGCCGAAGCACATGCGCGGTTTGATGCAACTTTAAGGTCGTACGAATACCATATCCATTTTCATAAGGATCCGTTTAAGCTGGACAGGTCGTGGTTGCTGCGCGATGTGCCTGATATTGCATTGATGAACCAGGCGGCGGCCATTTTGATGGAATATACCGACTTTAGTTGTTTCAGTAAATCGAACACGCAGGTATTCACCAATAATTGTAAGATCAGTCGCGCCGAGTGGGTTAAAACCGGCGATGGCCTGGTATTCCATATCAGCGCTGATAGGTTTTTGCGCAACATGGTGCGGGCCATAGTAGGCACCCTGATACTGGTTGGCAGGGGAGAAATGGAACCCGAGGGCATCCGGGCGATTATAGAAAGCAAAAACCGAAGCAACGCCGGAACATCGGTACCGGCTTGTGGGTTATATTTAACGGAGGTGAAGTATCCGTACATATAGGAATGCGAAATTCGAAATGTCAATTTCGAAATAAAAAAAGTATAATCGTATTATTGCACTATTCGCATTTGGCATTCCGAATTTCGAAATTTAAAACATGTCTCAAGTAACAGGAAAAGCGATAGATTGGCGACTGCTGAAGCGGGTGATGCATTATGTAACACCTTACCGCGGGATATTTATTATCTCGGGTTTCCTGACGGTTTTTTTGGCGGTGATAGCATTGGTGCAACCTATCCTGATGGAAAAGGCGGTTGATAATTACATTGTGGTAAGCAATTATAACGGACTTGTATTTATTGTTTGTTTGATGCTTGCGCAACTGGTTGTACAAACTATAGCCCAGTATTATCAAACCTATCTCACTAACTCACTGGGCGAATCGGTTATCCGCGATCTGCGTATCCATATTTTTAACCATGTTACCAGCATGCGCCTGCGTTACTTTGATAAAACGCCGATAGGGGTATTGATCACCCGTACCGTATCCGATCTGGAAACCATTGCCGATATATTTTCAGAGGGGCTGATCTCTATCATCGGTGATCTGCTGTTGGTGATTGCCATTATTGTATGTATGCTGGTGAAAGACTGGAAACTGGCGCTGATCACGCTCATCCCCATGCCATTGTTGCTGCTGGCTACTTATATATTTAAGGAAGCTATCAAATCGTCCTTTCAGGATGTGCGTACGCATGTAGCACAGCTAAATACATTTTTGGCCGAGCACATTTCGGGTATCAGCATTATACAACTGTTTGCCCGCGAAGACCAGGAGATGCGCAAGTTTATGAGCGTAAACCAAAAGTATCGCGATGCAAATATCCGCTCAAACTGGTATTATTCTATATTCTTCCCGGTGGTGGAAATCCTTTTCTCCATCTGTATCGGGTTGCTGGTGTGGTATGGCTGTAAGCGCATCCTTTCCGATCAGCAGCTAAACAGCCTTTCGGCATCCGGGCATGTTACAGCGGGTATGTTGCTGGCATTTATCAGCTTACTGAATTACCTGTTCCGCCCGATACGCCAACTGGCAGATAAATTCAACACCCTGCAAATGGGTATGGTGGGCGCCGACCGTATTTTTAAAGTATTGGATACAGATGATGTAGCACCCAATAAAGGCACCCTGCGCGCTGAAATAAAAGGCGATATCCAATTTAAAGATGTTTGGTTTGCTTATAATGATGAGAATTGGGTACTGAAGAATATCAACTTCCATATTCGCCCGGGCGAAACTTTGGCGCTGGTGGGGGCAACAGGCGCGGGCAAATCATCAACCATCAATATCCTGAACCGTTTTTATGAAATTGGCAAAGGCGAGATAACTGTTGATGGCGTTAATATTGATGATTACGAAGTAGGCTACCTGCGTTCGCGGATTGCTACGGTGATACAGGATGTGTTCCTGTTCTCGGATACTATTGCCAATAACATCAGTCTGAATAACCCCGCTATTACGCGCGAGGAAATTATTGCCGCCGCCAAAGACGTTGGGGCACACGATTTTATTATGCGCTTACCCGACGGATATGATTACAATGTGATGGAACGCGGCGCAACACTTTCTGCCGGACAAGCACAGTTGATCTCATTCATCCGTGCACTGGTTTATAACCCGGCTATCCTGGTGCTCGACGAGGCTACTTCATCGGTTGATACCGAAACCGAATTACTGATACAAAATGCGATCAATAAACTAATGGAAGGCCGCACGGCTATTGTTATTGCCCACCGCCTTTCTACCATCCAAAGCGCCGACCGTATTATCGTGCTTGATCATGGTGAGATTATGGAAATGGGTACCCACCAGGAACTATTGCGCATTGAAGATGGTTACTACCGTAAACTGTACGATTTGCAGTTTAATTCGGCAGGAATTGTGAAGTCTTAAGCCGGTAGCCTAAAGTATTAAATAGCCTCACGTCATGCTGAACTTGTTTCAGCATCCCACATGCAAGGCTAAATCTACAAATCAAATGCAATGCCGAAACAAGTTCGGCATGACGTAAGGATTACACGTCCTTCGGCGGGTTCTTTATTGGTTTAACCGGCTGCTCCTCGTTCTCATATCGCCTGGCAATGTTTTCCTGTTCAGGTTCGTCGGCATGATATTGTTTATCCCGGCGTTTTACTACGCTTTTGTGGCCTTCATCAGTAGGCCTGTCGGTAGGTGTATCTGCTGGCGATGGTTTGTCGTGATCGTTTGCTGGCTTTGTCATGGTGAAATAACAGCTGCATTTTAGAAAAGGTTTTCGGATAGTGGGATACTAATAAATTTTTAGAAATATTTGGAAGTTACGATTTGTATCGTATCTTTGATTTAACCTACGTTGTTTATCGTATCTTAATGATGGAAAAAGAAAACAAAACTGAAGATAACGTGCCTACCAGGGCCGAACTGGAAGCACTAAAAATATTATGGGCACATGGCCCCTCAACTGTACGTTTTGTACACGATATGCTTACCCGTGACACAAAAACTGTACGTTACACATCAACTTTAAAAATGATGCAGTTAATGACCGAGAAAGGTATGGTAAAACGTGACGAGAGCAGGATGACGCATGTGTACTATCCTTTGCTGGAAGAAAAGCAAACCATGGGTACCATAGCCGAGCGCTTTGTACAAAGTATGTATAATGGTTCTATCAGCAATTTGCTGGTAGCTTTTATGAATAACAAACCGTCGTCAGCAAAAGAACTGGAGCAGGTGAAAGAGCTGTTGAAAAAATTAGACCAGGAGTAAACTACTAATCAGGATTATTATGGAGATCATCAACTTAAAACAATTATTTGCCGGCCCGGTAGTGAATGCGCTGTGCCATACGTTATTCCATTCGTTATGGCAGGGGGTAATATTTGCCGCTGTTGCGGGTTTGGTGGTAATATTCACGCGTCAATCGGGCCCGATTTTAAGGTACAGGCTACTAATTATATTGTTCCTGCTGATGATAGGCACATCGGTGATCACCTTTATTTACCAGTTGCAATGGTTCAGGCAATTAACTTTAGCAGATGTGCATAATTCCGGCAACATCACACAAGCAAGCTATCCGGTTTATCACACTTCACCGGTCGGCACTTACCCTGTAGCCACACGGCAATTTAGTGTTTGGCTGTCGGCATTTCTTTCCAGGTATGCTTTTCAGATAACCGTGCTGTGGCTGATAGTTTTAATGGCAAAAACCGTGCGGATGGTTAGTGTTTTAACGTATACCCGTTATTGTGTTAAGCGCGATTCAAAACTGGTTTCAGCTTATTGGAGTAACCGGATACAGTGGTTTTGCCGCCAGCTGCAAATTAATCGTAAGGTTAAAGTAATGGAATCGGCGTTTATAAAAGTACCGGTTGTGTTTGGGCATTTGAAACCGGTGATATTTATTCCGCTTGGCTTGCTGGGCCAATTGCCGCCCGGTCAGATAGAAGCTATTTTATTGCACGAACTGGCCCATATCCGCCGCGCTGATTACCTGGTTAACCTGCTGCAAAACATAGCCGAAAGCATCTTCTTCTTTAGTCCCGCCGTGCTTTGGTTATCGGCGCTGATAAGGGACGAGCGCGAAAATTGCTGCGACGATGCCGCCGTAGCCCAAACCAGCAACAAAAAGCAATATATAGAAGCGCTGATCAGTTTTCGTGAGTTTTCACTCAACAGTCGGCCACGGTACGTTGTAGCATTCGCAGGGAAAAAAGGTAGTTTGCTTAGCCGCGTAACCCGAATGGTGCACAACAATAACCACGGCTTGAATACTACCGAAAAAAGTTCGCTGGTAGGCGCATGTATTATTGCCTTACTGTTGGCCATATTTGCCACACCTGCAAGCAGCCTGGCGGTAAAACGTTTTACTAAGCACTTGAAAGAGGAAGTAATAGCTGTTAAACAACCTGTAAAAACATCAGCCACCAGGGTTATTAATAAAATTGATAAACCGATAGCACCAAGTCACGCTGATAGTAAAATGCCGGTAGATACCTTGCAAAAGCAGGAAGATGCACCGGCCATACAAGTAGCTGAAAATGACGAGCCAGTACCTAATAATGATGTTTTGGTACAACAGCCGGATACTACTCCTGTAAACCCGTATTATAAAAAACATAAAGCGCTGTCGTTAAACAACGGCGAGCTGGTGGCGACCACGTATAAGAAAGGGAAAGGAGAGGGGAATATAACACAATTAGAGCTTGGCCGTCGTAAAAAATCGCCGCCAAAAGGTTTTCCGCTACCGGAAGTTATCGCCCACATATCCGATTATTTGTTTGATCACGGTATTATTACCGACAGGGAAAACTTGTCTTTCAAATTAACCAACGCCGGGCTAACAGTAAATGGTGTAAAACAATCCGATGAACTGGCTCAAACCATGGCTAACCGGTATTTTAATGAGTTCCCTTCTCCGGTAGGCGAGCAAGGCAGAAGCGACCCTAATTTTGGAATAGTTTATAACGCCCAAACAGGAAGCATGGGTTTCGGAATAATGCGTCATGAAAAGAAGCCGGTAGCGCAGTAATAGTCATCGTACATATTAAAAACCAATATTTAAAAATGCCTGTCGCATTTTTCAGGAACCCTTTTGTCTAAAATTTAAAAAAACCTATAACTCATGATAAAGAAAACATTGTTAATAGCAGCCCTGACGGTGCCTTTTATGGCCTTAGCCCAGCAGGGGAAATTATGGCTTATTAAAACTGGTAAGCTGTTTGATAGCGAAACCGCGCAGTTTAAACCCAGTATGGATATTCTTGTAAAGAACGGCCGTATAGAAGATGTAAAGCCTGACGTGCTGGTAACAGCGGCCGAAAAGAAACAATATGCACTTATCGATCTGACAAAATATACGGTTTTGCCCGGCCTGATAGACGTGCATACGCATTTACTCTATAAAGAAACGCTGGAGAACACGGTTGACCTGGTAAGGCATTTAACTATGGAGGGTGACGTTTATCGGGCTTTGTATGGGGCAGCACGTGCTAAAGGCTACCTGGAAGCGGGCATCACATCAGTTCAGGATTTGGGCAACTCGGGCCAATATGCAGATATGGCCCTTAGGCAAGCTATTGGCGAAGGTTTGTTACCCGGACCCCGCATGAATTGCTCCGGACCAGGGCTGGCTGCCGCGGGGGCGCAAATGCCGGGTGTAAACTTTCAGTCGCAGCGTATTATTGATGGTGAATATCGTATCGTATCGGGGGTGGATGATGCCGTGCAAGCCGTGCGCGAACATGTAAACCAGGGTGTCAACGTAATTAAACTTTATGCCGATAATGCCCCTAATAAAACAATGCTGAGCATTGAAGAAATGCGTGCTGTAGTAAACGAAGCCCACCGCTATAAGATAAGGGTTACGGCCCATGCCACTTTCGATCTGTCTATACATAATGCTGTAATAGCGGGGGTAGACTGTATTGAACATGGATATAGCGTATCAGACAGTACCTTGCAATTAATGGCCAAAAAACATGTGATGTTAGTACCTACCGACGGCGATAGGTACGGCTTGGCCAGCTTATTGAAATCGCCTACTGGCGATACTACAGGTGTGGGGGCACGAATAGCCCTGATACAGAGAAGGAAGACCGATCGCTTGCAACGAGCAATAAAGGCAGGCGTTACTATAGCCTACGGGTCTGATGACTATGCAGATACAAAAATGTCCTACGGCGAACCGTCAAAACGCAACCTGATCGGACTTTATGAAAAAGGAGTGCCTATCCCGCAGGTTTTACAAATAGCTACCCTTAATTCGGCCAAAGAGCTTAACCGCGGTAACCAAATTGGCATATTGAAAAAAGGTTACCTGGCAGATATTATTGCAGTTGATAATAACGTTGACAAAGACATCAGCGCCGTGCTAAAAGTGCCGTTTGTGATGAAAAATGGTGAAGTGTATGTAAATAAATAAAGCCCCAGCGGTAGGGGCACTATAACCATGTCATTTCGAACGAGGTACAAAGAGAAATCTTCTACGTGCAGCCAATCGCTTGTATAAGATTTCTCATTACGTTCGAAATGACATCATTTTTTCAAGCTTAAAATCGAAAAATCGCTTTTACTTTTCACAATAACATTGCTCAACACGCCTAAGCCGGTAATATCAATTTCTACCAGGTCGCCGGGTTGTAGCCATTGGCATTGGTAGTTAGGGTCGTTCAGTAATCCTGTGCCGTTTAGTTCCAGGAAGCAACCCGTGCCAACCGTGCCCGAGCCTATTACATCGCCCGGCAAAATATCACAGCCATAGGCGCAACGCTCAATAATCTCGGCAAAGGTCCAATCCATATCTGCCATATTTCCTGCCGATACTCTTTTGCCATTTATAGAGCAGTGCATTTCTAAGTTGTAACTATTGCCGGTGTGGCCATTTTTAGCCGGTACTTTATATTGTTCCAGTTCATCGGGTGTAACCAGCCACGGGCCAATTGCCGTACTAAAATCCTTACCTTTAGCCGGGCCAAGGTTTAGCAGCATTTCTTCCATTTGCAGGGTGCGGGCGCTCATATCGTTCATAATCATGTAGCCGGCAATGTAGCTGTCTGCCTCGGCCGCGGTAATGTTGCGTCCCTTTTTGCCTATCACTACAGCTACTTCCAGTTCAAAATCCAGCTTCTGGAAATGATCGGGCATGCATTCAATTTCGCCAACGCCTTGTATAGCGTTGTGGTTGGTAAAGTAAAAGATAGGGTACTGGTCAAACTCGGCAATCATATCTACCTTACGGTTGCGCCTGGCCGCCGCCACATGCTGACGAAAAGCATAGCCGTCCCTGCACGATGTTGGGTGGGGTACGGGTGCCAGCAGTTCAAAAAATAGTTCCTCTTTAGCCTGTAACTTGCCTGAAATAATATCCGCGTTAATTTTTTTAGCGCGTTCCATTAACTCATCACCACCCTGTAAAAAAGCGTTCATTTCGTCGGGGATCAACTTATCGCACGAGTTTAGGTTATAGATGTGCTTATTGGCGTAAATGCCTAAATGTTCGCGGTCTTCGGTTTTATAGGATACTAATTTCATAGTTTCAATGGTTTTTATCAGTAGTTGAAAAATATCGTTTCGTGTACATCAGATAGAGAATTGAAGTGAACAGTGTAGCAATAACCAAGTCTAATATTAGATAAAGGAATGAAAAATAATGACTAATTGGATGTGTTGGGAGTTTAACGCTATATGATTCGTAAAAATGAAACGGCACCCCCATTACGGTATGTCCAATGGGTTCGTATCGGGTTTGGGCCCCATAAACATTTATAAAAAAGATACCAATTATTGTAAAAAGCATTAGGCTAATTTTGTTTTTCATTGTATTGGGGGTATTGAGTGGTTGATCAAAGCTAAACATTTTATAATACAGCACATCAAATTATTATGCTTGCATATTAAATTTATATAGTTTAATTTTGAATATGATCACTCGCATTGTACAAGGTTTTTATACGTCTATGGGGTTAACCTCCATGAGCGGCGCAGCCTTGTTCCGTCACGCCATGCTTTCCAAGATCATCCTTGCGCAGTATTAAGTTTTCTGTTGGAAGTTTTTAATGCTGGAAGGTTGTAATGTATGCAACCGCCGGCATCAAAACCAATACTTCCCCCGCTTGTTTACCTGTTACCAATCAGAGCTTTACAACGTTCAAAACTTTACAACATTAAAACTAAACACCATGCCAATCTACCATACATTAGGCCAAATTCCGCATAAAAGGCACACGGTTTTCCGTAAGCCCGATGGCGGTTTATATGCCGAAGAACTGGTATCAACCGAGGGCTTTTCCAGTCTGTATTCGCTGGTTTACCATTGCTATCCGCCCACTATTGTAAAGACACTGGGTGAGCCATATTCGGTAGAGCCCAAAATTGCCCGGGCCAAACACCTGAAGCATACCAGCCTGATAGGGTTCAACATAAAACCTGCGGATGATTATCTGGAAAGCCGCAAAGCGGTACTGGTAAATAACGACCTGCATATCTCGCTGGCGGCCCCGCGCAAAAGCATGACTGATTACTTTTTCAAAAATGCCCAGGCCGATGAGGTGATCTTTATCCATGTTGGTTCCGGGACTTTGAAAACCGGGTTTGGCGAAATCAAATTTGCCTACGGCGATTACCTGGTGATACCGCGCGGTACTATTTATCAGCTGGAATTTGATACCGAGGATAACCGCTTGTTTATTGTAGAAAGCTTTGGGCCTATACGCACACCAAAACGCTACCGTAACCAATTTGGTCAGCTGATGGAGCATTCCCCGTATTGCGAGCGCGATATAAAACGCCCAACCAACCTGCAAACGCACGATGAAAAAGGCGATTTTAAAATACTGATAAAAAAACAAGGCTTAATTTATCCCTACATATACGGTACCCACCCGTTCGATTTCATCGGCTGGGATGGCTTCCATTATCCATGGGGATTTTCCATACACGATTTTGAACCAATAACCGGGCGTTTGCATCAACCGCCACCAGTGCACCAAACCTTCGACGGGCACAATTTTGTGCTTTGCAGCTTTGTGCCACGCAAGTTTGATTATCACCCCGATTCTATCCCGGCACCATACAACCATAGCAATGTGGATAGCGACGAAGTGTTGTATTATGTAGATGGCGATTTTATGAGCCGTAAAAACGTAGTGAAAGGACAAATCACCCTGCATCCGGCCGGCATACCACATGGTCCGCATCCAGGGTCGGTAGAAAAATCGATAGGTAAAGAAGCGACGGAGGAATTGGCCGTAATGATAGACCCGTTCCATCCGCTGCAGCTAACGGAAGACGCGGTGAATATAGAGGATGGTAACTACTACCATTCGTGGGCAGAAGATATCTTCCCGAATTCGGGGCTGGAGGGTAAACTTCCCGAAACAACGGAATAACCTTTTACATCTTAGATGGAAGGACTTAAAAAACTAAAAAATGGACACACTGATAGCAGAAAAAAAAACACAAACCACCGATTTTTTACCGTTGAACGGTACTGATTATGTGGAATTTTATGTTGGTAATGCCAAGCAGGCGGCCCACTTTTATAAAACAGCATTCGGCTTCCAAAACCTCGCTTATGCCGGGCCGGAAACCGGGGTGCGCGATAGGGCATCGTACGTGCTGCAGCAAGGCAAAATAAGGCTGGTGTTAACTACGCCTTTGCACTCAGACCACCCAATTGCCGAGCATATTAAAAAGCATGGCGATGGCGTAAAAGTACTGGCAATTTGGGTTGATGATGCGTATAGCGCTTTTGAGCAAACCACCATCAGGGGGGCAATCCCATACCAGCAGCCGCAAACGCTGACCGACGAATACGGTGAAGTGCGCACCAGCGGCATAAAATTATACGGCGAAACCGTGCACCTGTTCATCGAACGGAAAAAGTATAATGGCGTGTTCCTACCCGGATATCAAAAACTGGAAAATAACTATAACCCTACAGATACCGGTTTGCTTTATGTTGACCATTGCGTAGGCAACGTAGGCTGGCACAAAATGAACGAGTGGGTAAATTTTTATGAAGAAGTGATGGGTTTTAAAAACATCCTGACCTTTGATGATAAGATGATATCGACCGAATATTCGGCGCTGATGAGCAAGGTTATGAGCAACGGCAACGGTTACGTAAAGTTCCCGATAAATGAACCTGCTGAAGGCAAAAAGAAAAGCCAGATTGAAGAATACCTGGAGTTTTACGAGGGTGAAGGCGTGCAGCACCTGGCGTTAGCTACGCATGATATAGTAAAAACGGTAACCGATCTGCAAAACCGCGGGGTTGAGTTTTTAACCGTTCCAACTACTTATTATGATGAACTGGAAGGCCGCGTAGGTAAGATAGATGAGGACATTGAGCCGCTTAAACAATTAGGCATTTTAGTTGATCGCGACGACGAAGGTTACCTGCTGCAGATATTCACTAAGCCGGTAGAAGACAGGCCGACGGTTTTCTTCGAGATCATACAGCGCAAAGGCGCCCGTTCATTCGGTGCGGGTAATTTTAAGGCGCTGTTTGAAGCTATTGAACGCGAACAGGAACTAAGGGGCAACCTTTAAAAAGAAACTATTAACTGATCTATATCTTAAGCTGGGCGGCGACGCCCAGCTTTTACACTGGAATTATTAACTGATCAAATATATCTGAAGAGCCGGGCTTGCCCGGCTTTTTTTTATATTTGAATATCACAGTTATGAATATGAAAAACTTTACCCTTTGTTTAATACTTATCGCTATTGTTAGCGTGGGCTGCAAAAAATCAACCTTTGTACCCGATCCTTTAGATGGCGATTTGCCTGCATATACAGAAAGTGGCAACAACACTGCCGGGGCCTACGTTAATGGCGATCCATGGGTAGATAAAGCATCGGTAGGTATGGAATTTCATACTAATGAAGCCTTATACATAGCAAATGTCAATACCGCCGGTGTCGACTCTACAGTGTTTTATTTTAACGGCACTATTGACAAAGGGGCATTGATCAATACATCCGTATACATTAATGTTGTAGTAAAAGGGTTATCTCTTTCCACCCCCGACGATCTTATCAGGTTAAATGATAAAAAGATAGTGCTTGATGGTATTAGAAATTATGTGATTATTAACGCAAGTACAATTTCCACTTATTACACCGTCCCTAAATTGGAAATGAATAAAAAGGGGACAGGTGAATTCTATATTAAGCGCACACAAGTTGAGTCCCATGCTACCTTGGGAGGTAACGGCCCAACGCACCCAATAATATTATCCGGAACGTTTAATTTTGATATTGGCACTACAAAAATTACATCGGGAAGGTTTGATATTTATTTCATGCGACCTTTCGGGCAATATTAAATCTAACATGTTCAAATGACCCTCGCCGAAACCCTCGATCATCTTAAACAAAAAGCCTCTGCCCGGCACCATGAAGGTATGGCCCGTTTTGGCATAGATAGCAGCAAGGCCCTTGGTGTTAAAATGCCTGATGTAAGGGCGTTAGGAAAGACGATTAAAAAAGATCACCAGTTGGCTATACAGTTATGGGATTCGGAAGTACACGAGGCGCGAATATTAGCCTCGCTTATTGCCGACCCGGCGCAGGTTACCCCACAGTTAATTGATAAATGGGTGCACCAGTTCACCACCTGGGATATTTGCGACCAGGCTTGCGGCAACTTGTTCGACAGGACGCCATTTGCGCTGGAGAAATCACTGGAGTATTGCGAGTCGGAACAGGAGTTTGTAAAACGTGCAGGCTTTGTGCTGATGGCCGAATATGCCGTTCATCATAAAAAAGCTACAGACGACGTTTTTCTAAAGATGCTACCTATTATAGAGCGTGAAGCCTGGGACGACCGTAACTTTGTAAAAAAGGCCATAAACTGGGCATTGCGGCAGATTGGTAAGCGCAACACATTGCTGCGCCGCGCCGCTATACAATGTGCCGAAAGGATATTAGCGCAAGACACCAAAGCTGCTAAATGGATAGCTAAAGATGCCTTAAAGGAATTAGAGAGGAAATAATGCTTTGGACGATAAGTAATTAGAAAATAGAGTTATTGCCTCATTTTCAGCAACATTTCTGCAATGGCAATATCTTCAGGAAAAGTTATCTTGATGTTTTGATAATTTCCCTCTACCAGATGGATGACATTACCGTCAGCTTCGGCTACGCTGGCGTCATCAGTGAAACCATTATTAAATGGCTGTAGGTAGGCTTTCTTTAACAAATTGGCCTTAAATGTTTGCGGGGTTTGTACCAGGTAAATTTCATCGCGCAGCAAACTTTCAGATTTTCCGTTGCGCAGGCTGCGGACGGAATCCCTGCTTTTTACGGCCACAATAGCGTTGCTGTACTCATTGGCTTGCTTATAAGCATTGTCAATAATTTCAACACTTGTTAATGGTCTCACCGCGTCTTGCACGGCCACCAGGCTATCGTCATTAACCAAAGCCAGGCCATTCTTTACTGACTGGAAACGGGTTTCGCCGCCATCGGTTAACCTATGCGGTATGTTGAAGTTATGTGTATCGCAAAGTTCTTTCCAGTAGGTATGAAAATTAGGATGCATCACCACAATAATTTCCGGCTGATAAGATGATGCCCTAAAAGCCTCAACCGTATACATTAACACCGGTTTGCCATTCAGCAACAAGAACTGCTTGGGTACGATGGCTTGCATGCGCGTACCAGACCCGCCGGCGACGATGATGGCGTATGATTTCGGATTTCGGATGTTCGATTTCGGATTCTCCATGTTTATTGTGCCGAATTTACATCAAAAAAAATGTCATTTCGAACGTAGTGAGAAATCTTATACATTTTGCTTATCGCATGCAGAAGATCTCTCTCGTTGGTCGAAATGACAAACTTTATAAATCCGAAATCGAAAATTCGATATCCGAAATTAGATGATCAGCATGGCATCGCCATAGCTGTAAAAACGATATTTCTCCTTAATAGCTACTTCGTAAGCGTTCATTACATTCTCATAACCGCCAAAAGCACTGATCATCATCAACAGGGTCGATTCCGGTGTGTGGAAGTTAGTGATCATCGAGTTAGCGATACTGAAATCATACGGCGGGAAAATGAACTTGCTTGTCCAGTCGTTAACTGGCTTCAAGGTTTTATTGGCCGATACTGCAGATTCTATAGCGCGCATGGATGTTGTACCCACAGCGCAAATGCGTCGTTTATTTTCAATGGCACGGTTAACAATATCCGCTTGTTTTTGCTCGATAATGATTTGCTCCGAATCCATTTTGTGCTTGGTCAAATCCTCCACTTCAACCGGGCGGAAGGTACCTAAACCAACATGCAGGGTAACCTCGGCAAACTCAATGCCTTTCAGTTCAAGGCGTTTCATTAGTTCGCGGCTAAAGTGCAGCCCGGCAGTAGGTGCAGCCACGGCGCCTTCATGCTTGGCAAAAATAGTTTGGTAGCGCTCTTTATCTTCGGCAGTAGCTTTACGTTTAATGTATTTTGGCAGTGGTGTCTCGCCCAATATTTCAATATTACGGCGAAACTCTTCGTCGGTGCCATCAAATAAGAAACGGATGGTGCGGCCGCGTGAAGTAGTGTTATCTACCACCTCTGCAATCAGCAGGTCGTCATCACCAAAATACAGCTTATTACCAACACGTATTTTACGGGCCGGGTCAACCAGTACATCCCATAAGCGTAATTCCTTGTTTAGTTCGCGCAGCAAAAATACTTCAATGGTAGCACCTGTTTTTTCTTTATTACCGTACATACGGGCCGGGAAAACCTTGGTGTTGTTAAGGATCATTACATCCTTGTCATCAAAATAATCCAAAACATCTCTGAATATTTTATGCTCAATTTTACCCGAGTCTTTGTGCAAAACCATTAACCGTGCTTCATCACGCGCACCGGCCGGACTATGTGCTATAAGCGATTCTGGTAAGTTGAATTTAAATTGAGATAATTTCATGTGTGTTATTTAAATATAAAAAATTTAGCGGGCAAATGTATGAATTTTTCACTAATATTAAACGGATAAACCCCGTGTTTGTGTGGCATTTAGGGCATAATAAATAAAATTAAAAAAAGCTGTAACCAAACCAACCATTTAGTGTCTAAATTAAACACAGCATGATATTTTTAAAACTCTTTAGGGAAAGCTTTTTGTTTGCGTACGACGCGTTACGGCAAAATAAGCTGCGCACCATGTTATCCCTGTTAGGGGTAACCATTGGTATTTTCACCATTATAGCTGTTTTTTCGGCTGTTGATACTTTGCACGCCAACTTAAACAGCAGTGTAGATAAACTGGGAAGTAACAGTATTTACATACAAAAAATGCCGTGGATAATGAATGGCGATTACCCCTGGTGGAAATACATGCAGCGCCCTATGCCCAACCTGCGCGATTATGATAAACTTAAAGACCGCACGCAAACTGCCGTTGGGGTAACTTACCAGATATATATTGATAACCGCACCGTTAAGTATGGAAGCAACTTTGTAGAGAACGTACGCATTAGCGCCGCATCATACGATTATTATTTAACCCGTAATTTTGACTTACAAGCCGGACGTTATTTTACCGAAAATGAATCGCGCACGGGGGCGGCTGTGGTGATTATAGGGGCTGATGTGGCTACGGGTTTATTCCCTAATCTTGATCCGGTGGGCAAGCGTATAAAAGTGATGGGCCGTTATGAAACCGTAATTGGTGTTTTTGCTAAAGAGGGTGAGAATATGTTAGGGGTGACCAGCGACCAACTAATAGTGATGCCGGTAAACTTTGCCCGCAATATTATAGACATCCAGGGTGATAGGTACAATGCGCAAATTGTGGTGAAAGGCCGTGAAGGCATAAGCGAGAGCGGCGTAGAAAGCGAATTGAAAGGCGTAATGCGTTCTATACGGATGCTGAAGCCGGGCCAGGATGATAATTTTGCCCTAAATAAATCGACCATATTAACCGATGGCTTTAACCAGCTATTCGGCATTGTTGACATTGCCGGTTGGATCATAGGTGGCTTTTCTATATTGGTAGGCGGCTTTGGTATTGCCAACATTATGTTTGTATCGGTAAAAGAACGTACAAATATTATCGGTATCCAAAAATCATTGGGTGCAAAAAACTATTTTATATTACTGCAATTTTTAATTGAGGCTATTGTACTTTGCTTAATGGGCGGGCTCATTGGGCTGGGGACGGTTTACCTGGGTACCTATCTGGTAAAATGGATATGGGATATTGCCATTGTGCTTGATATACACAACATTATTGTCGGTATCAGCATATCGGTTATTATTGGTATGATATCGGGCATAATACCCGCCTGGTTTGCCAGCAAGCTTGACCCGGTAGAAGCGATAAGGACTAATTAATTCAGCATCGCTTTGTAATGCTTTGAAACTTTTTCAAAAAGGATCTCAGGCATAAAGGGTTTGGTCAGGTAATCGTCCATTCCGCAGTTGCGGGCTTTGGCGAAGGTTTCGGGCATTGCATCGGCCGTAAGGGCTATAATAGGAAGCTTCGGGCGTTTTTGTTTAATCACCTTTGTGGCTTCAAAGCCATCCATCACAGGCATTTGAAGGTCCATAATAATCAGGTCATAATCGTTATCGGCTGCTAATTCCGTAGCCACCAGGCCATTGTTGGCCTCGGTAATGGTCACATTCCATCTATTAAGGAAACGGCTGGCTATCAAAATATTCATTTTGTTATCGTCAACCACTAAAACACGCATTCCGGCCAGGTTACCTTCCTGCATTTTCTGGGCAGGGTTAAGTGCAGGGGCACTAATGGGCGCAGCAGTATATTCAAACTCAATTGTAAAATTAAACTGGGTGCCTTTACCCAAAATACTGCTTGCGTTTATCTGGCTGCCGTGCAATTCAACCAACCGCTTAATAATAGCTAAGCCTAAGCCTGTACCGCCATAATTTTGGCGCTGGGTTTCCTGTACAAACGGCTCAAACATTTTTTCAAGATTTTTTGGATCGATACCAATACCTGTATCAGCCACGGTAAAGTTTAGTTTAATGCGTTTGCTATCGCGTGTTTCCTCGCGTATCAATACAGTAATATTACCCTTATGGGTAAACTTAATGGCATTACTTAGCAGGTTATTCAATATTTGGCTAATACGTATCGGGTCGCCAATTAATTGTTTTGGAATAAGTTCATCAACCTCAACAATAATTTCCAGTTTCTTCTCCATCGCTTTTGCCTGGAACGATTGCCTGATATTATTGGCTAAATCACGAATGTTTAATGGCGCTTTATTCAGTTCCAGCTTACCTGCTTCGATCTTATTATAGTCGAGTATATCATCTATGATCCCGAGCAGGTTCTCGCCCGAGAATTTTAGATTGTTCAGGTAAACAAGCTGATCAGGCCGCGGATTTTCCTCAAGTAGTAAATTGGTAGTTCCAATAACCGCGTTCATGGGCGTCCGTATCTCGTGACTCATGGTGGATAGGAAATCCGATTTAAACGATGATGCTTTTTCCGCTTCTTCTTTGGCGGTTATCAGTTTTTGTCTGTCTTTTTGCTGGTCTGTTACATCTTCGCCAATACTGGTGGTTTGTTTAACATGCCCTGCCTCGTCGTATATAATTGTATTTTGCCAGCTAATTACGCGCTGATCGCCGTTACGGCAAATTACAGGGTTAACATAACTCGATTTAATATGACGATCTTGATACCAGCTTTTAAATACATTTTTCAGGTCCGATGGCACAAATCTATCATACCAGTTAAGTCCGATAAGTTGGTCCTGATGATAGCCTAGCAAGTTGGCCAGATATTTATTGCAAAAAATAATATTACCGTTTTTGTCTAATGATAGGGCTGCAAGTTTAATGGTTTCCAGCACCAGTTTATAGTTGTCTTCGGTTTGCCTGATATTTAGTTCGGCTAATTTGCGGTCGCTAATATCCTGCAAGGTTCCAATAACACTGCGGGGCTTTCCGTTTTCGTCCTCTATTATTTTGGTAATGATCAGGTTAAGATATTTTATTTTGCCTTTTGGCGTAATTATCCGGTATTCATAGGATGTGCGGCGCATATTAACCGGGTTTTTTAGGAACCCAATTAAAATAGCCTTATCATCCGGGTGAACATATTTTAGCAACAGCCTGAAATGGCTGTTATTGGTTTCTATAGATTTTGGATCAACTTCGAAAATGTGGAATACTTCGTCAGACCATGAAATAGTTGGGCGGCCCAGGTACCATTTCCAGTTGCCAATTTTGGCTATGGTTTGAGCCTCCAGTAGTTCGGCCTGGCTTTTTTTAATGCTACGCTCAATCGTCCTGCTTTCGGTAATATCCTGTATGATGCCGGTAACTTTTACAATATTACCTTTCTCATCTCTAATAGGTTCGCCCCTTACAATACGGAAATAGCGGCTGTTGCCATTACTTGTTAAAATCCTGTGGTGATTGTCATGATGATTAATGCCGGCGATATCCGAAAAAAATTGATAGACCGACCGCCGGTCTTCAGCCTGTACCTGCGAAACATAATACTCAAAATGACTGGTTCCCTTAGGTAAAGCGGTTATGCCAAGCAGGTTATATAAGTTATCAGACCACGTGGTTTGTTTCGATCGCAAATCGTACATCCAACTACCCATACATGCCAGCTTTTGCGCATTTAGCAGCAGTTGCTGTTTTTCTTTTAATATGAGGGACTGTTTTTTCTTTTCACTAATATCAGTAACCAATAAGGTAGTGCGCCGTGTAAAATTTCCCCGTTCATCAAGCACGGGACTAATATGTGCCTGAAGCCATTTGCCCGACCCCAAAGGCAGTTGAAATTCAATAATGGTAGATTTCCTGTTGGCGGCCACAAAATCAAAGGCTTCGTTTATAACTTTAGCATTTGCAGGTACCATTGTTTCCGTGATGGCCTTACCACGGTATGTCTCCACATCTGCAATAATGTTTTGGCTTTTATTATACCACAGGTTTATGCAAACTTTATTTTCGTCGTACTCAAAAATAATATCCGATAATGAATTAAGCAGGGCATTAGTATTAGTCCTTTCAGCTAACATATCTGCTGATTGATAAGTTTCCCGGCTCAGCATTTCAGCAGGCAGGGAAGGAGGCGGGGTTGTAGTAACAGGTGTTTGTTTAACCGCAAGAGTTTCAAGGTCAAGATCAGGTTCAGGAGAAGGGGCAGTTGCCGTAAACTTAATTACGGGTTGTTGTTTTAAGTCTGTATCAGGCTCTTCAGTGTTATCGTACAAAGCTTCTTCGTGTAACCGGTTCAGTTTTTTATAAAGCAAAAATGCTGCCGCAAATACCAACAGCAACGCAAAGCCGGCCAGCATTAGCTGATTGACAGACAATTCCTGACGTATTAATAAATAAGTTCCTTTAATAAACATTAAGCGCAACAGCAGCAGCAACCAATAAAAAATAGTATAGTGGGTTTAATATTACAACAAAGATAATTTTACAAATTGAAAATTATATTGGAGAGTAATAATACACAGATTTAATTACATTTGCTACGTATACAATTAAATTTCTATGTCGGAAACTGCACAGCTTAAAATAGGGGATAAAACATATGATCTGCCCGTAATTGAAGGGTCGGAAAATGAGAAGGCTATTGATATTTCAAAACTAAGGGACCTAAGCGGGTACATTACCCTTGATATAGGTTACAAAAATACCGGGGCCACTAAAAGCGCAATTACGTTTTTGGATGGTGAGGTTGGTATCCTTAAATATCGTGGCTACCCGATTGAGCAATTGGCCGAAAAATCAACATTTATTGAAGTAGCCTATTTACTGATATACGGTGAATTGCCAAACGCGGAGCAGTTGAAGGAGTTTGAATACCAGATCAGCCGTCACACCCTCGTGCACGAGGATATGAAGAAATTCTTTGATGGGTTTCCTTCAGGTTCGCACCCAATGGGGCAGTTATCATCGTTAATTGGTGCGCTTGCAGCTTTCAACCCGGCATCGCTGAAACCCGGCCTGAATGCCGACGAGATAAACCTGGAGATCATGAAGCTGATTGCCAAAATGAGTACCATTGTATCCTGGATATACAAAAAATCATTGGGCCATCCGCTTATCTACCCGCAAAATAAATACGACTATGTAACCAACTTTATCCATATGACCTTTGGGCAGCGTACCGAAGAAGTAGAGATAAAGCCGGTGGTTGTAAACGCAATGAATAAGCTATTGATCCTGCATGCAGATCACGAACAGAATTGTTCGGCATCAACTGTAAGGATAGTAGGCTCATCTGACGCTAATTTATATGCTTCTATCTCGGCAGGTATATCTGCCCTTTGGGGCCCGCTGCATGGCGGCGCTAACCAGGCGGTTATTGAAATGCTGGAAAAGATTAAAGCTGACGGCGGCGATACCGATAAGTGGATCAAAAAAGCGAAGGATAAAAACGACTCGTTCCGTTTAATGGGTTTTGGACACCGCGTATACAAAAACTTCGACCCGCGGGCTAAAATTATTAAAAAAGCCTGCGATGATATATTGGATGAATTAGGCCTTGATGATGAAGTGTTGGAAATAGCCAAGCGTTTGGAAGAAGTGGCCTTAAAAGACCCTTATTTTGTTGAACGTAAACTTTACCCTAACGTAGATTTTTATTCGGGTATTATTTACCGCGCTTTAGGCTTCCCGACAGAAATGTTCACAGTTTTATTTGCCCTTGGCCGTTTACCGGGATGGATAGCACAGTGGAAAGAAATGAAAGAGAACAAGGAGCCAATTGGCCGCCCACGCCAGATATACGTAGGCGCCACCACCAGAAATTATACAGATATTAAAAAACGATAAACGTTTTAATAATTAAAGTCCCCAAAATAGGGGACTTTTTTATTTAGCCGGCTTTAGTTAATACAAATTGAAAGGAATAATAATATTGTGTAACCTTAGGCATTTATAGCTATAAAACGCTGTAAACCAACCCGTATAATATTAAAATGGGCTATTTTCCCAAACATCTTTTAGAAAATAGCCTTAAAAAGTATTTTAAACGTATATTTTTAAGCTATAAATTTTTTTTTAATAAAAAAACAATTTAGATTAGCATTAAACAAAACAATAAACCTCAACTATTTTAAAGGAGTAACTTAACATGAAAAAATTTACTGAAGTGAAAAACCTAATCGCATCGCTGGAAGCTGATGCTGACAAATTTTACAACAAAGGCAATAGCGCTGCAGGTACACGCGTGCGCAAAGGTATGCAGGACCTGAAAAACTTAGCCCAGGCTATACGTTTAGAGGTGCAGGAAGCTAAAAACAAAGCCTAGTTTTAAGGAACTTCACGATATAAAAAAACCGATCCATTTTTTGGATCGGTTTTTTTCTGCTTTCTGCTTTCTGCTTTCTGCTTTCTGCTTTCTGCTTTCTGCTTATGCAGGTACGCTTTGCGCAACTATCTTTTTTGTTTCAGCTATAATAGCTTCTGCGGTTTTGCTGCTTACCTGTACTAATGGTAACCTCACTACATCGCCGCAAATACCTAATTGTTTTAAGGCGGTTTTCACTCCGGCCGGGCTGCCTTCAGCAAACATTAAGCGGGTAAACTCTACCAGGCTGCTGTGCAGCTTGCAGGCTGTTTTGTAATCGCCCTGCAGGCATAAGCGCACCATATCCGATGTTTGCCTTGGCAGCGCGTTACCGCTTACCGATATCATGCCTACTGCCCCTAAGGCCATCATTGGCAGGGTAATGGCATCGTCGCCTGATATCAAAACAAAGTCTTCCGGCTTATCGCGCATAATCTGGCTGAATATCTCAAAGCTCCCCGAGGCTTCTTTAATGCCTATAATGTTCGTAAAATCGTTAGCTAAGCGCAGCGTAGTTTCAGCACTGATGGTGCTGCCGGTGCGGCTGGGTACATTATATAATATGATGGGTAACTGCGCTACTTCGGCAATAGCGCGGTAGTGCTGGTAAATACCCTCCTGAGTTGGTTTATTATAATGCGGACTTGCCGACAGGATAGCATCATACCCCGGGATGTTGAATACGCGAATTTCTTCTACCACCTCGTAAGTATTGTTACCGGCCAGGCCTGCTATTAATGGAACCCGTTTATTTACAATTTCGGCAGTAAATTCAAACACCTTTCGCTTCTCCTGCTTATTTAAAGTGGCGCTTTCGCCGGTTGTACCTAACGATACAAGGTACTCCAGCCCGCCATCAATCAAATAGTTGATCAGGTTTTTCAAACCCTCATAATCAACCTGTCCATCTGCCTGAAAAGGGGTTACCATAGCCACCCCGGTTCCATAAAATCTGTTCATTGTAATATTAAAGTTGCTAAGATAGGAATTAGCAGGGAAGTCCGGAAGTATGGCAGGCGGAAAAGTCCGGAAGAAAACAATCCGGTAACCCTAAACATCCGTTAAACCGCGGTTCAGACGGTTAAAACTTCGCCCCGATCCTCAGCGCGTTTGTCAAATTATCCCCACTGTTGAACGATTTGGCAAACATTATCCGGAAGCCGAAGTACTGTACACCCAGGCCCAGTTCGGTATAATTGTGCAGGGCAGGGGTGCTCAGGTAATTTACGTCGGCAATTTCCTGTAGCTTCAATTTACGTATCAACGGCAGCTTGTTCAGGAAAAAACCTGAGAAATTTTGCTCGAAATGTCCTTCAAGGTATTGGTCGGGTGTGCTGTAGGTATAATAATCCAGCAGCAGGAACTTGTTGATACCGGCGGTGAATACCCTGATCTCGTTACCCGAAAAGTGGCGGTAATCTACATAGGTAAGGTTCTGGGCGTCCAGGTACTTACCTGCACCTACATAGAACGATGTTTTGCCCAGCATACCCAGGTTCAAATCGCTCTTGGTAATATCTGCGCTAAGCAAACTGTAGCTCACATCAGCTCCAAACACATTCTGGAAGGCATGGGTGAAATTCAGATCTATCCGCGGATATTTTGATGGCTCGTAACGGCGACCGTTGGGATAGGTGGAATATTTGTTACTAAAATCGTAGCTGGTGCGCAGGGTAACTTTAAAGGCTTGGTTCTCGGCAAACAATGGTACATCAGCATTGGGAACTAAGGGGTTGTTTGAGGTAAACTCGCGCCCTTTAGGGGTAAATATGCTATAGCTGGTGCTGTTAGGCAACCATTTGCGATTAGCGTATTCAGTGCTGATACCCGCTGTCCAGGTGCCGGTAATGCGGGTGTTTAACCCCAGGTCAATAAATTGTTTGTCGTACAGTTTCTCAAAGTTCTGCCGGAACAACAGGCTATGCACCGTGTTCATCCAGGTTGAAATAGGCTGGCGGTTATTCATATCTACCACATCGCTGCCTGCGGCAAAGTAGAATGAAAGGTCTCGGTTGGAGATGCTGCCATTAACACTGCCATGCCATTTTTGGTTGGCAAAGCCATAACGCACTTTACCACCCAGGTTTAAATAACGGTTAGTAACGCTGTCTATCTGCTTGTGGTAAGTAGCGCCATAATCAAACGCGAAACCTTCTACGGTGTTGTACAGCAGCGATTCGCTTAGCGAATTGAAATGAAAGTTTGTTTTTTGGTACCGGTTATAATGTGAATAGCCACTGCCGATGATCATACTGCTCGCATGAAACTTATTGCGCTTTTTATCTATCGAATCAAGATATGGTTTTGATTCGCGTTTTTCGGCCAGTTTTTCTTTCTTTTTGTAATCGGTAATTTCCTCACCCGTCAATGGGATGGGGCGTGAGTTTTCCCAATAGGTTGAATCCTTTTTGTTTACGCCCTTGGTAATGCGCATCACTTCGTTAAAAGTGCTTTTGGCAAAAGTGGGTTCCAAATCATAGTTTTTGAATATGCCAATAAAGTAACCACCAAATTTAAAGCCAAGGAAAGCGCCGGTAAATTCAAACTTAACCGACGACGGCATCCACACCGACTTATCAACCGGTAAAAACTGCTGGTTTATTTTTAAGGTATCTAACAAAAAGATGTTCGACCTTTTAGACATGTTCAAATCGACACTGTGAATGCGCCAGCTATCCTCAATAATATAAATATAGCCGTCAAAAACCGGGTCGTGCGCGCGCTTAGGGGTTACCTTTATTTTGTTGATGGTCTCGCCGTTCTCAACCGCGAAGCCTACGTATTTATAGTTGTAATAAAATAAAGCATTATCAGCAATAGGCGATACAAACGGGCGGTTACTCAGCCCTTCCCAATCTAAAAGGTTCTCGTAAAAGTTCACCTTAAAATCCGACGCCCGGTTAAAACTAAACGCCCGGTTATTGCCTGATACCTTGGATGATATCATTTCCTCGTGCTCCTCGTTCGGGCGTTTAAAGCTGTATTTAGATTCAGATTCGGACAGGTAAATAATACCCCGGCGACCGGAATCAAGCCCCATATCACGGGTGATTTCGTCCATATTACGACCCATAAAACGCTTAGGTGTTTGCAACAGCTTTTGTAAGCCTTTAATATAAACATCGCAGGTAAAGGCGTTTACTTCCTTTAAATAGGTTTTGCGTTTTTTTATGGCTTTGCGGATGATGGCGTAGGCCGGGTCCTCGGCGCCAGCGCGGATGGTTACATTTTTAAGTTCGTAAGTTTCGGTTTTCAACTGAATGTTTACTGTTTCAGCTGTTTTGACAATAATGTTGCGGCTTTCCTGTTTATAACCAATTGCTTTATAAAGTAATTCGTACTGACCGGGGGCTAAAGGCATGGTATATTTACCTTCGCTATTGGCCGATGTACCACGGGTGGTGTTTTTAATATGCACACTTACAAATGGTACCGGCCGGCCGGCTTCATCGGTAATGGTGCCACTTACACCGCTTTGTTGGGCAAATGTGCCGGTTGAAAAAATTAGGACAAGGATTAACAGTAAAAGTGTTCTCATTGTGTTTGATAAGGTCACCGCTAAATATGGCGAATTTTCCTCATACAACGGAAGAAACAACTGTTAATTGTTGTTAAAACAAGTAATTATAGTATCTGCTGCAATTGTTTGAACTCATCAATACGGGTTATATAACCATCTTCAACCACGCCGAAGCCATAGGCCGCAAAAATGAACGGCACACCGGCCTTTGCTGCCGAGTCGCGGTCGCCGGTAGTATCGCCTACATAAACCGGTGCCTGCAGGTTGTTATCGGCTACAATATCCAGTATATTTTGGAATTTTGGCTGCCCTTTGGTACCGTAGCATTGGTGGCCTTCAAAGTAATTCGCCATATCATCCATCGCCAAAAATATCTCGATATAACCCGATTGGCAATTGCTGACAATGAACAAGCGGTATTTATTTTTTAAGTAAGTTAGGGTTTCAGCGAGCAAAGGATAAAGCGCGCCGCCTTTCTCGTGCAAAATGTCCAACTCGTGCTGCGCGCACAGGGTTTTAAATTCGTTACGGGTTTCTTCGTCAAGATAAGGGTATAGTTTATCAAAAATGGCGTCGTAAGCCATGCCGGTGATAGAACGTACCATTTGCTGGTCAATATCCTGCTGAATATAGTTTACCTTCTCTTTAGCCCTTTGCCAGCCTTGCGCAACATTAGCGGTCGAATCCCATAGGGTACCATCCAAATCGAATATAATACTGTCGAATTTTTGATTTTGTGACATGGGTGCAAAAGTAGGGGTTGGAATTTAGCGTGGCAATAGCTTTTGGCGTTAATTTTTGATTCATCCAAAGTAGCTCCGCCGTAGGAAAGTCTTACGTTATCCTGAACTTGTTTCAGGATTCTACACGCAAGATAACTTGTATGATGGGATGCCGAAACAAGTTCGGCATGACGTTGTGATATCGAAACTGCTGTGATAAACTCTTAATTACCGTCCTAAAACCCGGTATCGGAATCGCCGGTAGCTACTATCCCAGGCCGTTGTTGGAGTTGTCTCCAACAACATACGCGGGCTATTAGAAATTTGTTGGTGACAACATCAACAACGGCGGTAGGTACCCTCTCCTTTGTTGCTATAACATTAGACCAGTTATGGTTTATTTTTTACCACTTTCATCCATTGGCTGCCTTTAAGTTTTAAAACACTGTCTTTTATTACCACATTATCCTCATCGCCATGCCATCTTACCCATTCTAAATCAAATTGCTGATTATTTACTGTTATTGTTGGTCGGTATTTGCCAGATTCATAGGATACTTTTTGAATTCTGCCATTAAAGCTATAATTGAATGTCTTATAAATCTTATAAGCATCAAAACTCCAATAAAGTATAAATATTAAAAAAACGAAATAAAATAGATACTTCTTTATTATTATCATGCGTGTGTATTAAAACAATTTCTTCTCAGGTTTCGGTTATATAGAAAGCAACTAAAGTTAGTAATATGGTAGCAAAATTTAAATGAATGCCAAGAACGTCCACTGACACTCATTAACTGATTTACCCGACCTAATGAAATCCTAACATGGAAATTGCTTCGTTTCCCGCAATTACGCTGTGGCGAGTTTAAAACAGTCCCCATTTCCCCATTCCGTGTAAAACAATTCCCCAATATTTCTCCACAGTTAATACTAAACTGCCTCATTGAGTAATAAAACGGCACTTTGGCATACCGGCACTGCATTTGTCTTAGGTTTAATACCTTTTTAATTAACTATAAAGATATTGTTTAATATATCCCTTTCCCTTAAGGTTTATTTAAACTATTGATGAAAACGTGCTGAGCGATTTGAAATTAAACATAGCGGCCTGGGCTTGCGAACCCGGCTGCTGTGTTGTAATTTAAAAGTAAAACCTTTCCCCCGAGTTTTCCAGTTCCCATCGTTTCCTTATTTTGCCGGCAAACAAATTTTGAGCGCCCATGCATAACGGAGGTTTCATAAAAGTATTTATCATTATTGCGGCCATCAGTTTGCTAATGGACTGGTATGTTTATCATGGGTTACGCACTTTAACTTTTGATTGGAGTAACAAACGCGCGCAAGCGGCGGTTCTGTGGGGTTACCTGGTAGTATCTATAGGTGTTACAGTGGTTTTTATGGCAGGCTTTGGCAGCTTTAGTACTGCCCAGGGCATGCGGCCCTTCCACGAGTATATGCTGAGCCTGTTCCTTAGTTTTTTTGTCACCAAGCTGGTATTCATCATCGTGCTTTTCCTTGGGGATATCGGGCGGTTTTTTGTGGGGTTGGTGAACCACATTGGTACTAATAAAAACACCGGCGAACGCTACTTTCCATCACGGCGCAAGTTTATAAGCGAATTAGCAGTGCTGATTGCTGCTATACCATTAAGTAGTTTCTTTTATGCTATGATCCGGGGTAAGTATCATTACAAGGTGCACCGCGAAACTTTATATTTTGAAGACCTGCCCGCAGCATTTGACGGGTTTACCATTACCCAGCTATCAGATATTCATTCGGGAAGTTTTGATAGTATGGAGGCGGTGCAGCGGGGTATTAACCTGGCACGGGCACAAAAAAGCGACCTGTTTGTTTTTACCGGCGACCTGGTGAATAATGCTGCTTTTGAAATTGAACCTTACATAGAACACTTTCGCCAGTTGAAAGCGCCTTTCGGGCAGTTCTCTATTTTAGGTAACCACGATTATGGGGATTATATCCATTGGGATAGCGAGGCCGAAAAGGCTGCAAATCTGCAGCAATTAAAAGCCAACCATGGGGCTATGGATTATAAGCTAATGCTGGACGAGCATGTGACATTGGAAAAAGACGGCGAAAAGATATCGCTGATTGGGGTGCAAAACTGGGGGCATGGTTTCAAAAAGGTTGGCGATTTGGATAAAGCGCTGAAAGGGGTAGACCCTAAATCATTCAAGATACTGCTTTCGCACGATCCTACCCATTGGGAAGAAATAGCCAAAAAGCATCCGGCCAACATTCATTTAACGCTTTCGGGACATACGCACGGTGCGCAGTTTGGCATTGAAGCCGCCGGTTTGCGCTGGAGCCCTGTGCAGTATCGCTACCCGCATTGGAGCGGATTGGCCAAATATAATGGGCGTTACCTGTATATTAATCGTGGGTTTGGTTTTCTGGCTTTCTCGGGCCGTTTGGGCATCTGGCCTGAAATTACGGTGCTTACGCTGAAGAAAGGGGCTCAATCTAAATCATCGCCTGTAGAAGCATAGACTACAATTTTACTACCATGTTTAATGGAAAACTCCCTTTATGGTATAAGTGTTTTTGCTCATCACCCGTACTTTTTGTGTTTTGATGATCTGGTAAAGCGAATCGGGAAAATAGCTTAAGCGCTCGCTATTCTCATACAACAGGTTTTTAGTATGGTTAAGTATCAGTATCCATTTTACCTTATTGCCTGTTTTGCCTATAACTATGCGGCGGGTTTTTAGTTCGGGGGTTTTAGCCTGGTAGATAGTTATATTATCGCCCTTGCTTATGCTATAGCTTTCGCGCCAGGCGGGCCTGTTAATATCCGAGTTGGTGAACAATTCAAACTCGCGGCCCCAGTTATCAATATGCACCTTTTTGGTTTCGGTGATATTATTATGAGTAACCGTTTTAGTGATGAAGCTAATTTTGCTTAACCGCGCCGAATCGGCTTTGAAGAAGCTCTTAATATCAAAGTATTGCAGCGTGCCCTTGGTTTCCTTCACATCAGGACGACATGAAGTGATAAACAACACCAATGCTAAAAGCATAACGCTTATGAAGCCCCTCTCTTTTGGAGAGGGGTTTGGGGTGAGACTCTTAAACCAATACATCGCCGGTCATTTCTGCAGGGATAGCAACCCCTAGCATTTTTAGTACAGTGGGGGCAATGTCGCCCAGTTTGCCATCTTTAACAGCTGTCACATCCTTGTCAATTACAATGCAAGGCACCAGGTTGGTGGTATGCGCTGTGTTGGGTGAGCCGTCATCGTTGATCATGTAATCGGCATTACCATGGTCGGCAATAATAATAAATGAATACCCGTTAGCAAGGCCTGTTTCAACCACGGCTTGTGTGCAGGCGTCAACTGTTTCGGCGGCTTTAACTACTGCGCTGAATACACCTGTATGGCCAACCATGTCGGTATTGGCAAAGTTTAAACAAATAAAATCGGCCCAGCGGCTTTGTAATTCAGGTAGTATAGCATCGCGGATGCCTTCGGCGCTCATTTCAGGTTGCAGGTCATAAGTGGCCACCTTTGGCGATGGCACCAGCAGGCGTTTCTCGTTCGCAAATTCTTTTTCGCGCCCACCCGAAAAAAAGAAGGTGACGTGCGGATACTTTTCGGTTTCGGCAATGCGGATCTGGTTTTTACCGGCATCCTGCAATATTTCGCCGAGGGTTTTTAATAGATCATCTTTATGAAAAACTACCTGCACATTCTTAAATGTTTCATCATAAGTGGTCATGGTGATATAGCGCAGGTTTAGCGGGTGCATGTTCTGCTCGGGGAATGCCTTTTGCGTTAACGCCAGTGTGATCTCGCGGCCACGGTCGGTACGGAAGTTAAAGCAAAGTACCACATCGCCTTCTTTTATCAATGCCAGTGGCTGCCCTTTGCTATCTGTTTTTACAATAGGCTCTACAAATTCGTCCGTTACCCCCTGGGCATAAGATTCGCTGATGGCAGTAATCAGGTTATCGGCAGGTTTGCCAATGCCATTTACCAGCAGGTCGTAAGCCTTTTTAACACGTTCCCAGCGGTTATCGCGGTCCATAGCAAAGTAGCGGCCAATAGCCGACGCTATTTTAACCGGTGTGTTGCTCACGTAGTTTTCCATGTCGGTAATAAAACCGATGCCCGAATTTGGGTCGGTATCACGTCCATCTAAAAAGGCATGGATAAAAACTTTATTCAGGCCGTACTCTACAGCGGTATCGCAAAGGCCTTTTACATGCTTTATGTGCGAATGCACACCACCATCAGAAACAAGTCCGATGAAGTGGACATCTTTATTATTCGCCCTGGCGTACTCAAATGCGTCTTTGATCACTTCGTTTGTCGAGAGTTCTCTATCGTCAACCGCTTTATGGATGCGGCCCAGTTCCTGGTAAACCACCCGGCCAGCGCCTAAATTCATGTGCCCCACTTCGGAATTGCCCATCTGTCCGTCGGGCAAGCCTACGGCCATACCCGATGCCTGCAATTTTGAATTTGGATATTTGGCCAGCATCGAATTGAAGAAAGGCGTGTTGGCGTTAAATATTGCGTTTGATTTGTCCTGGCGGCCGTATCCCCAACCGTCCAGTATCAGTAATGCGACTTTTTTTTGTTGTTCCACACTGCAAATATAAAAGCAACGTTATAAGATGGAGAATTATTAAGCTAATTGTAAGCTTTTATTTTTGTAAAGGATATTAATCGTTTTATATTGCGTACGGATATGATCAGATTATTTACTTTATTACTTTTTATTTTACCGCTAAGCGGTCGCCCAACACCAGCTTTAGGACCAATTGACGATGCGGCCGAGCTGATAAAAACCGGCAATGTACATGAACTGGCTAAAAAATTTACCAGCAGTATTGAACTCACTATTTTAAACGAAGAAAACATTTACTCCGCCAGCCAGGCCGAATTGGTTTTAGGCAGTTTTTTTAAAAACAATCCTATAAAAGCGGTAAAAATATTGCATCGTGTAAATTCTAATCCCAATATCCGCTACGCGGTGCTGTTGCTCACTACCGCTAATGCCGAATACCGTACAGCGGTATCCATGAAACTAACCAATGGCGTATTTTTGGTGAATGAGATAAAAATAGAAAGCGACAAGAAAGAGGAGTGATTGATTCTTAACTCTGGCCTCGGACTCTGACAATAAAAAACCGCAAAAACCCCAAAGTTTAAAAAGTAAAGCTGAAAAAAGAATAAGATCCGCTTAAAATAGATAATATTAAATAAGCTTACCTTTAATAGCCTAAAAGCATAACAGTCCCATCAATTTTATTGTATCATAGGCATACTTGCCAAAAAAAACTTTATCCCACCAAATTGTTATTACTTTTGCACCACAAAAAAGTATTACAGACTTGGACAAACAGATTATCCATCAATTTATAAAAAATGCCCTTGCCGAAGATGTTGGCGACGGCGATCATACCTCCCTATCAACCATCCCTGCAGGGACTACCGGCAAAGCAAAGCTTATTATTAAAGATACGGGCATACTGGCTGGTGTTGAACTGGCGCTGGAGATTTTCCGCGAGATTGATGCTAACCTTAAAGTGAATGTATTCCTTCAGGACGGTGCGGAAGTTAAGCCCGGTGATATAGCCTTTGAAGTAGCAGGCAGCGTACATAGCATCCTGATAGCTGAACGGCTTGTGCTTAATTGTATGCAGCGTATGAGTGGCATTGCTACCACTACCAACGAAGTTGCAGATATTTTAAAAGGCAGCAATACCCAGGTGTTGGATACCCGCAAAACAACCCCGGGGTTGCGTTATTTAGAAAAATGGGCGGTAAAAATAGGCGGCGGTGTAAACCATAGGTTTGGATTGTATGATATGATACTGATCAAAGATAACCATGTGGATTATGCCGGAGGTATTGCCAGTGCAATTAACAACGCCAGGCAATATTTAGCAGATACAAACAAAAAACTACAAATAGAGATTGAAGTAAGGAACCTGGAAGAACTGGAAGAGGTGCTGCAAACAGGCGGGGTTGACCGGATATTACTGGATAATTTTAAATTTGATATATTAAAACAGGCCGTAGCCATGATAGAGGGCCGGTATATCACCGAGGCATCGGGTGGGATTACTGTAGATAATGTGCTGGATTATGCCGCTTGCGGTGTCGACTATGTATCTATGGGGGCCTTAACACATTCAGTTAAAAGCTTGGATATGAGTTTAAAGGCTGTTAAACAATAAAATTATATAGATATTGAACTGTCATTTTAGTAATATTGTGGTGAGATGATAACTGTCTGGTCTATTTCCTCCCTGATATTGGCATACCTTTTAGGTTCCATTCCCACAGCCGTTTGGATTGGGCAATATTTTTATAAAATAGATGTACGCGAATACGGCAGCGGTAATGCCGGTGCAACAAATACGTTTAGGGTACTGGGTAAAAAAGCCGGTATACCGGTAATGTGTATAGATATTTTAAAAGGTTTCACTGCTACCAATCTGGCCTACCTTAGTATTTTAGGCATGCCCTCGGCGGTTAACAATCATTCAGTTGTTTTTACCAATTACGAACTTGCCTTAGGCATTACAGCGGTAATGGGCCACCTGTTTCCCATATTTGCGGGTTTCCGGGGTGGTAAGGGGGTAGCTACTTTATGCGGCATGGTTTTAGCTGTAAACCTACAGGCCGCATTGCTGTGTGTTGTTGTATTTATTATTGTTCTGTTAATAACAAAATACGTATCGCTTAGTTCAATTGTGGCCAGTTTTACTTATTTAATTGGGGTCACTTTTGTTTACCCGGTATCTGTACGGTCGGTAGTAATATATGGTATGTGTATTTGTGTACTGATATTGGTTACCCACCAAAAGAATATCGAACGCTTGATACGCGGCCGGGAATCGAAAGTAAACCTGTTTAAGAAAAAAACAGCTGACGTATGAAAAGCCATAGACTATTTTTAGCAACAGTTAGCGCTGTTGTTCTTTTTGGTTGCGCCACAGTCCCGTTAACCGGCAGGCGCCAACTCAATCTTGTTGCCGATGATCAGATCAATCAATCAGCGGCGCAAAGCTACTCCACCTTACTATCAGACCCGAAAACCAAGGTGATTAGCGGTACCGCCGATGCTATGCGTGTTAAACGTGTAGGAAACCAGTTAGCTGCGGCTATAGAAAAATACCTTGCTGCTAACGGCTATGCCGACAAGTATAATTTTAAGTGGGAGTTTAACCTGATACAAAGTAACGAAGTAAATGCCTGGTGTATGCCTGGCGGTAAAGTGGCGGTGTACAGCGGTATACTACCTTTAACTAAAGATGATGCGGGGCTGGCAACTGTAATGGGACACGAGATTGGCCATGCCATTGCCCGCCATTCGGCCGAACGTGTTTCGCAACAATTAGCTGCGCAAGCCGGTGGGGCAGTTGTTGGTGCGGCTACCAGTAGCCAGTCCGACGCTACACAAACCATAGTTGGCCAGTTATATGGCGTGGGTGGAGGATTGATGCTGCTGCATTATTCGCGCAGCCAGGAATCGGAAGCTGACAGACTGGGATTAACATTTATGGCGATGGCGGGTTATGACCCAAACAACGCGGTTGACTTTTGGCAACGGATGGCTGCCCAAAACAAAGCCGGTACGCCCGAATTTTTAAGTACACACCCTACCGATGCTACCCGTATTGCCGATATCAGGGCACATATCCCCGAGGCTATGAAATATTATCATCGGTAAACCGTATGGCCAAACGTCAATTTCTAAAAGCAAAATGGACTAACCTCCTGATGCTGAACTATGAGGTTGATGCGGCTATATTAATGCCCCACCTGCCGCCGGGGACGATATTAGATACCTGGCAGGGAAAAAATCTGGTGAGCATGGTAGGCTTTCTTTTCCAGGAAACCAGCATGTTACGTATCCGGTGGCCATATCATATTAATTTTGAGGAAGTAAATCTGCGGTTCTATGTGCGTTATTTTGATGGACAGGGATGGAAACGCGGTGCCGTATTTATCAGCGAAATTGTGCCTAAGCCTATGATAGCCCTTGTAGCTAATAATTTATATAATGAACATTATAAGGCTATGCCTATGCGACATGAAATCATCCCCGTTGATGACGCTCATACGCGTTTTAGTTACGAGTGGAAATACAGAGGGGAGTGGTGCAAGCTTGCCGCTACCGTAAATAATAAGCGAAGCGTTATTGAAGCCGGCAGCGCCGAAGAATTTATATTTGAACATTACTGGGGCTATAATAAGCTTACCGAAACCCGCACCATTGAATACCAGGTAGAACACATTACCTGGCAAACGGGAGAAGTAAAAGACTATGCGTTTGAAGCACCTATAGCCAAAATATATGGGCCTGAATTTGAACCATGGCTAAGCCGTGAACCAATATCGGCTTTCTTTGCCGACGGATCAGATGTGATTGTGAGGGCCGGCAGTAAGTTTAGTATTTGAGGTTAATTAGCAGCGATTGCTTCGGCAACGGTTTCCTTTTTAATCCTGGATATAACAAACATGATAATACCTGAAATTACGATAAGTATCAAATAACTATAACTAAGGTTGCGTTCATCTTTTGCAGGAAGAACCGAAATGATGCTGTAACTTAAAAAAGATACTAATACATACACAATACCACCGGTTAAACCGCCAGCTATACCCGCATTATTGGGAAATTTACTAAGGCTATAGGTAAAGTAATTATTATACGTATAACCGGCCCCTACATGAATAATAAAGGCAAAAAATATTAAGGTGTATAAATTTGCCACAAAGCTTAAACTTAGTATCATAGCTACTACAAAAAGCAATTGCGCGGCAATATTAACAACCATTTTTTTATAGAAGGGGTGGTTAATAGTTGCTTTGCCAATAAAGCCGCCTGCCATCCAGGCCAGGCCTAAAATAAGCGAACAATATCCAGCCGCAACCGGGCTTAATAACAGTTGGTGCTCTACAATAAACGGCCCGGACATATTGTAAACCATAACCATGGAATATGCCATAGCCAGCATAAACAGCCCCATAGTGAAACTGGTCGTTTTAATCATTTGTAAATAAATGTTGCCTATCTTTTTTAGCTTAAATTCAGTAGTGTGCTTTAAAGTTTCTCCGCTGAAAATTAGCTCCAATATGCCTAATACTGCCGCAATAATGCCTAAAAAGTAAAAGTTAGATTCCCAACCAAAGGCTTTTTGTAAATATCCGCCTATAAAAGGGGTTATAATTGGCCCGGTAGACCATATAATAGTAAAAATACTTAGATAGCTTTTTAGTTTTTCGCCAATAAAAACATCGACAAAATAAGCCCTTTTTGCCACTACAATTCCAGCGACCGTAATACCATGTATTACACGCATTAAATAAATAAGATAGATATTGTGTGTATTGGCAATGATGACACATGAAAGCGTAAATATCATTAACGATATCAAACTGAAGTTATAACGGCCAAAACTATCTAAAACACTGCCGATAAATAGTTGTGATATGCCATAACTAATTAAAAAGATACTGAGTGTTAGCTGCACCTGTAAACTACCAATATGCATAGATGCGCCCATAGCAGGTAACGATGGGATATAAATATCTGTTGCAAAACCGGATAGGGGGATTAGAGAGAAAGCCAGGATAGTTGAAATCCCCTGATGGTGTTCTTTAATGCGTTTGGTAGATGTGAGAGGCATTGCCTTTGTGTTTAAGGTGCCAAAAATATACGATTGACAAATTTCAATTGTCACGGCAAACTATCTTTTTGCCATATTGATGTAATTTACAAAGACGATTAATGGCCTAACACTTTAAACATTGCCGAAGCTTTCACCAGACACTCTTCATATTCTTTTTCTGCATCTGCGTCATAAGTAATGGCACTGCCTACATGCAACGATAAATATTTATTTTCCTGGTTGTACAATAAAGTTCGGATAACTACGTTATAATCGAAATCATTATCCGGACTAAAATAGCCTATCGCCCCGGAATATACCCCACGCTTGCTTTTTTCATACTGTTCCATTAGCTGCATGCTGCTTATTTTTGGCGCCCCTGTCATGCTGCCCATGGGGAAGGTGTTTTTAATAGCCTGTACTTCAGATACGTCATTCCGTAATTCGCATATCACGGTCGATATCATTTGGTGTACCTGGTTGAAGCTATAAATACCAAATAGTTCTTCTGTTTTAACAGTTCCGGCTTTGGCCGAGTGAGTAAGATCGTTACGTACCAGGTCAACTATCATTACGTTCTCCTGGCGTTCTTTCTGATCATTTTGCAATGCATTTTTAACCAATTCATCTTGTTCAGTATTTTCCTGACGTTTTGCAGTGCCTTTTATAGGTTGGGATATTAATTTGCTACCGCGCTTGGCCAAAAAGCGTTCGGGCGAGGCGCAAAGAATATGTTGCTGGTAGTATTTAAAATAACAGGAAAAAGGGGTGGGTGATAATTGGTTCAATTGTTTAAATACCTCCAGCGGATCGATTTTAACACCATTAGCAAAAAACTCCTGACAAAAATTACTCACATAAATATCACCACGGATAATATGGTCCTGTATTTTTTTTACGGTTGCTATATAATCAGCTTTGTTAAAACGGGGCTGGAGTTTTACAGTTGGAATGCTTTGTGGTTGGGTTATTTTTTGCTTTTCAATCTCATACAAAACGCCCGATGAATTTTGTCCTGTGATGCTGACATTGTTGTCTTTTACTGTAATCAGGTATTCAGGCACGAAAAAATACAGATCAGGGAGATGCAGATGATCCGGGTTTGATGAAGAAAGGGTTTCTATCTCGTTTTTCAAATCGTACGTGAAGAAACCCATCAACCACTCTTGATGCTGCTGCCTGAAAGCTTCTAATTCAGCAAAAGCATTACCAACGTTTGCCTTTAACTCATGTTTAGCGCCCGCGGCAATAATAAGGTCGTATTTGGAATAGGGATCGCTAAAATTGTTGGAATCCAGATAGCACAATACATCAAAACGCGTGGCCCATTGTAAGGCTTTGTGTTTAAATATATTGATATCGGTTATGGTAAAATTCACGAGGTGTAAAGATATAAACAAAAAATGCCCGCAATTATCTGCGGGCATTTTTTGTTTATTGTATTTGAATTAATTCAATACCAACGTCTGTACCCTATCCGGGCCAACAGAAAGGTATTTAACCGGCACGCCTAATTGCTCTTTTAAAAAGTCCATATAACGGCTTAATGATGCCGGTATTTGGTCTAATTCAGTAATGCCGGTAATGTCTTCGTTCCAGCCCTCAATTTCCTGCAAAACAGGCTCGGGGGTAATGGTGCAAATATCATAAGGCATATAATCAATTACCTCGCCGTTATAGTTATAATGGGTACAAGCATATATTTTTTCAAAACCGCTTAAAACATCGGCTTTAGTCATTACCAGTTGAGTTACACCATTCAGCATAATAGCATATTTCAATGCCGGCAGAT
The DNA here is from genome assembly GCF_015221995.1 of Mucilaginibacter boryungensis. Taxonomy (NCBI): domain Bacteria; kingdom Pseudomonadati; phylum Bacteroidota; class Sphingobacteriia; order Sphingobacteriales; family Sphingobacteriaceae; genus Mucilaginibacter; species Mucilaginibacter boryungensis. The sequence continues at coordinate 1,113,908 of NZ_JADFFM010000001.1, forward strand.
CGATCCAGCCCGTACGGCGTGGACGACCAGTAGTAGCGCCAAACTCGTGACCTAACTGACGAAGTTTTTCGCCTAATTCGTTATCCAGTTCGGTAGGGAAGGGGCCGCCGCCAACACGGGTGCAGTATGCCTTAAATATGCCAATTACTTCGCCTATTTGGCTTGGTGCAATGCCTAAACCAGTACAAGCACCGGCTGATGTAGTGTTTGATGAAGTTACAAACGGATAAGACCCAAAGTCGATATCCAGCATAGCGCCTTGTGCGCCTTCAGCTAATACTTTTTTGCCTTTGCGGATATAATCATTCACAAAATGCTCCGAATCAACCAAAGGGAATTTTTTGATCACGTCCAACGCTTCAAAGAAGGCGGCTTCGCGTTCGCTAAAATCTACCACCTCGCCATAAAGCGATTGCAGCATTGAGGTATGTTTGGCAACCAATTTTTGGTAACGTTCTTTAAAATCGGGCAGGGTAATATCGCCAATGCGTAAACCATTGCGGCCGGTTTTGTCCATATAGGTTGGGCCAATGCCTTTTAAAGTTGAACCAATTTTGCCTTCGCCCATTTTCTTTTCAGAAGCAGCATCAAGCAATTGGTGAGTAGGCAGTATCAGGTGTGCTTTTTTAGCAATTACCAGGTTCTTTTTGGCCAGTAGGTCGTGCCCGGCAGCTTTCAGTTTATCCAGTTCCTTTTTAAGGGTAATAGGATCAATTACCACACCATTACCAATCAGGTTTAGTGTATTATTAAAAAATATACCCGAAGGGATAGTGTTCAATACAAATTTTTGTCCGTCAAACTCAAGGGTATGCCCGGCGTTTGGTCCGCCCTGGAAGCGCGCTATCAGATCGTAATCCGCAGCCAGTACATCAACAATTTTTCCTTTACCTTCGTCGCCCCATTGCAGGCCTAATAAAACGTCAACAGCCATTTATTTTATATGATTGATTTGAAAGGGGGCAAAGTTAAACTTTTCTGTCGCAATAACCTTGCTTAAGTTTAGTACAATTGCCATAAAGATTAAGGGAGTGGTGCTTGATATCAAATTTAAGCAAGTCGCCCATCATACTTTGTATTTGTTGAATGCGTGGGTCGCAAAACTCAACAACTTTGCCGCAGTCTATGCAAATAATATGATCGTGCTGTTTGTAGCCATATGATTTTTCGAACTGGGCCATGTTTTTGCCAAACTGATGTTTGGTCACCAGGTCGCACGATACTAATAGTTCCAGTGTATTATATACTGTAGCACGGCTAACCCTGTATTTTTTATTTTTCATGTGGATGTATAACGATTCCACATCAAAATGATCATTACGTGAATAGATCTCTTCCAAAATGGCAAAGCGCTCAGGAGTTTTCCTCAGACTTTTGTTTTCAAGGTAAGCCTCGAAAATTTTCTTTACCATGGCAATGGTTTCAGTTTGCGACATGTTTTGCTATTAATAATTCAAAGGTATTAAAATAGTCTGGAAGTCGGAAAGACCGAAAGTCCCGGAGATGTCAGGTTTTGAGTTGGAAGAATTCAAGTAAAATTCAATACCGCGTTACCTTTTTAAACTCTTGAATCTTTGTTATTAATTCTTTACTGTCTATCTAAGAAGCCCGTTCCACAGCCGGGGTTGAATCAAACCGTGTTACGGCGGTAATGCCGCGTATCTCTTTCAAGCGTTTTATCAGGTTATCCAGATGTTCGGTATCGTTCACATACACCATAATCGATCCTTCAAAAATACCGTTATCACTATCAACAGTAATAGAGCGGATATTCACTTTAAAATCGTTGGAAATTACTGTAGTTAGTTTATTGATCAGGCCAACATCATCAATACCCGTAATTCGCAAACCGGTTAAAAATGCCAGTTCCTGCTGGTTTGTCCAGCGGGCTTTTACAATGCGGTAACCGTAGTTGGACATTAATTTGGTGGCATTAGGGCAATTAGTACGGTGTATTTTTATCCCATCGCTTACCGTAATGAAACCAAATACATCATCGCCAGGGATAGGGTTGCAGCAGCTGGCAAGTTTATAGTCAATCTTTTGCATGTCATCGCCAATCAATAACATGTCGGTATCTTTGGCCTTAATGCTTTTTAGCAGACTTTGTACCTGGTCGGCGTCAATTTTATCCTGTGGCTTATTCTCAATACTTTTTTCTGATGCCTGGTACTCCTTAAGCTGACTCAGGTCTATCAACCCTTTAGCTACATTGTAAAAGAGGTCTTGGGTCGATTGCAGTTTGAAATAATAACTCAGCTTATGGATGTTCTCTGAATTGTAGGTGATCTTCAGCGATTTTAGCTTACGTTCCAGTATTTCCTTGCCATCTTCAGCTATTTTGCGCTTTTCTTCTTTTAATGCCGATTTTATTTTGGCTTTAGCTTTAGCCGTAACTACAATGTTCAGCCAGTCTTCTTTTGGACTTTGCTTACTGCTGGTAATCACTTCCACCTGGTCGCCGTTTTGTAGTTTATAGCTTAGCGGTACTAGTTTGTGGTTTACTTTGGCGCCAATACAACTGGCCCCCACATCGGTATGTATCTCGAACGCGAAATCCAGCGCCGTAGCGCTTGATGGTAATTGTATTAATGCACCTTTAGGCGTAAAGATGAATATCTCATCGCTAAAAAGGTTCATCTTGAAATCATCCAGAAAATCCAATGCGTTGCTGTCGGGGTTTTTCAGCATATCGCGAACTTTTTGTATCCACAGGTCAAGCCCGTTGTCTACTGATGATTCCTTGTATTTCCAATGCGCGGCAAAACCCTTCTCTGCAATTTCGTTCATACGGGTGGTACGTATCTGCACTTCAACCCATTGCCCACGCGGGCCCATTACGGTAGTATGTAATGATTCGTAACCATTAGCCTTGGGCGATGATACCCAGTCGCGCAAACGGTCGGGATTAGGCCGGTAAAGGTCGGTCACTATAGAATAAGCCTTCCAGCAATCCGATTTTTCATTTTCTGCCGGGCTATCCAGAATGATACGGATGGCAAAAAGATCGTAAACCTCTTCAAATGGGACGTTCTTTTTCTTCATCTTATTCCAGATGGAGTGGATCGACTTCGGCCTGCCGTACATATCGGCGTTCAAGCCCTGGCCTTCTAGCACTTTCTTTATTGGCTCAATAAAATCCCGGATAAACTTCTCGCGTTCCGCCCTTTTTTCATTTAGCTTATTTTTAATGAACTGGTAGGTCTCGCTTTCCATATATTTCATGGAAAGGTCTTCCAGCTCTGACTTTATGGCATATAAACCCAGCCTGTGTGCCAATGGTGCATACAGATACACGGTTTCTGACGATAACTTCAACTGCTTATCACGCGGCATAAACTCCATGGTACGCATGTTATGCAGGCGGTCGGCCAGTTTTATCAATATTACCCGCACATCATCGGCCAGGGTAAGCAACATTTTACGGAAATTCTCGGCCTGTAAAGAGCTGTTGGTATCGAACACGCCGGAAATTTTAGTTAGGCCGTCAATTATTTTGGCTACTTTCTTTCCAAATTCGCGTTCAATATCATCTAAAGTAACATCAGTGTCCTCAACCACATCGTGCAGCAATGCACAAACAATAGAAGTAGTACCCAAGCCAATTTCCTCGGCAGCAATTTGGGCAACAGCAATAGGATGATATATATACGGCTCGCCCGATTTGCGGCGCATATCCTTATGGCTTTCAAGGGCCATATCAAAAGCCTTACGTATCATGCGTTTATCGCCCTTTTGCAAGGTTGATTTTGATGCACGCAGCAATGCCCGGTAACGCTTTAGTATTTCGTTCTTTTCCGCCTCAATATCTATCACTACATCCTTCATTTATAAGCCCTTATATATACCTGGTAATGTCATTATAAAATTTAATTACATATATGTTATGCAATACAACAAAAAATAGCATTATTTTTGTATTACGTAAAATTATGAAATTTATTGGCTTTGTATTACTGTTTTGCTGCTTCGCTACCATAGCGCTGTCACAAAGTGCATTGCCACGACCTAAATTAGGCAAAAATGATACCATCCGGACTTACCTGACAGAATATCAAGGCGAGTTGATCCCGTGGACGGTTGTACCTGAAATAAAAATTGTTGATACACGCATTTTTAAAAGTGAAAAAGACCGGCAGGATTACAACCGCCTGCGTTATAATGTTTACAAAGTGTTACCATATATGCGGTTTGCCAGTAACCGTTACCAGCAGCTGCAGCGCGATTTAGCCACCACCGGCGATAAAGGCAAACAAAAAGAAATGATAAAGGCTTGCGAAACGCAGATAAAAGATCTGTTTAACCGCGAAATAAAAAACCTTACCATTACACAAGGTGAGATATTAATAAAGTTAGTTAACCGCGAAACAGGGAATACAAGTTATGAAATGCTGAAAGAGATGAAAGGCGGATTGAACGCATTTATGTTTCAGTCTATAGCCAGGATATTTGGGCATAATTTGAAAGAAACTTACGATCCCGAACAGGAGAGGGATATCGAATCTATTCTGCAATCTGCAGGATATATTTCCTACAACAATTAGATAATGGACGATAAGAGCATTTACCGGTTTAATGTTAAAAAGTTAAACGGTGAAGAAGTTAGCCTTGGCGATTATAAAAACAAGGTATTGTTAATAGTAAATACCGCATCGCAATGCGGTTTTACTCCCCAGCTTAAAGAACTTGAAGAATTAAGAAAGACCTATAAAGATCAGAACTTCGAGATACTGGCTTTTCCATCTAACGATTTTGGCGGACAAGAACCTTTGGATGGCAGCGAGATAAGCAAGTTTTGCGCTATCAATTTTGGTACGCATTTTCCGGTTTTTGAAAAGGTAAGGGTACGTGGCCCATACAGCCACCCGCTGTTCCAGTTTTTGGCAGATAAGAAACAAAACGGAGCTGTAAACACTGCACCACGGTGGAATTTTCATAAGTACCTGGTAGATGCACATGGCTTAGTGACCGACTTTTTTTATCCGTTCACCAAACCAACATCATCCAAAATAAGAAAGAAAATAGACCGCCTGCTGGCCGCAGATCATCAATAGAATAATATGCTTAAATTAGATATTTTGGTTTTGGCCGTCCATCCGGACGATGCTGAATTAGGTTGCGGGGGTACTATAGCTAAACATGTAGCCATGGGCCATAAGGTCGGTATTGTTGACCTTACCCGGGGCGAATTAGGTACCCGTGGCTCTGCCGAGATACGCGACGAGGAAGCTGCCGGTGCCGGAAAGATACTTGGTTTAGTCGTACGTGAAAATTTAGGCATACCCGATGGTTTTTTTGAGAACACTAAAGAATACCAGCTAAAAGTTATTGCTGCCATCCGCAAGTTTCAGCCGGATATTGTGATCACTAACGCTTACTATGATCGTCACCCAGACCATGGCCGTGCCAATCAGTTAGTAGAAGCAGCTACTTTTTTATCTGGTTTGCGAAAAATAGAAACATTGCAAAACGGGGAACCACAGGCGCCATGGCGCCCTAAACAGGTTTTACATTTTATACAGGATAACTACATACAGCCTGATATTGTTATTGATGTAACCGACTATTGGGATAAAAAAATGGCCAGCATTTTTGCTTACGGATCGCAATTTTATAACCCTGAATGGAATGAAAACGAGCCGCAAACCTATATTTCATCACCCCAATTTACGGCCGTTGTTGAAGGCCGTGGCCGTGAATTTGGCAAAGCGATAGGTACCAAATTTGCCGAAGGTTTTACCAGCCGAAAAATTTTGGGCGTGGATAGTTTGATGGATTTGCGGTAGAACATGGAGTTTCAGGCTTAGCATCATTATCAGTTAACACCCTCTCTGCAGGGCAGAATTGTTTTAACTAGACGCTATCTTTTGTTAGGTTTGTATATGAATAACACCATCACCATTGGAAAAGATACAGCCAATCCGTTAACCGTCCCTCGTTTAGGTTACGGCACTATGCGCCTTACAGGCGAGGGTTTTTATGGCGAACCACCTAATCGTCCTGAAGCGTTAGCGATATTAAAAAGGGCTATAGAAAAAGGCGTCCGTTTTATTGATACAGCAGACTATTATGGCGATGATGTAACTAACCGTTTAATTGCTGAAGCCATATACCCATACCCGGATGATTTGGTGATATGTACCAAAGTAGGGGCAACCCGCAAGCCCGATAAAAGCTGGGTGGTGTATAATACTCCTGAAAATTTGCGTACCAGCATTGAAAATAATTTACGCACTTTAAAAATTGACAGGATAACCCAGGTGCATTTTCGTGTAATGCCCGGAATGACCAATTTCGAGGAAGGTATGGAAGCTATGTTTAAAATACAAAGCGAAGGCAAAATACTGCATGTAGGCGTGAGCAATGTTACCCGTGACGAATTACAAACTGCTATGAAAATGGGCAACGTTGTATCGGTGGAGAACATGTATGGTCATGGACAGCGTACTACTAAACAATTTGCCCATGGCGGGACAAATATGGGCGGTGAGGAAGTACTTGATATTTGTGAGCAGCATAATATAGTTATGGTGCCATTTTGGTCGCTGCACACAGCTGATAGGCAGGATACGCGATTGGCTAAAGTAGCTCAAAAATATGGGGTTACCGAGGCACAGGTTAATATTGCCTGGTTGTTACATAAATCGCCAATAATGTTACCCATCCCCGGCACGTCTTCATTAGCGCATTTTGAAGAAAATCTGGCTGCTGCCGATATCAACCTTTCCAAAGATGATATGACATTCCTGGAATAAGGAGCATAAACAAAAAAGACCTGATATTATCTTCAGGTCTTTTTTGTTTATCACAACGTTATGCTTTTACATATTCAAAACGGTTGTTAGCGTTACTGCGTTCGCGTTTTAACTTATGTTCGTTAGCCAGTTTTAGCAGGATCCCTGATAGTTCAGATGTTTTGAAATCCGAATCGTAGTTAGTTTTACAATATTCGGCTATTGATGATATAGAACGATGTGTGTCGAAAAAGTCGGTACTTGTTAATAGCTGATTAAGCACTTTAGTAGCCCCGGGTTTTTTACGTACCGGCACATGCTCATAATTATTACCATTGATCTTTTGTTTAGGCCCTTTTTTATGAAATATGTCGACCGTGTCAGCATCCGACCTTTCGGCGTCAATAATAACATCAAATAATCTGTCAATTACTTTAACCTGTACTGCTTCGGATTTGAACAGGTTAACTACTTCGGAAATCTCAATTAATTGTTTCTTTAATTTTTCAGTTTGTTTACTCATGATAATAATGTAGCAGCTCCTAATTTGAATAGCATTAGACATAGTACATCAATAGCGACAATACATTAGGGATATTGCCCAGATAGATAGTAATAGTGGTGTTTAGCGCGCGTTTATATAATAAACGTGATGGGACAATATTAGTATGTTTTACGAGAAAAAAATATTATTAGTTACCGAATAGCTTCGTTGTAGCAATATTATTACATTTCATTAACACTATATAAATTATAAAATACTTATTATTTTTTCCATAACATGCAGTCCCTCATCTATATGCGTTTTATCCATGATGAGTGCAGGCCTAAAACGTATGGTTGTATCGGCACAGCCTAAAAACATCACATTATGCGCTAATCCTTTTTGAATAAAGGCATCGCGATGGGCCTGATCACGAAAATCAAAGGCTGTAAGCAAGCCTTTTCCTCGTACATTACCAATTATCTCGTACTTTTCAGAAAGCTTTAGCAATTGCTGCTGCAGATAGTTGCCCATTTTGGCAGCGTTTTCACACAACCTATCTTCTTCAATAATTTCCATTATTTTAGATGAGCGTACCATATCTACCAAATTGCCGCCCCAGGTTGAATTTATACGGGAGGATACCCGGAATACATTGCCTTCAATTTCGTCAATACGTTTACCGGCTAATATGCCGCAAACCTGCATCTTTTTACCAAAAGCTATAATATCAGGCCGGGCATCCTCTCCAAAATGCTGATGGCACCAAAACTTGCCTGTAAGCCCAACGCCGGTTTGTATTTCATCGTATATTAACAGTGCCTCATTCTCATCAGCCAATTGGCGCAGTTGGCGCATAAATTCTACTCTGAAGTGGTTATCGCCGCCTTCCGATTGAATAGGTTCTATAATAATGGCGCAAATTTCATCGGGGTTTTCAGCAAACGCTTGTTTTATCTGGGCTATAGCCTTTTCCTCACGGGCAATAATATCTTGAACATTCGCCTCGTTCTGTGGGAATTGCATTGCCGGGTTATTAACCCGCGGCCAATCAAATTTGGCAAACCATTTGGTTTTGGCTGGGCTGGTATTAGTCAAACTTAAAGTATAGCCTGTGCGACCGTGAAAAGCTTGTTCAAAATGCAATACTTTGAACCCTTTTTCGGCTTTGTGTCCTTTGGCAAAGTTCTTCTGTACTTTCCAGTCCATAGCCGTTTTAAGGGCATTCTCAATGGCCAAAGCGCCGCCTGCAATAAAAAAGGCATGCGGCAGATAGTCGGGGATACCAACACGCGAGAAGGTATCTATAAACTGGGCATACTGCGTAGTATAAATATCCGAGTTAGATGGATTTGTCAATGCAGCCAGCATCAGGCTTTTGGTAAAGGCATCATCGCCCAGCATTTTTGGATGGTTATATCCTAAAGGCACCGATGCAAAGCAGGTAAAAAAGTCAAGTAAACGGCGTTTGTTCTTGGAATCGTAAATGTAAACGCCCTCGCTTTTTTCCATATCAAAAGTAAGGTCGAAACCATCGGCTAAAATATGTTTGCTTAATGTAGCATTAACGTTCTCGGGCGCAATATTCAGGCTGTACATAGGTTAAAGTGTTTGGTCAAATATACCGAAAAACCTCAAACCAAGCTAATTAGGGCACTTTTTGAACCGATTGGGCAAAAAGTAGGTTTAAACAATTTAAAGTTAGTTTTTGTACTGATGATGGTTTTGGTTTAGCCCCGCCAAAGCTTCACCAACACGAAAAAACTATAGAATTCTGCGTAAAAGTGGGTTAAAACTTATCACGCATACCCAATAAACCCCATATGCCACCGCTATGGATGGCCAATATCTCATCGCCGGGGTGGAAGTAATCTTTGCGGGCAAGATCAAATATCGCGTAAAGCATTTTGCCGGTGTAAGCAGGTTCTATCAGGATGCCGGTTGATGCTACAAATTCTTTAATAAAGTTTATCAATTCAGGCGTGGTTTTGCCATAACCACCAAAGTGGTATTCGGTGTGCAGACTGTAGTCGGTTGGCGTTATCAGATATTGATCTATTTCGCTGCGGATAAACTCCCCGTTTTTGAAAACCGGGATAGCATGAAAGTGGGTTTTTAATTGCTGCTGCTGAATTCCATTAATAATTCCCGCGGCTGTAGTCCCGGTTCCGCTGGCGCAGAAAATATGCTGATAGAGTTGCGGCAATTCGGCAATCAACTCGCTACAACCCCGGGCAGCCTCGGTCGAAGCACCGCCTTCATCGATAAAAAAAGCATTTGTATCTGCACCAAAATATTTTTGAAATAGCGCGGGCTTATCGCGATAACTTTCACGGTCGGTAAAAATTAATTGCATACCATGCAGACGGCACATAAACAAAGTATCATTCTGCACGTCCTCGCCACGAACAATGCCAGTTGTTTTAAACCCGAATTTGGCACCTGCGGCTGCGGTAGCTAATAAATGATTAGAATATGCCCCACCAAAAGTAACCAAGTGATTCTTTCCTTCGGTGTGTGCTTTAATAAGCAGGTATTTAAGTTTGCGCCATTTATTCCCTGAAATTACGGGATGGATCAGGTCATCGCGCTTTATAAAAATTTTCAGCCCCTTTTCATCAAACAGTTTGTGCTGTAATTGATGAACGGGGCTGAAAATTTCAAGGGTTATGTCAGGCATTCAATTAAAAACCGAAGCCAATACCACCATTAACAGATTTGTACTCGCCTAAGCTACCTGATACGTATACGCGGAAAATGGCCAGGTTCAACTGGAAACCAAGATCGGTACGTAAACCGCTAAGGCTATTTTGGTTAATGGTTACAGGGTTGTTGTAGGTAGTATAAAATTTTTGACCCGCTATAGCATTTGAAGTGACAGGATAATTTCCTATAGCAGCAATATCTGTTGAAGCAGTTTGATAAGCTACTGAAATGAATGGGGTAAAGACCGCCAGTTTCTTAGATAAAATGGCAGATACATTTACACCCGAAAAGTGGCCTTCAATACGCTGGTTACTAAAATCGGACGATTGCGAAGCATTAAGCGGCAATGCACCGGCATCTGGCTTAACATTCAGGTCTTTTTTGTAGGTTAATTTGTTATAACCAAAAGCGATAGCCAAATCAAAAGGCTTAGGAAGTTTTTTTGCAAAATCCTGTATGATATCATGTTTAATACCGAAGCCTATCATGCCAACCGAGCCAATGTCCCCACTGATTTTTGTAGTTGGTATTGCGCGGATGGTAATATCGGTATTGTGTACAAGCCCTACAGTTAACTGGATATTCGGAGCAGGTATTACAGAGATTAATCCTTTGGGCATATCAAAATTGCCAACAGTATTGCCATTATCATCTTTAATGGTCATGTTAGGCCCGGCCAATTTACTACCGGCAAAGGTTGGAGCTATTGTATTAGATGCTGATGTTGGTACAACGTGGTTTGATAACCCAATTTTAGTTACATCAAAAGATTTATCGCTGTTGGGTACCATGGCAATAGCTGCGGTAATCCTCAAATCAAAATGTAATAGCTTTTTAGTTTTAGCTGTATTGTTCCAACCGCTATTTAGCCCTGTGCCAAAACCTTTGAAAAGCGGCAGGCCATAAGCAGATACAAGTTTAGTGGCATCAGCAGGACTGGATTTAATTAATTGATCAAAACCATCCTGTGCTTGCGATTTTTGTATGCCGATAAAGAAAGTACCGGCAATAATTAGAGCGTAGAGTTTTTTCATATTCGATTGAGGTTTATTTATTCCGCAATAATCAGATATTTAATATTAAAAAACAACTATTTTTGCAATCCATGATAAATAATACTGACCTGCAAGATATTGAGGAACAGGACTTTTACGAACATTTACGAGTAGTTGTAGATAAGGGCCAATCGTTGTTGCGGATTGATAAATTTTTAATGCACCGCATTGAGAATGCCTCGCGTAACCGTATACAAAACGCAATCGAGTTGGGTAATGTACTGGTAAATGATAAAGCGATTAAGGCAAGTTATAAAGTAAAACCGCTTGATGTGATATCGGTTGTATTGCCGCACCCGCCCCGCGATACTGAAGTTTACCCTGAAAATATTCCCATAAATATTGTTTATGAAGATGATGACGTGCTGATTGTTAACAAGGAAGCGGGGATGGTAGTACACCCAGGCTATAATAACTATAGTGGTACATTGGTGAACGCATTGGTATATTACTTTCAGCAGCTACCTACGCTGCCAGGTAATGATGGCCGCCCGGGTTTAGTACACCGTATTGATAAGGATACCTCGGGCCTGCTGCTTATCAGCAAAAACGAACGCTCTATGACCTATCTGGCCCGGCAGTTTTATGAACATACCATCAACCGCAAATATATAGCCCTGGTTTGGGGCGATTTGCCAGAAGACGGTACTATAACCGGTTATATTGGCCGTAGCATTGGCGATAGGAGGGTGATGTCTATTTATGATACCGAGGAGAAAGGCAAATGGTCGGTAACGCATTATAAGGTGTTAGAACGTATGGGCTATGTTACACTAATTGAATGCAAACTTGAGACAGGCCGTACGCACCAGATCCGCGCGCATATGAAACATATCGGCCACCCGCTGTTTAGTGATGCTGTTTACGGTGGTGATAAAATATTAAAGGGTACCGTATTCAGTAAATACAAACAGTTTGTTGAGAATTGCTTTGAACTGATGCCGCGCCAGGCACTGCATGCCCAAAGTTTGGGCTTTGTACACCCATCAACAAAAAAAAGCATTTATTTTGAAGCCGCTTTGCCACAGGACTTTGAGTCGGTGTTGAAAAAATGGCGCGGTTACACGGCAACATCTGCCGGACAAATGGGTTAAATATGGTTTATAATCTGTCATGAAATCCACATTTATCAATTTTAACGACGAGATACTGCCGGCCGATAGCCTGGTAATGAGCACGGCCAACCGTGCCTTTAAATATGGCGATGGCCTGTTTGAAAGCATGCGCCTGATGAAAGGCGAGCTAAAGTTTACCGATCAGCATGTGGATCGCTTACAACGAGGGATGAAGGCCCTGAAGATGGACGGCTATTCACAAATGGATGCCTGGTTTTTGAAAGACAGAACAGAAACATTAAGCATCCGCAATAAATGCAAACATGGCCGTATGCGTTTAACAGTTTATCGCGATGGAGAGGGTTTGTATACGCCAACACGCAATAAGATAGGTTTTTGTATGGAATTGCAGCCTATAGATGAACCACGTTATTTTTTAAACGATAAAGGCCTGATTATGGATGTATTTACAGAATTAGGTAAACCGCTGAATTATCTGTCCAATATCAAATCGTGCAACGCGTTGGTTTACGTGATGGCCGGCATCTACAAAAATCAGAACCGGCTGGATGATGTATTTATCGTTAACCAAAATAAGTTTTTGTGCGAGGCTGGCAGTTCGAACGTATTTGTATTGTATAAAAACCATCTGTACACCCCGGCTTTAACCGAAGGTTGTGTGGAAGGGGTAATGCGGCAGGTTGTCATAAACATTGCCTTGCAAAACAACATACCTGTAACGGAGGCACAAATAAACCCAGAGATATTATACGAAGCCGACGAGGTTTTTCTTACCAACGCTACCCGAGGTATACAATGGGTGATGGGCTATGGCGTAAAACGCTATTTTAATAGGCTCAGCAAGTTTTTAATGGATGAGCTTAATAAATTATAACGCTTACTTGTTTACCATACCCATAGCAGCGCCAGTATAACGCGGGCCGGTATTAGGGTATGCCTTTAATACATTTTCAATATCGTTCAAATCGGATGCTGTTAATACCACGTTTACCGATTGCGCGTTTTCCATCAGGTATTTGCGCTTTTTAGTGCCGGGGATAGGGATAATATCATTACCTTGTGCCAGCACCCATGCAATGGCCAATTGGGCAGGTGTGCAGTTTTTGCCATGTGCCAGTTCAGCGAAGGCAGCAGCCAGTTTAGCGTTATTTTCATAATAGTCACCCTGGAAGCGCGGTATGGTATGCCTGAAATCATTTGATTTCAATTCATCGGGATTATCGGGCAGGGTAGCGCTAAATAAACCACGTGAAAGCGGGCTGAATGGTACAAAACCAATACCTAATTCGCGGCAGGTAGCCAGTATTTCTTTTTCCGGGTCGCGGGTTAACAATGAATATTCGCTTTGCAGCGCGGCAATAGGATGCACACTTACGGCTTTGTGTAATGATTCGACCGATGCTTCGGACAAGCCAAGATAACGCACCTTGCCTTCTTTTACCAATTCGGCCATCGCGCCAACCATTTCTTCAACGGGTACCTTAGGATCGATACGATGGGCATAATACAAGTCTATCACCTCAATATTCAGGCGTTTCAGGCTACCCTCAACCGCTTTACGCATATAAGCCGGAGAAGCGTCGAATGCGCCAAGCTTGCCATCGGTTTGGGGCACAAAACCAAATTTAGTAGCTATGAAAACCTTGCCGCGGTTTGGCGCCAGCACTTTGGCTATTAGTTCCTCGTTAATATAAGGGCCATAAATATCGGCGGTATCCCAAAAATTAATGCCCAGTTCAATGGCCAGGTTTAAAACTGCAATAGATTCGGCGTCATCCCGGGTCCCATAAGCATGCGACATGCCCATGCATCCCAAACCAATAGCCGAAAGTTTTTCACCGGTGTTTCCTAATATCCTGTATTTCATATTTTATAGTGATAGCTCATGGGTCATAGTTCATAGTCAGAAATCAGCTAAATGCTACTATTGATCCATGACTATTAACTACGACCCGCAAAGCGGTTTTACTCAATAATAGCAAATTGCGATAAACTGACAAACTCCTGTATGCGGCCTGCCACTTCGGCCTGGGTAAGGTTTTTTAGCTTTTCGGTGCCAAATTTTTCTACACAGAATGATGCCAGTGCCGAGCCATAAATAATAGCATTCTTCATGTTGTTGAAATTGATAGTACCAACTTTAGCCAGATAGCCAATAAAGCCGCCTGCAAAAGTGTCGCCGGCGCCGGTTGGGTCAAACACATCAGCCAGTGGTAGGGCAGGGGCTGAAAATATCAGATCATCGCTAAATAGTAAAGCACCGTGCTCGCCTTTTTTAATGATCAGGTATTTTGGTCCCATGGCTAAAATTTTACGGGCAGCTTTCACCAATGAGTGCTCGCCAGATAACTGTCGTGCTTCTGCATCGTTAATAGTTAATACGTCTACCATTTTAATGGTTTCCAGCAAATCGTCCATGGCAATGTCCATCCAAAAATTCATGGTATCCATTACAATTAGCTTAGGGCGCTTTTTAAGGCGTTTAATAACCGTTTGTTGTATCTGCGGTGTCAGGTTGCCAAGCATCAGGTATTCACAATCCTGATAGCTTTCGGGGATGATTGGATCGAAATCGGCCAGTACATTCAATTCGGTGATCAGCGTATCACGGCTGTTCATGTCGTTATGGTATCTGCCACTCCAAAAAAATGACTTTTCACCTTTTTTAATCTGTAAGCCTTCAGTATTTATATGATGTTTGTTCAGATCTTTAATTTCGGACTGCGGGAAGTCGTCGCCCACTACAGCAACAATTTTTGTCTTATCGTAAAAGTAAGAAGCAGCCAAACTTGCATATGTTGCGGCACCGCCAACAATTTTATCTGTCTTTCCAAAGGGGGTCTCAATTGCGTCAAACGCCACAGTACCAATAACTAACAAACTCATGTAAAAATATTTTAATTTTTTTTGCTGCAAATATTGTGAAATTACCTCAATAATCATACTTTTGCACACTCCAAACCGGAAAATGATTCCTGAGTAGCTCAGCCGGTTAGAGCATCTGACTGTTAATCAGAGGGTCGCTGGTTCGAGCCCAGCCTCAGGAGCCACAATGGGCAAGCACGTTTTACGGTCGCTTGCCCTTCTTTTTTTCTCTCGTAACGTACTGTTAATCTGATAGATAAGTTGAAACAAAAAATCAACGTTAGCGGTTCGATGTTGCAGATTTTCAAAAGTGAATTTTTCGGGGTACATCGAACCAATTACCTCTCTTTGAACGTAAGTGTCATGATTAGAGTAGATTACATCTATCTGCGTTAATTTAACAATAGCCTTGTCTAATAACCTTTCCACCTCTGCCGGGCTAACCGCCACTACAGGTGCTTCAGAAAGCTTTGCTTCTAAAACAGCGATCCGGTGTTCGCTTTCTGTCTTGATGGTTTTATAATCCGAACCATCCAAATCCCCTGTTAATAATAACTCCCTGGCTTTGGTTATGCGATTGCCTAATTCCGTAATTTCGACAATCCAATTGGTTTTGTCTTTGGTTTCGCCTTTTGTCGCATCGATATAGGCGTCCATGATAGCCGTTTTGAAAAACTCTTTAGATTCATCGTTCAGGATATACAGTTTTAACTCATCTACAAATGCCTTATTAATTTCCTCGGCCTTTTTACGATAACCACATTTAGAAGAACAATGGTAATAA
Organism: Mucilaginibacter boryungensis; assembly: GCF_015221995.1. NCBI lineage: Bacteria > Pseudomonadati > Bacteroidota > Sphingobacteriia > Sphingobacteriales > Sphingobacteriaceae > Mucilaginibacter > Mucilaginibacter boryungensis. The sequence continues at coordinate 1,129,612 of NZ_JADFFM010000001.1, forward strand.
TAGTAGTAGTTACCTCTTCCCTTAGAGGCACTGCCGCATAATACCCGGTTGCACCGGTTGCAATTCAAAAAGCCCCGCAATGGCAGCATACTCGGCGACATAATAGTCAGTTTGCTCTTTCGCTTCTTTCCGTCCAATATATCCTGTACCTCATAATACATGGTTTCTGTTATGAGCGGTTCATGTAGTCCTTTTACGAGGTGGCAATCTTCATCCTTATATTTCTCAATAAATATCTTTCCGCAGTACATCGGGTTACGAATAGCCATTAAAAAGCGGTTTTTGTTACATTTTAAGCCCATTGCCCGTGACAAAAACGGTAACGATTGTTAAAACTTATAACTTGTAGATTCCTAAACCATGCGAGAAAGTTTAGACCCTGAAATTATCGGTACCCCGGCCCAGTTAATAAAATTACTCAGTAAACCTGAGCCGATTTTTAATTTTGTGCTATACGATTTTAAGCTTTCATCGAACTGGGTTGACATAGTTAAAGATCAAACCATACCTGGTATTGAAGTTTCTTCGGATGCGAATTTTGAAGAAGATGATAATATTGCTGGATTATATCCGGGATTGTATATTTCCTACATTAAATTTACTAAGCCGGTGCACTTTGTGCAATGCCGGTTCACTGGCCCTGTGAATTTAAGAAACCTTGTTTTTGAAAGTGATTTTCAATTTTTTGAGCCTTCATTTACTGAATCAGTCAATATATTTTCTTCAAAATTTCTGGGAAAAACCAGCTTTAGATCAATGACTGCTAAACAGTCCTTCACAATTTTACACAGTACGATTAATTCAGATCAGCTTGGTTTTCGTAGTTGCACGTTTGAAGATGGGTTGGCTATTTATGCGTGTAACTTTATCAATGATTTAGACCTCGGAGATTCCGTTTTTAAGAAAATGCTTGTTATCCGTATGGGCAACATAGCTGGTAAACTCAACTTAGCTATTTGTGAGATCGAAAACCTACAAATCATCGGTAATCACGAAACGAATGCCCCTCTTGTTGTAAAAGACATCAACCTTTCAGATACGACGGTCGAAAAGCAAACGCAAATTAATTTGGTCACGGTCAAGGGTGAAGTAAAAGCTGATGGTGCTATATTTCAGGATTCTGTCTTTATAGATAATGCTACTTTTCAGGGGAAAAGTTGGTGGACGGCGGTAAAGTTCGATAAAAATTTAAGTATCCAGCAATCAGCTTTTGGGGACAATTGAGTTTCGCTTACTCGCAGTTTGAGGGAAATGTAATGTTAAGCAGGTCTGATTTCTCCCAAGCCGATGTTTTTTTCTCGGACGTTTTAATTAATGCGGATCTTTGGATTTCTGGTAATGCTAAGAATAATCTCCCGGCTATGCTCAACCATAAAATTAGCTTTAGAGGTGCGGTAGTCTCGGCTGCAAGTATTCTACGGATAATTGGGATTAACGAAAAAAATGCCCCAGCCGGGACTTGAGACTAAGGTTATTGATAATCATTTGTATATTAAAATAATATTTATATTACGCCCCACTTAATAACCTTTATCATTATGAAAATAACAATCCCAACCACCGCAGGCACTGCCCTGAAAAAGAAAATTTTTGATGCAGTCGAAGATGAGACATTAAAGACTTGGGAAGTCAGAAGTGGCGAAGTGGAATATCTTACGCATACACCTGAGCAATGGTACGATAAAGTATTGTTAAGATTTACTGTAACAAAAACCGCGCTTGAAATCGATACTTACTATTGGAAAGGCAATGTGCCAAACGAAGACGTAAAAGGCTATTATGTCGGGAGGTTCACCGAAGTTTTATTGGTTCACTTTAGAGACGATTTCGAAACTTTCACAATAAGTAAGTAATTTTTTTGATGAACATAGCGGTAGAATATATAAATACGCATGGCGTATTAGCCAACCAGATGCATCGAATGTCGCGTGTGGCATTTGCAAAACATCTTGCTATCGCCGGACAAGGTTATGCGCCAACTCCCCGAAAATTAATTCGGACGATCGCCATGTTTCTACATTATAGTTATTATACGCGATCAGGCGCATTTAATGACGATAGATTTTCAGAGCCACCAATAGAATTATCTGACCCGACTGAAAAAGGACAATTCTCTAACCTTGCCGGAAGGGCCATCGCAGATTTTTTATCCAAACATATTGGGCATAGTATGTTCACGGTTAATTATGAAGCCGCCATGCGTTTAAGGGGTATGCGGCTCAGTATAGGCCGCAGGCAGGTCAGAAGACCCGATCTGCTTGCTTTTGCGAATAATGAAACGTTCGCTGTTGAAGCAAAAGGGTTTTCAGGTGGATATGGGAATATGGGTGACCATAAAGCACAATCGCAAACCGGAGGTATACCCGTGAATTATACTATTGCTTCGGTTGCCTATGATCTATATCGTAATGTGAAATGCAAGTATCATGATCCGTTCAACGATAATGTTGCTTTCGATAATGAGTTGTTGGGCGGATTAACACGTGATTACTATGCCGGCTTAGCTCAATTTCTTAATGAAAAATTCTTCTACTTTCGGGAGGCCGAGTATTTTGGGGAACAATTTTATGAGGTTGATCTGTCGAACCGTAATTTCTTCCAATATTTTAAAAAGGATTTTCCTTTTAGTTTTTGGCAACATGAACTATTGGACTATTATAGACCGACGCTGATCTTACCCCGAGATATTAGGGCGTTCGCTAAAAATGGTATTTCTAATAACATCCGTCCTTTTTTATTTGATTCCATTGAACAAAATAGTAATATCTACATTGATAATGATCGGGTTGGTTTGAGCTTTAGACGTTAATGTAAAATAAGTTATGTTCCGTTATTGATTTTATACATTGGCTTGGTCAGACCGATCGCAAACCGAGCAACTCCGGAAGAAGAAAAAGAAAAAGGCCTGGCTCAAAGTTATTATAGTCACTTATAAAATCTATACTTAGAAGCCCGTGTTTCACTGGGTTGGTATTTTAAACCACCGTACGCCCCACTGCCTGATTGGCCAAAAGGCTACGGGTAGACGAATTCTGCCGTATGGTAAATCACTGTTAAACAAAATCGGAGCCGGGTTCTCCGGCTCCGCAATGCAATTTGATTGCATCTGACCGAACAGGAATAAATTCCACTCATCGGTTAATCAAATTTAATTGACACTAAGCTAAATAAAGTGCTTGCTATCAGGCATTTCGATGATCTTCGTCACCATTTTTATTAATTATCCTCCTGATCTTAGATAATTATTATTTAATAAGATGAAAACGACAATTGCTTCGCGCAAATTTACAATTACAGGGGGCTTATTAACTATCATGCTAATTCTATTAATTGTAGGTGTATCCCTAAAATGCTTAACCAGGCAAAGTGATTTTGCAATGGGCATTAGCAAGATAAATCACCAATTAAATCAAGTACATAGGGCTGCAATAACGGTTTACCAATTGGATATTGCCCGAATCCGGTATAGGCGAACCGGTTTAAACATATTCAGGTTGGCGTTTCAACAGATCGGCGATAGCTTGTCCACGCAAATAAAGGAACTTCATTATTTAACAAAAGATGATAGTATTGAAAAAGCATGCGTCGTATCGGTTTCAATGGGGATCAAGGATCTTCAGGGATATTGGTTGTCGCCCGCTAACTATACTGAAAAGCCCGGCGGGAAGAACAAACTTCGTGTTGCAATGGAGGAAGAAACAAAGATCGCTGGGATCCAGTCAGATTTGAATACCATAAGCCAGGGTTATACACACCGTTTCAACAATTTATTCCTGGTCAATCAGAAAACGATGAAGCAAACACAGCAAGTGATTATTTTCACAGCTGCATTGATTCTATTGATACTGCTGTGTATGCTTATGATGCAGCGCGTAATGTTAAAAAAAATGAAAACTGACGAAGATCAGCCGGTGCCGTGACTTGTATCATAGCTTACAAGCTGCAATTACTGTTATTTTGATTAACAAATAATACAAACCTTTAACATTAAATGTCATGAAAACAGACCTTGAAATTCAAAAAGATGTAATGGATGAACTGAAATGGCAACCATTTTTACATGCTGCAGAAATTGGCGTAGCGGTAAAGAACGGAATTGTAACGCTTTCCGGCCAGGTGGACAATTATGGAAAAAAAATAACGGCTGAAAACGCAGCTAAAAAGGTAGCCGGTGTTAAAGCAGTAGCTGAAGATATACAGGTTGGGATATCCCCTGCATATCTTAAAACCGACGCCGAAATTGCCGAAGCGGTAGTCGATGCTTTGAGATGGCATACCGCTATACCCGACGATCGCATAAAAGTGAAAGTAGAAGATGGCATTGTTAAGCTGGAAGGCGAAGTTGAATGGGAGTTCCAGCGTAATAGTGCAAAGACGGCCGTACAATACTTAACAGGAGTGCGTATGGTCAGCAACCTGATCACCGTAAGGCCAAAACTTAACGCCAATGACCTGGAACATAAAATTAGTGCTGCATTTCATCGCAGTGCCACAATTGATGCGCAAAAGGTAAAAGTGAGTGTCGTTGATAATAAAGCGATTCTAACCGGTAAAGTGCGATCATTTGCGGAAAAAGAAGAAGCGGAAAGTGCCGTTTGGGCTGCCCCGGGAGTGTTTAGCCTGGAAAGTAGACTACAAATAGAAGAGCCCGAATTGGTTTTTTAACATCCTAATTCATAAGCAGCTGCTATATGGCAGCTGCATTAATTACGTTGAACATTTTAAAATGAAAAAGATTAGCGCGGCCTTTGATGGCCTGAAATTTTCAAAAGCAACGCTGGACTATGCGATCGATCTGACCAAACACAGTCAAGCTATATTAACCGGAGTTTTTCTAGAAGACTTTCTTTATCATAGTTTTAACTTGTATGATATGGTTGGCAGTGAGGGCATTTCATCAACGAAATTAAAACGCCTGATGGACAAAGATAAAGTGAAAAGACAGGATGCCGTACAGCTATTTAAAAAGGCTTGTAGTGAAAAGAAAGTTAACTACATTGTGCATCAGGACGAAAGCTTCGCTATTAATGATTTGCTAAAAGAAAGCATTTATGGAGATTTGGTGCTAATTGGCGCGCAGGAAACGATGAACCACTTCCAACAGGATAAACCTACACCGTTTGTAAAAGATTTGCTGGCCAGCTCGCAATGTCCGGTACTGGTAGTACCTGGCATTTACCGGCCAATCGACCGGGTTACCTTATTGTACGATGGCCGCCCATCTTCAGTATATGCCATTAAAATGTTCAATTATCTGTTCCCCTGGTTAAGCAAGACCCCGGTTGAAGTAGTATTTGCTCAGGATGATGATAAGTCAACGAAGTTGCCCGATGAGTTGTTATTCAAAGAACTCATCGCCTGCTATTACCCGCAGGTAAACTACAAAATTCTGAAAGGCGAACCCGAAAAAGCACTACTTAGTCATCTACAGAACTTATCATCGAACAATGTGGTAGTTATGGGGGCATACAGCAGGGGGACTGTTTCCAGGATGTTCAGTGCAAGTATGGCTAATCGGTTAATGGAAGCACTGGATGTGCCGATGTTCATAGCTCACAAATAATGCTGCGGCCAAATTTGGGTTCAGGGTTACCTGAAGTTTATTATCCGGTAATATTGTCGAAACCGATTGGGTTATAAGTGATCAGAATCATCCCAATCAGTGATAACGGGCAGTATTCGCCTGCCGCCTTTTACTGAATTTTACTTAAAAATTTAAGACATGAAAACATTCCTGATTGCTACTGATTTTTCTGCAAACGCCCGTTTTACAGCGGCTTATGGTTATAGTTTGGCACAACAGATCAAAGCCCGGGTAGTGCTTTGCCATGCTATGAATGTTCCGGCAGAGATACCTCAAAGTGGGGCCATAGCCTGGCCGATGGATGTTTATGATGATCTGACACAGGACAGCAATGATGAACTTGCCAAATTAAAAAGCCGTCTGATTTCAGAGGGAGATATCAAGGCTTATCAACCGGAAGTTTCTTGTGTACACGAAGCCGGTTTTGTAGCTGATGTACTAAATGCCGAAGCTGCTAAATTTCGGGCGGACATGATTATTATCGGCATGCATGGCAATGACGCATTTGGTACCTGGATGATCGGGAACCATAGTCGCAAACTTATAGAGGCGGCCATTACTCCACTATTATTAGTCCCGGCTGGAACTATGCCTAAACCCATTAAACGGATAGCCTTTGGAAGTGATTTTAAACAGCCTGATAAAGATATTAAAACGATTAGCGAACTGGTAGATATTGCTCAAGCACTTGATGCTGAATTGATCCTGACACATATAGAACAACCTAACGCTGATGCACAATACACTGCGATTGTCAAGCAGTTGTTAATGGAGTTGATCGGTAAAAGTAGTCATGGGAAGGTAAGTTATAAAGTGGTTAAAAGTGACCATGTAGAACATGGTTTGAATTGGTTGGTACAGCACGCCCATATTGATATCCTGGCAGTAGTGCATCGCGATCATAACTTTTTTGATCAACTGGTCAACGGGAGCCACACGCAGAAAGCCGCTAAAGTAGTTACCGCCCCATTACTGGTATTTAAAAATTAGAGTAACCAACATACAATACGCAACAAAATAAGGACAGATAACAAGAGCCTGATTTGCATTTTAACTGCAAAAGCGTTGCTAAATATCATTTTATATCGTAATCGAAATCATGTTCCATTATTTGTAAATGAGCCACATTTGTAATATCATCAAAAGCTTAACCTCATGAAAAAGATCTTAGCACTTACGGACTTTAGTGATAACGCGCAAAAAGCTGCGCAGGCCGCTGTAACTATCGCCGGCAAATTACATGCTAATATTATCCTGCTGAACACGTTTGTCAGCCAGCCTGCATTGTCGGAATATGGTGGGAGTCCCTGGTCAGTGGAACAATTGCTTTGGGCGGACGAAGGAAAGGAAAAACTTGCGTTTTTAAAGGAAGATTTACAAGAATCAATTCAACAATTGCAAGCAGGCAACTATTACCCAAGCATTGATGACCGACAAGAGGTTGGCAGCGTGAGTGAACAGGTTAAAGAGTTACTGCAAACGGAAAAGATTGAAATGATTGTTATAGGTGGACGAAACGGCACAGCCTGGGAGCATCTATTGATGGGCAGTGATACCAACGCAGTTATCAATCATACTGATCGGCCTGTATTGATCGTGCCAGCAAGCCAACCGTTGAAGAAACTGAAGAAAGTTACCCTGGCCTCAGATTTTGGTGAGGCAGACCTCAACGCTGTTCATTATTTGACCAGGCTTGGACGAGTCTTCGATTTGGTAATTGAGATAGTACACGTGACTTTATATGGTGAAGAAGCGATGTCTGCCATTCAAAAGGCGAACTTTAAGAAACATGTGGCTAAATATAACTATCCGGCGATCACTTATCAGGAAATTATTGGGAAGGATCTTGTTAACAGGCTTAATCACCTGTGCGAAGAAGAAGGTACTGATTTGTTAGCCTTAGTACATGACCGGCATAGCTTTTTAAACCGCTTGTTCAAACAAAATAATGCAGAAACATTAATGAAAGACCAGGCATTACCAGTGCTGATTATTCCCGCGGGCATAAGCGATAAGTAACTTCCCAAAATCAACCTTAAGGCGGCGGTTTTTACTGCCGTTTTTTTATTCCATAACCAACACTGCAGCGCCATTTATTTTGCCTTTACGTAACTGGTCCAGGGCCTCGTTGGCTTCCGAAAGTTTAAAATATGTTGTTTGCGTTTTGATCGGCGACAACTGGATCTGTTTTAAAAACGCACTTCCATCTTCACGAGTGAGGTTGGCCACCGATTGCACTGACCGTTCACCCCATAATAGGTCATAAGAGAACGCAGGAATGGTACTCATGTGAATTCCTCCGCAAATTACCTGGCCTGCTTTATCAATATCTTTTAGTGCCTTAGGTACCAGTTCACCCGCCGGAGCCAGGATGATAGCCGCATCCAATTTTTCAGGCGGGTCCTCACGGCTACTGCCGGCCCAGCCCGCGCCCATTTTGATAGCGAAGAGCTGGCCTTTTGTATCGCCATCCCGGGTGAAAGCAAATACTTGTTTATGCTGGGCCTTAGCTACCTGGGTAAGGATATGTGCCGCTGCTCCAAATCCATAAAGTCCGATATTTTGTGCCTCTGGCCTTATCATACGATACGACCGAAAGCCAATCAGCCCGGCGCAAAGCAGCGGCGCGGCCGCAGCGTCTTGATAACCTTCGGGCATCGGGAAACAAAAACGGGCATCTGCGACCATATATTCTGCGTAACCACCATCTAATGTGTACCCGGTAAATAGCCCGTTTTCGCATAAATTTTCACGCTCCGACCGGCAGAACTTGCATTCTCCGCAGGTATAACCCAACCAGGGCACACCAACAATATCACCCGATCGAAAACCACTGGTTTTAGCACCCACTAGGGTTACCCGTCCAATAACTTCATGCCCGGGAACAAGTGGTAATTTAGGCTGGGTTAATTCACCATCGATCACATGCAAGTCGGTACGGCAAACACCGCATGCAATTACCTTGATCTGTAATTGAGTTGGCGCAGGTAATGGTATCTGCACCATCTGATGTTTTAGAGGTCGGCCCGGTTGCTCCAGCACCATCGCGTTCATCTTACCTTCCATGTCGTTATTTATTATCCAGCATAAGGTAAATAACCAGGTGCGGGTAATTGTTGAGAAATATTTACAAAGGTGGAATCCGCTTACATACTCAGAAATAAACATCATGGGTGTCGGGGGGAAATACCAATAAAGGGATATGGATATATTTAGCCACGCGTTGCGTGTAACTTCCATTAATTAGTTTTTCCAATACCGGATGAGTGCGGTGTACCATAGCCAGCATGTCTATCATGCCATGCTTAACCAGCCAGTGTAGCCCATGATCGACATCCATGCTTTGAACATGGCGATAATAAATATTGGGATAATCTGCTTTACAGGTTACCTCATTCAGGAATTCGTCTACTTGCTGGCGATGTTCGGCCGGATCGTACTTTGAATCGGTTATGTGCGCTATAAGGATTTCCGCGTTAAAGGGCCGGGCTAAACTGGTTAAGGAATGGATAATATCGATATCTGTTTTACTAAGGTCGGTAGCGAATGCTATTTTGTTCAGTTTATTCGGCATCGGTTTAGCTGGCACCAGCAATACCGGGAATGTGGCTTTTTCAAGCAGGTCCCGACTGGCACTGCCTAATAAAAAGCGGTGCATTAACCCGCTGCCCGACATCCCCATTACCGTTAAAGGGGCATGATGTTGATCGACCAGGTTCCTGATGGTAGTGGTCACATCACCCAATTCTGTTATCCCAGTTATCCGTGATTGATAGACAGGGGGGTAGACTTCCTTTTTTACTTCATGTTCCAGTTTGTGGCGTAACAGATCCAGCTCATGATTGGTCTCTAGCTTGATCTCTTCATAATCTTCCAGCGGCCAGGCCGCCTGGACAGCCACCCTTGTTTCAGCAGGAACCTTGAAAGCATGCGTCAAAAGCAGATCGGCTTGCAGGTGCTGGGATAAAAACAGGGCATAACCGGCGGCGTTTTCCGCAGCAGGTGAGAAATCTGTAGGGACCAGTATCGTTTTCATTTGCTGATTGATTTTAAGCAAATTTCGATTTTAAAAGGCACACAGAATATGACGCAGGTCACTGGTAAACTTGAGATAAGGCATTAGGCATGTTTTGTTTTTATTAGCCTGTGAAGTAAGTTGCGGTAAAACCATTTTTTAATCAATTCTGCCGAAATGATATAACCGCAAATAATCGCCATCGTCCAGACATAAAACACAAATGGTAGCCTGGTAAAATCAAACCAAAGCATCAGTGGCGTAACGGGTATAACCAATACGATGGCTAATATGAATAATGTCGCCATCGACAGGTATTTACCAGGTAAACTTTTGAAAAAAGCCAGCGGGGTACGAACAACTAAAACAATAAGCATGGCAGATATAACCGACTCTGTAAACCAACCGGTTTGAAAAAACTGTTCATTAGCGTGGAATATCAGCAGCAATATACCAAACGTCAGATAGTCAAAAATGGAACTCAATAACCCAAAGGTGATCATAAACCGGCGGATAAATCCCATATCCCAGCGTTGCGGTGATTGTATCTGAACGTCATCTACCTTGTCGGTCGCTATCGCCATTTCCGGAAAGTCCGTTAAAAGATTGGTTAACAATACCTGCTTTGGCAATAGTGGCAAGAACGGTAAGAACAGCGAAGCACCCGCCATACTGAACATATTACCAAAATTGGCACTGGTTGCCATAAAAATGTATTTCATGGTATTGGCAAATGTCTTACACCCCTCCAAAATACCATCCACCAATACATGAAGTCCCTGTTCCAGTAATACAATATCCGCAGCTTCCTTGGCCACATCAACCGCGGTGTTAACGGATATACCTACATCGGCCGCATGCAAAGCTGGTGCATCATTAATGCCATCGCCGATAAAGCCCACCACGTGTCCTGCTTTTTTTAATAACCTAATTATTCGTTCTTTTTGATTAGGCTCCACTTCAGCGAAGATATCAGTGAGGGGTGCGGCATGCAGTAAAGCGGCGTTACTCATTTGTTGCATCTGTTCACCAGTTAATATTTTAGGGTTTGAGAGACCGATCTGCTTAGCCAGACTTTTAGCGATCAACGCGTTATCACCGGTTATGACTTTTAACATAACTCCCAGTTGCGACAATTGCGAGATAGTAGTTGCGATACCTGGTTTCAAAGGGTCGAAAAACGTGATAAAGCCCATAAAGATCATATTCCTTTCGTCATCCCTGGTTATTAAATTACCGTCCGGCATTGGTTTATAGGCAAGGCCCAGCGTGCGGCTGCCAGCTTCACTCAACTTCTGGTATTGCTTCAATAGGGAAGCTCTGCTCTCGGTAGTAATATTTACTATCGCTTCATCAGTTTCCACATGGGTGCAGATGGACAAAACAGCATTTAAGGAACCCTTGGTTATCGCCAGGCATTGCCCTTCCTGTAGTACCTGGATGGTTAATCGTTTACGAATAAAATCATATGGCAGTTCGGCCTGTACTTTAGGCAAACTTTCCGGCTTTTTACAAGCACTGGATATCGCTTCATCTATGGGGTTACGATAACCTTGTTGCAGAAAAGCATTTAACCAGGCATAATGCAACACCTTTGCGCTGTGTTTCCCTGAGCAATTGATCGTCTCTTTCAAAGTTACCTTTCCAGCAGTTATAGTCCCTGTTTTATCAGAACAAAGGATGTCCATACTGCCGAAATTTTCAATTGATGAAAGCCGTTTAACAATTACTCGTTTTTGAGCCATTTTGCGGGCACCGGCTGCTAAATTCACGCTAATAATGGCAGGTAACAACTGCGGAGTTAAGCCTACGGCCAAAGCCAGCGAGAACATAAAAGAATCAAGCACCGGCTTGTGCAACCACACATTCAGTCCAAAAATCACGATCACCAATATTAAGGTGAGCTCCATTAACAGGTATCCAAATTTACGGATGCCCCGTTCGAAATCTGTTTCAGGTGCACGGTTTTGCAAATCAGCTGATATCTTGCCGAATTCTGTAGCCATGCCTGTATTGATAACCAGTGCTGCAGCTTTTCCACTAATTACATGGGCTCCCATAAACAAAGAATTTGATCTTTTAGCCAGCGTGGTATGTATAGGTAAAACACAGCATCTTTTTTCCACTGGGAAAGTTTCGCCCGTAAAGGCGGCTTCATCAACAAAAAGCGCTTCTGATGAAAGCAACAGACTATCGCCTGGTATGATATCCCCGGCAGATAGTTGCACAATATCACCCGGTACTACTTCTTTCGCTGAAATTTTGTTAAGTTTTCCCGATCTTAAAACGTCACAGTTAAGTTGCACCAGTTTTAATAAATGACTGACCGCGTTTGTGGCACCTTTTTCCTGAAAAAATCCCAGCAAGCTACTAAGCAGAATGATGGCTAAAATAATGACAGTATCAGCCACGTCACCAAGGCTTGCAGACAATAAAGCCGCACCAATAAGCAACAGTGTAATGGGGCTTTTAAATTGGGAAAGGAATAAAACAAGTACTGAGGTAGTGTTAGTAGCTTTCAGGGTGTTAACTCCATATTTTTTTAACCTTGAAGCAGCTTCCTTATTTGACAGGCCGGTAGCCGCCGAACTGCCTAATTTATTTAAAGCCAAGGGGGTGTCCCAGTGCCAAAATGCCTCCCGGACGGCCATTTCTTTTTTCACAATTTATCAATAAGGAAATAGCAGAAGTGGTATCCATAAATAGGGCGGCAGTTGATGTGTCAGGTAATCGCCTATGATTTCTTTAAAATGAAACCGGTGATTGATAAGGGCAAGCATATCATTGTGCATACCATTGATAATTACATCAACCGCTTTAATAATGTCCTTTTCCTTAATATTATTAAAGCCGGGCTTTTTGTAATTCATTTTACTGGTAATATTGTCTGCAAAAAATTGACATCCATAATTTTCTTCGATAGGGGGCAACCCTTTAGCGGATAAATGTGCGACTGAAAATGATGCATGTAGCGGTTCTGCCAATTCTGCCAGGTACCGCACTATACTCAAACGGCAGTAGCGCAGATCGGCTATATAGGTCAGGCGTTCGATAGGCTTCAACTCCAATTGCTCCGGCACGATCAATAAAGGACAGCGTAATTTATTTAAAAGGCTTTGAAGATTCAATTTACAAGCGCTGGCCGACATTATGCCGATGCCGTAAACAACCATCCAGACATTTTTTGTATTGGCGAGTTCCGCCAACTGTGCAGCATCGGCATTAGGCATTTCAATTGTTTTTAAGCCGGGGCTATGGCCGGTTATGGACTGGTCTAACCCGTTAAGCGTTTCCAGTAAACGATTTTTTACAATCGGTAACTGGGTGCAATTCCCAGCCATTACTTTCAAAGAAACGGATGCTCTTATCTTGCAGGTTTCAATAAGCTGTATATCAGCTTCCATTTTTTTCGCGGTTATGTAAGCCAGCTTTGCCGCATGGACTGCGGCTGAAGAGCCATCGTTAATTACAACAATTGTTTTCATGGGTCACGGTTTAAATTGTCCATGATAAAGTTCGCAAGCATACTTGTCAAAAAACATGACCGCAGTCACGAGATAAGTTGTTTTTGATCAGTTATATAAGTCATTATAATATTGACATGCTAAACGATCACTGCCAAATGCGGGCATTATATCAGAAAAGGCTGAACGGACGATGGTAATCCAGTCGCTCTGCCTTTCATAATACATGGGTAAAACGTGGTGGTTCAATATTTCCAGCAGGGCTTTGTTTTCAAGCTTATCTTTTTCCATTACAGAGAATTCATCAGAAGCGGGCGTTATCAAAAAGCAATTCTCGGCGTTCCTGGCAAACTCTGGAACCCAGCCATCAGGAATGGTCAAATTTACCGCACCATTCATTGCTGCAGTCATTCCGCTGGTGCCGGAAGCTTCGTGATACATCCGGGGATTATTGAGCCAAACATCGGCACCTTGCTTCAGCATTGCTGAAAGCTGTAGTTCATACCCAGTCAGCACCGCGCAATTGGGGAGTGCCGCCGTTCGGTTGATGATTTGGTTAAACAGCGCTATCGCACCATCGTCTTCAGGATAGGGTTTTCCAGCCCAGATGATTTGTACAGGATAATCAGGATTGTTGACCAGGTTGAGGAACCCGGGCCAATCATACATTAACAGGTCGGCACGCTTATAACCCGCAAAGCGACGCGCCCAAACAATGGTTAGCACATCTTCCCTGAATAGTTTTCCGCACTGGTCCGCTACTACTTTGAAGAGGGCCCTTTTTAATTCCTTTTTACGGAGAACCAGATGTTCAGATTGACCATCGGCAATTGCCTGACTGATTTCAGCATCCATCCAATATCGGGGATTCTGAGCATTGGTAATCGCTATTATCTCACAAACACCGGTGTTTCCGGCCCACATTTGCCGTGCCACCCGGCCATGCATTTGGGAAACGGCATTGGCTTTACGGGCAAATTTTAAAGCGGTAAGCGTGTAATTAAAATTGTCTCCATCGATATTTAATAAAGCTTTTACTTCGGCGGTCCTCAAATGATAGAAGAACGACATTTCCTGCAGCAGATCAAAGCTGTGCGCTTCATTTCCGGCCATTTCCGGCGTATGTGTGGTAAAGACAACCCGTTTTTTAATTTCTGCCAGATTCTTAAACTTGTCGTACAGGTAAAAGTTTGGCGCTACCGAATGCCCCTCATTCATGTGATATACATCAGGTGTTAAACCTAAAATGTCTAATAGCATGGCACCGCCGATACCTAAAACGATGTTCTGAGCAATACGGGTAGATTCGTTAGGGTCATACAATCGATGGGTGATCGTCTGCGAGAGGTAATCGTTTTCGGGGATATCGGTACTTAATAAAAACACGGGCGCACAGCCAAACACTTCGGGTTTCAACAAATAAGCTTTCACATGTACCGGCGCATTATGCACAGTGACCGTAAATATGATGCCTGTATTCGTTAAAAACGAGTAGTCTTTCTCAATAAAAGCACAGGCCATATGGTTAGTGCCATTTCTTACCTGATCGTAATAGCCATACTTCCACAGTATGCCAATGCCAACCAGGTTTTGCTTCATTTCAAAGGCACTGCGCAAATGCGAACCAGCAAGGAAACCTAAGCCACCGGCATACGTTTTAAGTGCCTGATCAATAGCAAACTCCATAGAGAAATAGGCCACTGACGTTTTGTATTTGCCATCAGGGATATAACCAAAAACTTCTGCTCGGTCCATTTATTTTCCCGGTTGGATTTTGTTTATTTCAATCAGTAACTTTGGAGGTATGGGGCGGCAGCCACAGTTTTCGTGATGTTCCAGATGCCAGGCGATCCGTTGTTCCAATGAGGCGTTTTTTGGCATCACATGCGCCAGGTGCCAGTCTTTATTAAACTTTTTCATACTTCTTCAGGCAAATCGAGCAGGTGATGTTCTACAGTCCATTTCCAGTTTTTGATTTCGAGCATATCATCCAAATGCGTACAGATATATTGGTGGTGGTAGGCTAACTTATCCTCGCAGTGATCAATGAACATTTCAGCACACTGGTGGATCAACGGCACCCTTTTAACCGCTTCCATAGCCAAATGGTAACGGCTCATTTGGTTAAGCACAACCATATCAAAAGGGGTTGTGGTGGTACCCTCTTCCATGTAACCTCTCACATGAAAACGTGAAGGGTTTGGTCTGCCATGCACCAGGTCATGAATGATGCGGACATAGCCATGGAAAGCAAAAATGACAGGAGCACTATCAGTAAACAATTCGCTGAATAATTCGTCGCTCATCCCGTGCGGGTGATAAGCTTGCGGTGATAGCGCCATCAGGTCTATTACATTTACAACCCGTACTTTTAATTGTGGCAGGTGCCGTTTTAATTGCCAGGCAGCTGCAACAGTTTCCAAAGTAGGCACGTCGCCGGCACAGGCCAGCACCACATCAGGTGCATCGTGTTTAGCCGTTCCTGCCCATTTCCAATCGGAGGCGCCCTGCGCGCAATGTTTCACAGCGTCTTCCATGTTCAGCCACTGCAACTCCGGCTGCTTTCCGGCTACGATAACATTGATATAATCTTTGCTGCGGAAGCAGTGATCCATAACCGATAACAGCGTATTGGCATCAGGTGGTAAATAAATACGTGCTACGGCGCTTTTTTTGTTAATTACAGTATCAATAAACCCCGGCCCCTGATGGCTGTAACCATTATTATCCTGCCGCCATACATGCGAGGTTAGCAAATAATTTAAAGAAGCCACCGGCTTACGCCAGGGCAATTCGCGGGAGGTTTTTAGCCATTTAGCATGTTGGCTTACCATGGAATCTACAATAGTTACAAAAGCTTCATAGCAAGGAAAAAGGCCATGCCGGCCTGTTAACAGGTAACCTTCCAGCCAGCCTTCACACAAATGCTCGCTCAACACTTCCATCACACGGCCATCCTTGGTAAGTTTATCATCGCCCGAAAGAGTAGTTTCCATAGTGCAGCGCTCCGTAACTTCAAACACAGCTTCCAGGCGGTTTGAGGTGGTTTCATCCGGGCAGAACAGACGGAAGTTATGCGCATCCTTGTTAAGCGTAAAAATATCCCGCAGATATTTTCCTAAGTTCCGGGTACTTTCTGCTTCAATGGTACCGGGTTTGCCTATTGTCAGTTCGTATTTTTTAAAGTCGGGAAGTATAATGTCTGTCAACAGTAAACCGCCATTAGCCTGTGCAACAGCGCCCATGCGCTTCTTTCCTTTAGGTGCCAGCACAGCTAATTCGGGGATTAGCTTTCCTTGTCCATCAAAAAGATCTTCAGGATGGTAGCTGCGCATCCAATCTTCCAGCAATTTCAATTTTTCAGGGTCTTCTTTTACCCCTGTTAACGGAACCTGGTGTGAACGGAAGGTGCCTTCAATCGGCACACCTTTCCACGCTTTTGGCCCTGTCCAGCCTTTGGGGGTTCGCAGAATAATTACCGGCCATAAAAAAGGGTAGGGTAAGCCTGTTGTACGGGCTGCCTGCTGAATGTTTTTGATTTTTTCGTAAGCGGCATCTAATGTTTGGGCCATTTGTGTATGTACCGCCATAGGGTCATCGCCTTCTACAAAATAGGTTTCATAGCCGTGTCCCAGGAACAGACAGGTAAGTGATTCATCGCTCATCCGCGAGAGTACAGTTGGCCCGGATATTTTATAGCCATTAAGATGAAGAATAGGGAGTACCGCCCCGTCACGAGCCGGGTTTAAAAATGCAATGGATTTCCAGCTGCCTTCCAGCGGGCCGGTTTCGGCTTCACCATCGCCAACTACACAGGCAACCAAAAGATCAGGGTTATCAAAAGCAGCACCAAATGCGTGTACCAGGGAGTAACCCAATTCCCCGCCCTCGTTAATTGAACCGGGTGTATTTGCACCAACATGGCTGGGAATACCGCCCGGCGTAGAGAACTGGCGGAATAAGTGGCGCATGCCATGTTCATTTTCCGCTACTTTAGGATAAATCTCACTATAGGTGCCTTCCAAATAAGTATGTGCAATAATGGCCGGCGCGCCGTGGCCTGGCCCGCAAACATAAAGCACATTAGCATCGGTGTTTTTTATCAGGCGGTTGAGATGTACATAAACCAGGTTCAGCCCCGGGGAAGTACCCCAATGGCCAAGCAGGCGGGGTTTAATGTCTGCCGCTCTTAGCGGTTCTTTTAACAACGGGTTTTCCTGCAGATAGATCTGGCCGGCGGCCAGGTAATTTGCAGCCTGCCAGTAGGCATGGATATGTTTCAGTTCTTTTTTTGTTAGCGTGCTCATGATATGAATGATTTACTAATAAGTGTTTGTGTGTGTTTGGCCATCACAGCGGCTTCGTCGGTAGCCATTACCCGTACGGTTACTGTACTATTTTTTTTTGAAATAATACGGTGTCCTTTGTTGTTCAGGCGCTTGTTGATCCGGATGCCTAAAAACGCCATATCCTGGCAAATGTATTCCCTGATCACTGCAGAATTTTCACCGATACCTCCGGTGAAAACAAGGATATCTAAACCACCCATAGCCGCGGCTAAAGCACCGATGGATCTTTTAATTTGATAACAAAAGGTGGTTATTGCTTCCGCTGCCTTTTGGTCCCGGGCTTGGTTAAGCACCAGCGTTTCCATATCACTGTATCCGGCGATAGCTTTTAAGCCCGAGTCGCGACTGAGTAAATCATCCAGTTCTTTTGTCGACAGTTTGCCTTTATTCAAAAGGAAAAGCAGAACCCCCGGATCAAGGTCGCCTGACCGGGTGCCCATCACCAATCCCCCCATCGGGCTTAAGCCCATGGTGGTATCTACGCTTCGTCCATTTTTTATCGCTACCATGCTGGCGCCATTGCCTAAATGGGCGATTACGACTTTCTTTTTTAACACTCCGGGGCTTTTTGTGATCAGCTTTCCCATTATGTATTCGTACGACAAACCATGAAACCCATATCGCTGAAGCCCCTGCTCCTGATATTTTGCAGGTAGCGGATAATGTTTAGCATAGGCGGGCATGTCTTTATGGAAATAGGTATCGAAACAGGCCACCTGAACGGCATCGGGGAACCCGGCTTGGAAGGCTTTTATAACTTCCAATGCTATCGGAATATGGTTGGGCGCGAGATAAGTAAATTGGTGAATTTGCTTTAATAGTTGCGGAGTAATAATTTCTGGTTCCCGATGGTTTGGACCTCCCTGCACCAACCGATGAGCAATTGCTGATATAGGATAACGTGTACGCTGTCCATGCAGCCAACTGATTAGTTCCTTGATACCGGGCAGAACGCCGGAATGAGCCAACGGATGATTTGCCAAAAACTCATTGTGGTGATCCTGTACAATGAAATGGTTTTCATCAGATGAATTGGGCTTGACCGAACCGTGTAAAGCCATCAGTAGATTATCTTTCTGGTAAAGACCAAATTTAAGACTGGAAGAGCCGCTGTTTACAGCTAAAATATATTGAGCGCACGCCGTTGACATAATACGAAAGTACCTGAATGACAGCGTCAAAAAAGTGACCAGTGTCACGATCAAAAATGATGTAGGCTAAGGAGACTGCTTTTTAAAAGGCTCATACCAAATTACAGCGATGATACCGGCTACAACTGCGGTAGCGATTTGCCAGGCAGCTGGTAGTTGCAAACTAAACAAATGGCGAACCATTGGTACACCAAAGATTGTTAAGGTAAGCATAAGCGTTATGGCCAATACAGCGGTCATTAAACGATTATCAGTAAACATACCACGGAATGAAATTTTATTGAATGACCTCCCAATTAATGTTAACGCCATGTTAGCTGTAATTAAGGTCAAAAAAACCAACGCCCTTACTTGTTCCTCATTACAACCCCACCAAATACCTACCTGGTAAACTAGCAGCGCAACGGTTGTAATAGCCAGCCCTTGCCAAACACTGCCGGAAAGTTCCCTTAAAGTAAGTAAATCGGCAGTAACTATACGCGGTGGCAGATTCATAGCGCCTTTTTCGGCTGGTTCGTGTTCGTATACTACCGAACAGGTTGGCCCCATAATCAGTTCCAAAAAAACAACATGTACCGGCATAAAAATATCCGGATATAGCCAATGCAACATTAGCGGTAAGGTCACCACTAAAATGATAGGGATATGGATAGATATAATATACCGGATCGCCTTTTTCAAGTTGAGGTAGATCTGCCTGCCTATAGCGATAGCTTCGGTCATTTTACCAAGGTCGTCATCAAGCAGGATCAATGACGCCGTACTGCGTGCCGTTTCGGAGCCACGCTTGCCCATAGCAATACCAATATGAGCAGCTTTAAGGGCCGGTGCATCGTTCACGCCATCGCCGGTCATAGCTACAATATGCCCCATTTTCTTAAGGGCATTTATCACTTTCAGTTTAGTTTCGGGAAACATGCGTGTGAAAATATTTACCCTCATTAATATACCTGCTAATTTTTGCTGCGTCAAAGATTCCAAAGCACTACCTTCTATTGCCAACTCCGCACCGTGCAAACTTGCCTGGGCAGCTATGGCTTTGGTCGTGTTCAGGTTATCGCCCGTTAATATTTTTACCTGGATGCCTGCCTGATAAAAATCATTGAGCACGGTCGCTATACCTGGTTTAGGCGGGTCATTAAATGCAATTAGCCCTAATAATTCAAAAGGTATGTCTTCCTGTTGGTTTGGAAGTTCGCTATGAGGGTAGTCGCCCTTTGCCACCGCTAAAACCCGATAACCCTGGTTGGTCATCGTGTTTAATGCCTGCGAAATTTCTTGTTGGATACCGCTATCGAGATGACATAGGCTTAGCAATCTCTCCGGTGCCCCTTTTGCGGCAATAATCCTGTTGCCGGCCTGGTCTGCAAAAACATGCGTCATCATGGGAGGGGTACCCGCCAATGGATATTCTTTTTCCATATGATAGTCAGGCCGTTCATCTTTAGTATTCAGCCGGCTGTAAACCTGGTGAAGGTCTTTTTCCATATGATCGAAAGGAACCGATTCGCTGGCCCACATGGCTGTATTTATAAGGTTTCTGGCAGTATCGGCCAACCAATTCTTTTCATCATAAAATTGTTTATCCTGAAGCGTATAAACCTGGGCCAACTTCATTTTATTGGCCGTGATTGTCCCTGTCTTATCCAAGCAAATCACTGTAGCCGCCCCCAGCGCTTCCACCGTTTTAACATCTTTGGCCAATATGCCTTTTTGCATGAGCCGCCAGGCGCCAAGGGCCATAAATGTGGTAAATGCCACTGGTATCTCTTCGGGCAGGATAGACATAGCCAGCGTAAGCGCTTTTAATAAACTACTTACCCAAAGCCTTGATTGATAAAAATGGATTGCCCAAACCAAAACAAAAACAACCGCGCCAGCGAGCGACATACGGGCGACAAACCGACGAATTTGTTTTTCCAGTGGCGAAGGTTCTGCTTTCATCTCCGTCACTGATTGTGTGATCTTTCCCAGGCGGGTTTGATTTCCCAGGTGTTCAACTCTATAAACTGCCAGGCCCGACACCACAGCCGTTCCATCAAATACCTGGTTATCAATGGTATCGGTGCTTTTGTAAACACTGGCGGGCTCGCCTGTAAGCAGCGATTCGTTTACGGCGAAGTCATGCGCGTAACAGATGGTGCCATCAGCCGCTAAAACAGTCCCTTCTTCAGCCACCACATAGTCGCCTTTAACTACCTGACCGCGATCCAGTGATATCACCTCATTATTACGGATCACTTTTGCTTTTTGAGCGGTGAGTTGTTGTAATGCGTTAAGCGCGTCAGCACTGCGCCGTTCCTGATAAAAGGAAATAAACGCAATGAGCACCATGGCCAATAGCATAACAACGGCTTCGGCGGTTTGATCCAATAATAAGTATAGTACCGCCGCCAGCACTAATAATAAAAATATAGGGTCGAAAAAACTTTTACGGAAACTGCTCCAGAAGGCAGAGGAGGCTTTTTGCATCCGCTTATTGCCGCCAAATTGCCTGGCAGAGGTTTCGGCCTCAGCAGTAGAGAGGCCCGTGAAAGGGAACGGATTGACGGCTGCTGCTTTACTCATCTTTACATCGGACAAATTGTTTCATCACAAAAGTTAGCCGGGAAAACCAATATGGGCAGTTGCAAATGATGCAGCGCTTTAAAAGTTTGACTGGTACCCAGCAGCTTGCTAAAAAAATCGTTATGATAATTAACCATGGCTAATACATCCACCTTTTTGTCTTCACAAAAGCGGTTAAGCCGGCTTAGCGGGTCGTTACCGCGCAAATCATGGCAACAAATCCCGGCGTAATTCAGCCCGGTCAAATAGATCTCGAATACCTGCTTTTGTTCCGGCCTCCATAAAGCCGCGTCATCGCCAACCTGGATGTGAACAATATCCAGCAAACAATGATAATCAGCCACCCATTTACTTAAATACCGTAAGGCACACAAATCTGTTTCATTGTAGTCGGTGGCCAATACCAATCTTAATAAAGACTTAGTGTCCCGTTCAGCGGGTATAAAAAGTACCGGTCGATCGGTATTCCTAATAACCGCACGGGTTTCGCTGCCTGTAAGCAAATGATCCCAGACTCCTCCCGCTGGGGCTCCCATAACGATCAGTTCAATATCATTATCCCTGATTAGCTCTTTTACATTCTCGCCTAATCCGCCCTCTCCATTCTTGATAGTGATCTGAACCCCCATAGTAGAACCTGCCTGAAGTTCGTCAGCTAATAATTTTAATTTTTCGTTACTTTCTTCAGCAAAAATGCTCACCGTTTCTGTTACGAAAGCTCCCCCCGCATAGTTCGGGACAATTGGTATAGACGTCATCGCGTGGTAAAGGAGGACCTCGCAATTCAATTTCGCAGCTAAGTTCATTGCAGTTTTTGCAGCATGTGCGGCATTATCACTTAGGTCGGTTAAAACAAGTATCTTTTTCATGATGCTGATAGTTTGATAGACACAAAGATGAGTACTCCCAGCAGTACAAAGAATGACCACCGTCAATGGCAAATTTGATACCGGGCACATTAACTGATGATGTGACCATCCATCATTTCAATGACATGGTCGGCATGTTTAGCAAAGTCAAGATCATGTGTAACGGCTAATACTGCTATGTTTTCCTCATGTGCTAACCGGCTAAAAATATCGAATACCAGTTTGGTGTTGCCGCTGTCTAAATTACCAGTAGGTTCATCGGCCATAATGATCATTGGGTCGTTGATCAGCGCACGGGCAATAGCAATACGCTGTTGTTGCCCACCCGACAGTTTACCGGACAATTTGTGAGCAAACTGATCCATTTCCAATTGCTTTAGTTTATCAAGCGCGCGTTCTGTTATTTCGTCCTTGCCCCATCGGCCCAACTTTAACGCCGGCAGCATCACGTTTTCCAATGCTGTAAACTCGGGCAGTAAAAAATGAAACTGAAATACAAAGCCAATATGTTCATTGCGGAAAGCTGCCAGCTGATTTTGGGAAAGGCCGGTCACTTTTTCATTATTGATCATAATGTTACCGGTGTAATCGGTATCCAGCGTGCTGAGCAGATAAAGCAAGGTTGATTTGCCGCAGCCGGATTTGCCGATGATGGGTACAAACTCTCCTTTATTGACAGATAATGTAATATCCTGCAGTACCCGGAATTCTTCGGGCTCGTGAAAATATTTATTCAGCTTTTCAGCAGTAAGTGCTACGCTCATCCTCTTAAAATAATAACGGGATCAATTTTCGACGCTTTAAGCGATGGCATCAGGCCGGCAACAAAGGGCGTGATCAATCCAAATAAAAGACCAAAAAAGTAATGTGCCGGATTAAAAGCGACGGGGAAAAAATTTAGTGCTACATAATCGTTTTGCGGAAAAGGCACCTTTGATAAGGCATAAGATAATAGAAAGCCCAGCATTAACCCGCTTATAGCGCCCAGCAAACCGATGAAAACTGATTGACTCAAAAATATCTTTACAATATCCTTACCGGCAAAGCCTTGTGCTTTTAATATGGCGATATCTTTCATCTTATTATTAATAGTCATGTTCATGATATTATAAATACCGAAGCCAGCGACGATAAGCAAGGTTATACTAACCACATAGGTCAATACATTGCGCACCAGGTTAGACGCGCTTACCGAGGAATTGGCAGTGTCCCAATCGTCGGCTTTGTAATTGTACTTTTTAAAAAAATCGTCGGCAACTGAGCCCGCCTGTCGGTTATCCTGTAGTTTAATATTGATATCGGTAATATAACTTTTGTCTTTCCCTAATAGCTGTTGCCCGTTCGCCAGGCTCACGTAACTGCGTACGTTATCTACCGCACTGATACCAATGCGGAAAATTCCGACCACCCTAAAACGCATGGTTGTGCCATTTGGCGTGGCCAGGCTAACCAGATCGCCCATACCCAGGTTTAGTTTATCAGCCAGCCCGCTCCCCATTAATATTCCTTTATCGGTAGTAAGCAGATTCTTCGGTACGCCACTAACCATTTTTCCCGCAAGATCGAACATGCGAGACTCTTCGGTAATGTTGACCCCGTTGATATAACCATTGATCTGCACCGAGCCATAGTTATAGAAAACCTGTGTGCCTACCATTGGTGAGATGCCCGAGATTTGCTTGTTATGGTGAAGGTCGGCCATGATACCGGCGGCATTTTTTATATTCAATTTTACCTGCTTAGGTTTGGGGTGCGCAACAGTAACTATTAACCGCTGCTCCTTAAAATACTCCCCTGCAACCGAAGTGGTATAATCGGTTTTAATATCATTGTAAATGTGAATATCCGGTGTAAAAGAGAGCATGGTGCTTTCCATAAACTGATTTACACCTATCATAAAACTGATCATCAGGATAAACATCGCAATACCAAAGGTTACGCCCAGCATGGCCACTAATGTTTGCTTTTTGTTTGCCATCAGATGTCGTTGCGCTATGAGCATATCTACCGACATGGCCTATTTGTTATCGGGATTAACAATTTCGGTATGTTCATCAGCGCCACTCAGTATCTCTACCTCGCTAAGTGTACGTATCCCCGCCTTCACGCGTTTGGTGATCACACGGTTTTGTTGTTTAATCCTGATTGTGTCCCCATTCATCAGCATATTTATGGGGATTGTGAGAGAATGCGATCTACGGTTTACAATAATATTAGCCTCTACCGAACTGTGTATATAAGATTGTGCAGCAGCGTCGATAAAAACAGCATCAACTCTGAAAGTTTGGTCAGCTTCATTCATCACGGGATAAGTGCGTATAACTTGCGCTTTAAAAATGCGCTCGCCGCTGACGTCTGTTTTTAGCAGCACAGTTTGGCCGGGTTTGATCTGATCGATATCCTGCTGGTCAACGGCCAGTTTAATAATCCGCGAGTCGGATCGTCCCATCAGGGCTACAGCTTCACTCATTTTTACAGCCTCTCCATTTTCTTTTAGCGTTTCGTAAACCGTGCCGGGATTTTCTGCCCTGATAAAGTAATTGTCCAGGTCTGACTTTAGACTTTCGGCCTGGCTTTGAGCATTTTTAAGGGCTAGTTGTAGATCATTCCGGGTTGAATAGTATTTTTCCTTCGCTGACCTTTTTTGATTGAACGATATATTATACTGGGTTTCGGCATTGTCAAGGTTTACTCTGGTGCCAATATTTTGTGCCCAAAGGTTTTTATAACGGCTGTATAAAAGTGAGTCATTGCTGAATTTCAGGTCTGCATTTTGCATGGTGATCTTCAGGTCGTTTAATATACTCGAATTTGCAGAGAGGTTTTGCCGAGCGTTAGCATATACGCTGCTGGCAGCTTCCATTTTTGCTGAGGAACCGGTATGACGAAGTACATACAATAATTGTCCTTTTTTTACCTTGTCGCCATCCTTGATAAGTTTTCGTATTACCGTTCCGGTATTTAGTGCATAAACGGTATATTCACTGTCGGCCATAATCTTGCCCGAGGCGTAGACCGTCTGGATGATATCTTTGCGCTGCGGATGGATACTGCCTGGCCTTTTACAAGAAAAGAAAAAAACGACAAAGGTTAGTAATAACAATTTATACATCTCAACAATTTTGTATTTAAAACAAAATTGGGACATACATAGCAAATGGCAGATGACAACGGGTCGTAAAAAAAGTGTGCAATAGCACAATATCATGTAACCAATATCATGGATATTCGTATAAGTTGTATATTGCACTTGTACAATTATTTCAGTAATGGCGTGCCTGATCTTACTAATTGAGGACAACGACGATATTCGTGAAAACACAGTCGAACTTCTGGAATTGGAAGGCTATGATGTACTGGCTGCTGGCGACGGAAGCCGTGCGCTGGAATTGATCGCTGAGCAAATCCCTGATCTGATCGTTTGCGATGTGGTGATGCCCGGACTAAACGGCTATGATGTGTTTGATACCCTTCAAAATAATCCTAATACCCGTTCAATCCCTTTCATTTTTACAACTGCACAATCCGAACGCGCTGATCTAGCAAAAGCTAAGTCCCTCGGCGTGCGACATTACCTGGTCAAACCTTTTGACGATAAGGAATTATTAGCCTGTATCAATAACTGCCTCTAAGATTACAGGCACTAATCACTAATTCGATTTTTTCTTTCTCCCAGTTTATAACGTGTATGGATACATATGATATTTCATTAGACATTAAATAGCAATTCCTTTTGAAACTCTTTCATCAGCACCGCCTTTAAATTCAAGTCGTCATTTATCTTTATCCTTAGCGCGTCCTGTGCGCAGGGCTCACCATGTACAAGATATACCTTGGGGCTTTTGACCTTGAATTGTCCTAACCAATTTAATAATTCTCTTTGGTCAGCATGGGCAGATAAACCTTCAATTTCTTTGATCTGGGCCTTCGCCGGGTAGTATTTCCCATGTATTTTAATTTCATGGGTGCGATTTAATAATGCTCTTCCCCTTGTTCCCTCGGCCTGAAAGCCGATCAATACAATTGTATTCCTGGCGTCTGTCAGGTCATGCTTTAAATACTCCAATACTCTGCCGCCGGTCAGCATACCGCTAGCCGCCAGCACAATCTTGCTTCCCCGTTGTTTAATGATCTGTTTAGTATGCTCGTAATCTTCATTGATGGTTACGCCGCTGAACATACGCGCGCATTCCTTTTCATCTATAATGAACCACTCTGGATAATGCAACAGTACTTTCCCTGCAGAAGCGGCCATTGGACTATCAAGAAATACAGGCACAGGTGCTGGGATAGTTTTTTGTTGTTTTAAACGATAGATCAAATGCATTACCTCCTGTGCACGACCTACGGCAAAGCAGGGTATAAGTATATTTCCTTTATGAAACAATGTGTCGTTGATCACCATGGCCAATTCCTGTGCCGTATCAGCTGAGCTATGTAAGCGATCTCCATAAGTCGATTCCATGATCACAAAATCAGCATCGGCCAAAGGTTCAGGCGCCGGTAACAATTCGGAGTATTCGCGGCCAATATCACCTGAAAAAAGAACAGTTTTACCGTAACAATTAAACTTAGCAGAACAAGCGCCAGCAATATGCCCACATGGGTAAAATTCGAAACTTACATGTTCATTCAGCTTCACTGTAGTTTCGGTATCACAAACTTTAAATAGGGGCAATGCCGCTTCTACATCAGCCACGGTGTAGAGTGGCTGTGCCGGGTGGTGTTTGCTAAAACCATGTCTGTTGGCCCGTACGGCATCCTCTTCCTGTAATTTGGCACAATCTCTCAGAATGATCTCTGCGAGATCCCGTGTCGGCCTGCTCATATAAATTGGTTTATGGTAGCCGTTCTTTACAAATAGCGGGATATAGCCACAGTGGTCCAGATGCGCATGTGTCAGGATCAATGCACCAATTTCTGCAGGATTAACAGGTGGTTTTTCCCAGTTCCTCTCCCTTAGTGCTTTGATGCCCTGGAAAAGTCCGCAATCGACCATTATGGTGATATCAGGTGTAGCCAATAAATGTTTAGAACCTGTAACTGTCCCGGCGGCGCCTAAAGATTGTAGGTAAACTGCATTAGCAGGGTTTGCTTTCTTATCTATGTCCATGTGGCTAAGGTAGTCCTTAACCCGTTTCCCAGCTCTGACTAGGATCATGTTTGAACATGACGGTGGTCATATGCCGAGGGGCATGTAATTTATTAGTTTCGCGATTACATCCATTGGGTGGCAAAACGGTTAAAAAAGCGCCGCATTTCATTAAACATGTTTTCCTCATCCTGGTAATCCGACGCTATCTTATTCGCTTCGGTAACTGTAGTTTCCTGGATAAAATTCTCTGACAATTTAATGTCGGTTGCCAGTTTGTCGAGATTTTCTTTTACCCGATGTTTAAGAATATCGATCTGTTCCTGGTGGATAATTAGTTGATTTTGAAAATGTTCTACCTGTTCAGCTACTTCACGGCTTGTATTACCCGCGGCTATTTCTTCTAATCGTTCCTGCAGAAAACGGATTTCTATTTCGTAAAATTCCAGGCCTCTCAAGCAAGCCTGGTGCGCAAAAGTTAAATGTTTAATACTTGTCTTTTTCATAAATGCAAGGATACGAGGGCCTTGTTCCCGGAAAAATGATCTTCCGCACGTCTATAATTGACTGGGGTCATTCGCGATGCGGTCTAGCAATAGGACTTTTGTATAAAAAGAAATAAGATGAAAGCATTGAGATCAACTGCGCTGACCGTAATTTTATTTATAGCAATCTTTAGCTTTAACCCGGTAAAAGCCGCCATCGCAGACACCAGCCTGGCCGATAACATTAGCACACAACTGCATAACAAAAAACAGTTGCCGCTTTATTTCCCCCTTTCGGTAAAAAGGTTTTATACCGCGCGGGATTTTAAGCCGGTATGGCTGAAAAAGGAAAAAGGGGAGACCGGCCATGCCTGGCAAGCCATGTTATTATTGGATTGTGTTTTACAATATGGACTTGCACATGCAGACTATCATCCTGATGAACTGCGTTACGATCTGTTGCACGATATCTTCGAAAAACCGGGCAGCATTAGTAAAGATAAGCAGGCCCGGTTCGAATTGATGCTCACAGATGCCATGTTTACATTAATGAATCATTTACATTACGGGAAACTAAACCCCGAATACCCAGCGAATCGTATTGACGCAGGCCTGGGCGGCAGCCGGGTGGAAGCTATACTTGGTATTGCCCTGGCACAAGCTGACATTTCGCCAACCCTGTTAGCTGTGCAACCGAAATCAGTAGCCTATCTGGAATTGCAGCAGTGGATGCATAAATGGAAAGGGCAATACGTGGGTGATTGCTACGAAGTCCCTGAAGAAAATGTGCGCAAGGTTGCCATCAATATGGAAAGGTTGCGTTGGGCTGATATCGGCGAGGGGCCCTATATGCAGGTAAATATACCATCCTTTATGTTAAGTGTTTACCTTGCTGATTCTACTTATCAATTTAAAATTGTAACAGGCAGCCCCACAACGCCCACACCGCTGTTAAAAAGCGAAATTTATGCTGTTACGGCGGTGCCACGTCTTGAAATACCCGGGCAATTACGTACAATAGAAGTTACTCCACGGTCGATCGCCAAACAGGCCGGTCTTTCAACGTCGCTCCTGGTTTTCCCGTTTGCCAGCCGCTACAAGATAGATATGATCGAAATGACGGCCCCCGACTGGTTTAAAAGCAGCCACCGGGCATTCAGTCGTGGCAATATTGGCGTGGAAGCGCCTGAAAAGCTGGCCAGCTTATTATTAAAGGCAGATGGGCAAGCCAATCAGTCTGCCATGTTACTTAAAACCAGGCAAGGAGGCAAGGGGCATGTATTTCGTTTGAAGGCACCCATGCCATTAAAGATCACTTATCTGACTTGTTTCATTAAGGATGGGCAACTTGTTAATTATGAGGATGTCTACCAGTTAGACGCTAAATTAGAACAAGCGATCTATCACACGCTTCCTGACCGATTAGCCGGACGTTAAAAATGATGTATAAGCGCGATGATTATTCGTTTAAAAATGATCGAATCAACTTCGCTTTTGAATTCCCTTAGTATATTTATTTACCCCAAATCCGGAATTAACAGCTGGGCTGATTATATCGGCAACAGGCGGCACTTAAAAAAGATGGCATTATAATGAATGTAAAAGTAACTGCCCTGGTATTGCCCCGGGAGCATACCGAAAATATAGGAGTGACTGCTGTTATTATGCCAGGCTAATTTTGGCTTTGCTCAAAACGTCCGGTCATCCGGTCTAACCGAATCTTGTAAATAATAATCTCTACAGTATCACCAATATCGCTGTCGCGTTCGGTGATGCCATGAGAGGGATGGTCGCCGGGGTTGTTAGAAAAAGGCATGATCCGATGAATAAGGCCTTGCATTAACCGTTCCTTTTCTTCCAGATCGGTTACCTCCTCAAATTCTCCCCAAGCCACTACGCTTTTCCAGTGAAAGATATTGTTTATCTCATCTACTTCAAAACAAACCTTAGGGTTCAGGCGCATCATATCGATCTTTTTACCTTTTCCGGCATGACTGTAAATATATGGCGCACTATAAACGTAGTTGATCGGAACAATGTAAGTATCGCCATCAGCATGACATGCGATACGACCGGTAACCTGCTGCTTTAGCAGGTCTTCCATTTGTGCATCTGTGAGTTTGCCTAACATAGTTCATTTACTAAATTATTCAAAGATTGCAAACTTTTAGATCTGTCGGAATGATCAAAGTGGCAGAAAACTGTGATCGGAATCATTTAACATCTTACTGGATCTTTGAACGGGTCCGGGGGATAAAAAATAATAGCCATTTCTTATTCACCACTATCGCAAAAATAGCCCACGCCGAGGTAAAAAGTAAAGGCTGTACAAGCGGGGCGCGAGTTGTCCGCTTTCAGCGGATGCGCCCCGGCCTTGACATTTTACCCGGCTCGCGCTGGTGGTTGCTCAAGTGGTAAATAAGGCATGGTGGGTTCAACATCATAGCGGGTATGTCGTACCTGCAAAACGGCACAGTCCTCGTGCAAACAAAGTGTAGCAATTGTTATTAACTATATTATTTTCTTATATTTGTTAGTGTCATTTGATTTTGAATGCTAACTGTCATTGCTCAAAAATTCGGGAGTATGATAAGGGATAAAACCATCACTTGGGAAATGCTGTCGGTAAACCCAGTAGTCCAAGCCATCACCACGGACCTGTACCGCTTTATCAGTTTGCATAATCAAAAGAGCCTATTGGAATAAGATCGGCGCCCAAGAGATTTGATTTTTGTAAGTATTCCTTTGGTATCCACAATTCCGAAAGTTCGGATTAGTGATTTTGTGGTACAGCTTATTAACTACGTGGACTACTGCGTGAATACCGGGGCTTACCGTTGAACTGTGGCCGAGTAATGACCGGATGTATGCCACGCAAATCTATACTCAAGTCAACCTCGAAAAAGGAAAAAAATCTTCGCGGAAATACCCACGGATGAGTTTTCCATGACTATGCAATAAACCTCGAATGAAGGATAACTGAACGTTATCGACTTTAGGCAGAAAAATGGAATCGATTAGTTATTAAATTCTGATATCTTATTTAATCATTCTTTGAAATTCTTTAAAGGATCTTCGCCAATATTTCCAATTCTTCGTAATTTTTCAACGAAATGTTTCGAAAAAGCGCCAGTGTCGGGAGCTTAAGGAAACGCAAATATCAAGCGTTTCCTTTTTTTATGTCCCTAACTTTTTGACAATAAAGTAGTTGTATCGAAGTCTAAAAAGGTTCGATGTTCCACTGTAAAAATTCTCTTTTAGTTGTTGTTATTTTCGAAAACATCCCCCCCTTGCTGCAAAGGCGCTTTTTTAGGATTCGATGTTTCGTTTAGGATCAATCCACTTTTAACATTGGTAGAATAACTGTAGGCCTTCGCAATTTGATATAAAAAATTTAATATCTAAGCCGCCTCATCGTCATTAACCCTAATGTTGTTTTTGCTAATATATTTACTGGAACATCAACGACCTAATAGCGTGAAGTGACTTTCTTTAACATTGCGTGAATTTGGGCCAACAAATATTTTAAACTCGCCTGGTTCGGCAACATATTTAAGATGAGCATCGTAAAACTTAAGATCATTCCCGGTAATGGTAAAGGTTACCTCTTTATGCTCAC
Organism: Mucilaginibacter boryungensis; assembly: GCF_015221995.1. NCBI lineage: Bacteria > Pseudomonadati > Bacteroidota > Sphingobacteriia > Sphingobacteriales > Sphingobacteriaceae > Mucilaginibacter > Mucilaginibacter boryungensis. Next base: position 1,160,808 of record NZ_JADFFM010000001.1, read on the forward strand.
CCGGTTTGAGGCTGATCTTTTGGAAGCCTTTTAACTCCTTTACAGGGCGGGTGATACTACCTTCCATGTCGCGCGTGTATAGTTGAACGGTTTCCTTGCCTTCTACGCTGCCGGTGTTAGTAACGGTAACGCTTGCGGTGATACTGCCGCCGGGTCTCAGGTTAGCACTATTTAATTTAATGCCACTATAGGTAAATGTGGTATAGCTTAATCCAAAACCGAATGGATATAATGGCTCGTTACTCACGTCGAGATAATTTGATCGGAATTTGGTAAACCAGTGACCATCAGGCAAAGGTCTGCCGGTATTTTTGTGGCTATAATAAATTGGCACCTGCCCAACGTTTTGCGGGAAGGTAACAGGTAGCTTACCCGATGGGTTTACGTCGCCAAACAAAACATCAGCTATGGCTAAAGCCGCTTGTGTGCCGCCAAACCATACATTAAGTATAGCCGGTACGTTGTCGCTTTCCCATTTAATGGCCAAAGGGCGGCCGGTAAATAAAACCAAGACCACCGGCTTCCCTGTTTTTAGCAACGCGGCCAATAAACGTTGCTGTACAGCAGGGATATCAATACTTGTACGGCTTGAGCTTTCGCCACTCATTTCAGACCCTTCGCCCAGTGCAGCAACCACGACATCAGCTTTTTCGGCAAGCCTTATCGCATCGCCAATCACCTCTTGTTCGGGACGGCTATCTCTATCGATCTCGCGACCAAACATAGTTGCATTTTTTTGCTCCGTCGCATCACTCAACAAATTAGCACCTAAAGCGTAGGTGATATTTGCCTTATCGCCGGCTACGGTTTTTAAACCTTCTAACAACGAGGGCGTAGCCGCTAAGTCGGCATTTACGCTCCAGGTGCCGGGCATGTTTGACCGGGTATTCCCCAGCGGGCCAATCACGGCAATCGTCCCGGCCTTTTTAAGGGGGAGCGTATGGTTTTGATTTTTCAGCAATACAAATGTCTGCGTGGCGGCTTCGCGTGCCAACCTTAAGTGATCGGGTGTTAATATTTCGTTTTTAGCGCGCTCTTCGCTGCAATATTTATAGGGGTCATCAAACAGGCCTAATTTATATTTCGCCTCCAGGATTAACCTGCAGGCCGTATTGATATCAGTTATATTAATTTTACCTTCTGCTAATGATTTTTTAAGCGTTGTCAAAAAACCTTCGCTCACCATATCCATATTCATCCCTGCCTTTAATGCTAGGCCCGATACGTGCTGCAAATTTCCAAGTCCATGCGCGGTCATTTCGCTTACGCCTGTATAATCCGATACTACAAAACCATTAAAGCCCCACTGCTTGCGCAAAACATCGGTAAGCAGCCATTTATTGGCTGTAGCCGGCGTGCCGTTAATGTCGTTAAATGATGCCATGATGCTGCCTGCGCCTGCATCTACAGCTGCCTTGTAAGGTGGTAAATATTCATTATACATTCGGTTCAGGCTCATGTCGGTGGTGTTATAATCACGGCCCGCCTCGGCAGCGCCATATAAGGCAAAGTGTTTAACACAAGCCATAATGGTGTTGTTTTTTTTCAGATCGTCGCCCTGATAGCCTTGTACCATTATTTTAGCTATGGCCGACCCCAGATAAGCGTCTTCACCACTCCCTTCGGCTATACGTCCCCAGCGCGGGTCCCGGGCAATATCAACCATCGGTGAGAAGGTCCAGTTAATTCCATCAGCGCTCGCTTCCGTAGCCGCTACACGGGCCGTACGCTTAATTAACTCCATATCCCAGCTTGCGGCCAGGGCAAGCGGAATAGGGAAAGACGTTTTATAGCCATGTATCACATCCTGGCCAAAAATAAGGGGGATATGCAAGCGGCTGTAATTAACTGCCATCTCCTGTGTTTTGCGCACTTTGGCAGGTGTAGTTAAGCTAAACACACCCCCAACCCGGCCTGCTTTTATTTTGTTCTCCACATCTGTACTAACCGCTGCGCCGGTAGTGGCTTCGCCGCCGGTAACCAGGTTTAGCTGGCCTATTTTTTCATCCACCGTCATTTTCGCCATCAGATGAGCAATAAAAGTATTCATTTTGACCTGTTCGGTCATTACAGGCTTTTTACCTTGCGCATAGGCAGTTGTTGCCAGCAGGGCTGTCAAGTACCAAATCGTTACCGCTCTTTTCATATTCTTTGTCGTACGTTATTTTGCTGGTTTTTATTTTAGATAGGGACTTTTAAAATCCAGTTCTCTTAATCCTGCTTTTATCTCCGGGCTGCTCATAAACAAATGCCATAATAAACCAGTCCGGCCATTTTCTATCATAATTATAATCGGCCCTTCATCAATACCTAGGTAGCGTTTTGGATACCAGTTGTCAGTTTCGCTAAAAGCATCATAAAAACCGTATTCGCCCCAAACCTTATCGCCCAGGTCTTCATATAAATGCCTGATCACTTTCATCGATTCTCCTGGTGTGTAGCAGTAAGAGCCCAAGGCGGCTGTTGGTGATATCACACCCAGATCGTGCCCCGGGCTATGCCCCGCGTAACCCTTTACCGAATAGCTGGCTGTCAGGCCCCAGCAATCTTCGCCGTAGCCTTTGAAATGTTTAGGATTAGCTATACAATAAGCCCGGTTGATGAGCGTGCTATTTTGATTCTCCTGCCAGTAGTCGGCATATCGGTCGGTCAGTCCTTTTGGGCTTAAGCCCAGGTAGGAATACTGCGCCCAAAATAGCGGGCCTACACTGGTTGCAGCGCCATTATGCTTTAATTTAATTGGATAGCCAAAAGGTTTAATGTCTGTGCTGATGCCGCCATTGCGTGCCCAGCCCTCGTGATAAACTGCTGCAGGAATGCCATGGGTTGGTGAGGAGGCCGCCAGGATATACATAATGAGGCATTCGTTGTAACCGGCTACTGCGAAATTCATTTTCCAGCCAACGTTGGGCGACCAGTGCCAGTATAACACATTTTTATCACCGTTGCGGTACCAGTCCCATTCAATACCTTTCCACAAATTATCAATCCGCGTAGCCAGTAATTTTTCGGCTTTATTGCCCTTTTTTAAATATTGGCGCGCACAAAGCATACCTTGTGCCAGGTAAGCAGTCTCTACCAAATCGCCGCCGTCATCAAATTTGCTAAATGGCTTTACCTGGCCTGTATTGAACATCCAATGCGGCCACGCCCCATGGAAACGATCGGCTTTTTCTAAAAAACTAACCTGTTGTTCAAAACGTTTAACACCCGCCTTACGGGTGATAAAATGCCTTTCGATGCCTGTAACTATGGCCATCATACCAAAGCCTGAAGCACCGGTCGCTATCACATCTTTATCGTGCTGAGCATAATCATTATCCGAGTGGTAACGTTCGCGCGCCAGCCCCGAAACAGATTCGGCACCAGCCCAAAAATATTGAAAGGTTTTCTCTTCCACCAGGTTCAATAATTGATTATCGGTCAAACCTTTTTTGATTGTTAGCGCTGCTGCAGGCCTGGCATCCTGCCCCTGTGAACAGGCGCAGCAAAAAACCAATAAAAAGGCCGGCATTATTTTGATGTGTCTGAATTTCATTTGTATTACAAGTTAGGGCTGGTAAAGCCAAAGTTCTTCATGCCGGCTTTAACTTCGGGACAACTCATAAACAGGTTCCATATTAATGAGGTCCGGTAGTTTTCTATCATAACAATGATAGGCCCTTGGTCAATAGCCAGGGTTGATGTGGCAAACCATTGCTGCTGCAACGAAAAAGCGTCGTAAAAGCCATAGGCACCCCAGGTTTTATTCCCTATTTTATAATAGAAGAACTTGAGGGCCTGCATAGCTTCGGTTGGCGTATACGGCATGGATGAAATCGCTGCCGTAGGAGCAATAACACCCACATCATTAGTTGGTGAACTGGCGGTATAACCACCCGATATATCGCTTGCCGTTAAGCCCCAGCAATTTTCGCCATAACCCATATATGCCTTTGGATTGGCTTTGCAATAGTTATAATTAATAAGGGTGTGCGCTTTAGTTTGTGTTTCGTAATTAGCATAAGCATCAGCCAAGCCTTTGGGGTTTATCCCAAGGAACGAATAATGCTCAAGAAACAACGGACCACCATTTGCCGGGCCTAAAGGTAACTGTGCGCCGTAATAAGTATTCCCATTCTTCATAGCGCCATTTTGCGCCCATCCGGCATCATAAACCGATTTTGGAATTGGGTAGGTGGTTGAAGCACCGGCTAACACATAAGTGATCAGACACTCGTTCCAGCCGCGGATAGGCACACTCATGTCCCAGGCATAATTTGGGCTCCAGTGCCAGTAAAGTACATCGCTATTATCCTTACGGTACCAGCTCCATTCAACCGCATTATACAAAGTATTGATATCATTGCGCAGTGTGGTTTCTCCCGCGTCAGCACCTGTGAAATATTGACGGGCGGTTAACAAGCCAGCCATCAGGTACGATGTTTCCACCAAATCGCCGCCATTATCTTTAGTACTAAAAGGGATCACTTTCCCTGTCGCACCGTCCATCCAATGTGGATATGCGCCATGAAAACGATCGGCAGTTTTAAGGAAGGCTATTATTTTCTGCATCCGGGCCAAACCGTCGGCACGAGTGATAAAATTACGGTTAACAGCCGTCACCAGCGCCATGATGCCAAAGCCCGAACCGCCGGTGGTTACGGTATTTCCCGAGGTATTGCGCTCTAAAGCAAGGCCGCTTACCGGGTGCCCCATATCATAAAAATACTTAAAGGTTTGCTTTTGCACCAGCGTGAGCAATTCCTCATCGGTAATGCGGGGGAATTTGTCGGTATCATCCAAAGCAGTGCTTAGCTGGATAGCTACCGGGTTGACCAGGCGACCGCCTGATGCTGTTTTAATGCTATTACTAACGTTAAGCGTATACGTAGTTAAGGACACGAGCGCTTGTTGGGGGGTAACAACCAGCGTTTTATTACCATTTTGCAGTTGCGTGGTCAGGGCTACCGGGCTACCGCTATTGGTAAGTGTAACCCCGGCGGTGATCGTAGCGGCATCAATTGCTTCAGAAAAAGTAATGGTAACAGTTGGATTGGTACCCAGCCCGTTATAAATAAAGGTGCCGTTATACTGGCCATTAACGGTAAATGAAAGTGAGGCATCAAGTGGGCTATTGTCTGCGGGTGCCGAGTTTTTTTTACATCCGGTAAAAAGCAACAGGACAAATGCAACTAAATAAAAAAAAGCCGACCGTTTTATACTGGTAATATACATTTAAAGCTAAGTTTTATTAACCCAACAGGCAAACTGCAACCGCGCAAACGCCTGTTGGGATTTGTGTTTTATTTTCCGGCAAGGCCTAATTTGTATAACGATATGATATAAGCATCAGGCAGCACCGTGTTGTATATCCTCACTTCATCAATACTCCCCGTCATGGCGCCGAAGCTGGTATCGGTGGATACTGTTTTGCCCGGGATAACATTATAATTACCGCCGAAAATTACCTCACTTGGCTCAAACGAATTGAACAGCGTGGTACCTGTGCCGCGGCTTTGGAAAGCGGGGACACCAATTTTTAGCCCATTACCCCATATTTGGAAGATACCGGTGGCAGCATCATAAGTGATAACCATATGCGCCCAAACATTTGCCCCAATTTTGGGCGAAAGAAAGGGAAAAGTTCCGTTGGCGGTGTTTAGGTTATCCTGTGTACCGCCGTTTTGACCAGTAAAGGTTGGGTGTATCGTAATGGCATCGGTAACCGTAGCAGCCCTTGAATTTGTTTCTAACACAAAGTTGATATTACCATTGAAAATACCCGGGCGTGCCAGTTGAAATAACATGGTTTTTTTTGATCCATTATTTAATATCTGTACCCAGGCACTAATCGTGAAGCTTTTTAAAGCCGCCACCTTAAAAGCGTTAAACTGGCTGGCATAATATAAATAACCATTGTTTAAGGCCAAGGCCTGTCCCCTTACGCCGGCGGTAATAAAAGTATTGCCAACCGATGTTGTAGGTGCGGTACTGCTTAACTTTTCGTTAACGGTATTGTCAAAACTCCAGTAGGCCACCAGGTTTGCCGGGTAAATCTCTTCAGAGGTATTAAAGCCATCAACCTTGCCCACATAGGTATCAGTTGATACACCAGGCAATTTGTTGGGATTGCCATCTTTTTTGCATGACGACCAGGTTATTACAGCCAATGCCAGCAATAAAAAAGAGCCGCCTTTATATATTTTTGTGAATTTCATCTTTGTAGTTTTAATTAATAACCAGGATTTTGTGTCAATACGCCTTTACTCAGGTCTATTTGAGTTTGCGGTATAGGTAGTAAATTATCCCTGCTGGCCAGGAAATTTGTTTTGCCGGCACTGCTCATTGCGGATTGTGAAATGCCCCAGCGTACAATATCAAAAAAGCGATCGTGCTCCATAGCCAGCTCAATCCTTCTTTCATGGCGGATAGCTTCTCTCACCACAGCCGGGTCTGTACTGGTAATGTTTGGCAATACAGTCGCGGCAGCGGTGCCCCGCGCCCTTGTCCGGACACTATTTAACGCAGTCACGGCGCCTGCGGTGTTACCACTTTCATTGGCTGCCTCGGCAAACATCAGGACCACATCGGCATAACGTAGAATACGCATGTTCATCCACCAGCCTGAGTTATCACCATATAATGCCCTGAATGATGGGTTAGTATACATTTTGTGGTTATAAGCCGGGTTTATCCACGTGGTGGCTGTATTTTCGCCGTACACTGTTTTATAGGTAGTGGTAGCCGTGCTTCTTAGCAAAAAGGTACGTGCATATCGGGGGTCATTAGGTTCGTAAGCAGCAGCCAGGTTATCGTTTGGCACATTCCAACCAAACCCCAGGTTCCAAACTCCGCCATCCCTAACACCCTGGTATTGCGCATTTTGGATGCCGTTAGCAGTTTTAGTGGCAAAGCTGGCTGTGGCCTGTACTTCAAAAACCGATTCTTTACTATTCTCCCCCGATTCGCCAAATATTTTATCGTAAGGTGTAGATAAATCATATTGCCCGCTGTTCATCACTACGGTTGCGGCAGTAGCGGCCTGTGCCCATTTTTGCTCGGTAAGATAAACTTTGGCTAATAACCCATTAGCAGCACCGGAAGTAATACGGCCAACAAATTTTTTATCCCAGCTTAATGGCAAATTAGCTGCGGCAAAAGTCAGGTCGCTTTCAATAAAGGTGTAGATCTGCGCCGCCGTGCTTTGTGGTAAATTTGAGCCTGAAACGGTTACCGGTTTATCTACCAAAGGCACCCTTCCCCAAAAACGCACCATGTTAAAGTAAGCATAGCCCCGTAAAAACCTTGCTTCGGCTTCGGCTAATATTTTTTGCTGGTCGGTAGCAACAATTGTGGTGGCATTGTGTACCTGGTCTATGGTTATATTGCAATTAGTAATTAATGTAAAATAGCCATTCCACATATCGTTTACAAAACCATTAGTTGGCAGCACCGGAAAGTTATCCATACTGATCGCATCTGCGCCGCCATCACTTGGGGTGCTGCCTTTATCTGCGTCATCACTGCGCACACTGGTAGATAGGAAAAACGCGGCTACGTGTACATTATAGGCACGTAAATTATTATAGGCTGCAAACAGATATTGATCATAGGGGCCTGAACTGCCCGGATAAGGATAATTTTCGGCATAGTACTCGCCTTGCCTTTGCGTATCCAGGAATTTTCTACAGCCGAAGTTTGAAGATATCATCAGCATAGCCAATACCGCCATACCCAGATACTTTTGTTTTTTGTTAAGATTTTTCATTTTCTTTTATCTGATATGATGATTAGAAAGTTACGTTTAAACCAACGGTGTAAATAGCAGGAACCGGATAAGTGCCATTATCGGCCCCACCGCTTAGCAAGCTCCCAATTTGCGGTTCGGGCGAGTAGCCTGTAGCTTTCGTCCAGGTTTTAATATTTTCGCCGCTAACAAATATCCTGATGTTCTGAACACCAATTTTACCGTTTAAAGCTGTTGGCAGATTATAGCCTACCTGTATGTTGCGCAGGCGGAAATAATCGCCCGGCTCTAAGTAATACGAACTGAACAGGTAGTTGTTGCCACGTGAGTTGTCTAATATTGGCTCAACGTTGCTGGTGCCGGGCGCTGTCCAGGCGTTTAACCTGTTGCTTTCGTAGTTTAATACGGCAAAGTTAGCTGTGCGGCGTTGCAGCCATATTTTATTACCTGCTACGCCCTGGCCCGCTAATAATACATCCAAATTTTTGTAGGCAAGTGATACACTTAATCCATAGTTGTACGGCGGGAATGGCGTACCCAGGTAAGTCCTGTCGGCCGTAGTTATTACACCATCACCGTTTATATCCGCGTAAGCAATATCACCGGGAAGGGAATTGGCAAAGTGTGGCTGGTTAGTTAAATCAGCTGTTGATTGGTAAACACCAACTTGTCTGTAACCATAAAAATAGCCTACCGAATTACCCGTTTCGGTAACGTTGATGCCGCCGTTGCCCAAAAGCTGGAAGGCGGTTGTATTCCCCACCGAGTTCACTATATTTTTATTATAGCTAAAGTTGGTATTAACCCTATAGCTAAAATCTTTCCCGATCCTATCGTTCCAACCCAGGTTTACTTCAATACCTTTGTTGGTTAATTTACCCAAATTGGTAAAATATGCCTGCTGTGTGCCTGCTGCACCCGGTAAGGTAAAGGTGGTTAAGAGTCCGTCGGTTGTTTTGTTGTATACGCCAACTTCAAGATTTAAGCGGTTATGCAGCGTGCGTAATTCCACACCGAGGTCTATACCCCTCACAACCTCCCAATGCAGGTTTGAATCGGGCCGGTAAGCGGCAGTAACTGCCGGGTAAACATTATCGCCAAATACCGCTGTAATACCACTGTTGAGCGTTTGCTGATACAAATTTGGCTGTACCGCGTTTTGGTTACCCAATTTACCAAATGCGGCACGGAATTTTAAGAAATCGATACCGGGTGCAAGGTTTCTAAAGAAATCCTCTTCGCTGGCGACCCAACCTAAACCTATACTACCAAAGGTACCCCAACGGTTTTGAGGTGCGAACCTCGAGCTGCCGTCTCTTCTGATGGTGGCATTTACCAGGTATTTACTTTTGTAAGCGTAGCTTGCACGACCAAATATACCGGTTTGACTTTCTAAACTACCACCGCCGCTGTTGCTGATGGGGTTATTGGCGTTAATAATATTTAAATACCAAAGGTTGGAGTTAAAAGGTACATTAAGTGTAGTATCTGTACGTGAACCGCTTAATAAGGTGCTTGATAACTGAACGGTTGTAAAACCCGCTATTATATTTAACCTATGCCCGCCTTTAAGGTCCTTATCATAAGTTAAAATATGGTCCTGCTGGAAGCTACGGTATTCGTTAGCGCTTTGACTAACGCTCGTTTTTACCGTTTTATCAGTAAATGTGGTGGTTGGATTGCTACCTTCACCTAAGTTAACAACAGTAAAAGGCAGTGGATTATAGCTACGGGCGTTATTAAAGCCCAGATCGGTATAAAATGTTGATCTAAAAGTAAAATCTTTTAAGAATTTGATCTCCGCAAAAACATTACCATTTATCCGATAGCCGCCATTAATTGAATTACCGCGCGATCGGTTGATAGCATTTATAGGGTTACCCACCTGTGCCCGCTGAAATGATGGCATGGTATAATAAATATCATCGCCTGGCGCTTGCACAGGCGCGATAGGCGCGGCATAGATACCCGCATTAAGGCCAACCGCCGTTGGGTCTTGCTGCCATTTAAAGCCATTAATGCTGCCCCCTACCTTAATGTTATTATTAATTTTAATCTCCTCGCTTAAACGGACAAGATATTTTTTATAATCGCCATATCTCACAACACCTTGCTGGTCGCTATAACCCAAGTTAAATATAGTAGTGCTTTTATCGTTGTTGTTTGATACGGTTAAGTTATCGGTATTTATAACGGCGTTTCGTAAAATAAGGCTTTGCCAATCGGTATTGGCTATGTAATTTGTAAAGTCAAATGGCGCGGCATTAAGGTTGGCTAACTGCGCACTGTAAAGCTTTTTAAAACCGGCGGCATCTACCACATCAATTTTATTATTAACATGCTGTATACCAAAATTACTTTGGAAATTTACGCTTGTTTTACCCTTAGCTGCACGTTTTGTAGTGATGGCAATAACACCGTTAGCTCCTTTTAAGCCATAAATAGCTGTAGATGACGCATCCTTCAACAAATCGATAGTTTCAATATCATTTGGATTAAGGAAATCGATGTTCGTTTGCAATAAACCATCAACCACATACAACGGGTCAGCATTGTTAGTACTGGCTATACCTCTTATACGTACTATAGGGGCGGCACCAGGCGTGCCCGAATTTACCACCGATAAGCCAGCTACGCTACCTTGCAAGGCGGCAATGGGGTTGGTAACTGTAAATTTAGCAATGTCTTCGCCTTTAACGCTGGTAATGGCACCGGTAAGGTCGCGCTTACGTTGTGTACCATAACCTACCACGACCACCTGGTTTAGTTGTTGTGTTGAGGAAGTTAAGGTGACATTGATCTCGGTTTGGCCATTAACCGACACCTCTTGTTTATCGTAACCAATAGAGGTGAATACCAATATAGCATTGGCCGGCGCGTTAATGGTATACTTTCCATTAACGTCTGTTTGTGTGCCTGTGGTGGTGCCTTTAATAATCACACTTGCGCCGGGTAAACTCATCCTGGCCAATCCATCGGTAACCACACCTTTTATAGTCGTGGTTTGCGCGGAAACTGATGTAATAAATAATAGGCAGCAAAAAGCAATTAAAACAGAAGTTTTAGTAAAAATTCCTTTCATACTTTTTTCAATAAGTGGTTAAAAATTGGTGTGGTGTGCTATGTAATAATGCACCATTGAAGTTGAGCTTGTTTTTTTGCTTGTACAAAAAATAAAACTCTACATTAATACATCCGGTTGTGATGTATATCGCTTGATGTAAGTGAAATAATTATAAATGATTTATTATGAGTTAGTTACAATTAATCATAAATCAATGTGTAGTAGGGCTTATAACAGGCCAGGAGAGGTAATGATGTAGTATTATAGCTCCAACAAGAACTTTGCAAGGTTGGTATCGTGTGGTAGGTCCAGCTTCTTGCGGAGCCTATAACGTCGTATTTCTACGCCCCGCAGTGTTATGTTGAGCAAAGAAGCCAGTTCCTTGCTGCTCATATTCATTCTCAAATAAGCACAAAGTTTTAGATCATTAGGGACAAGGCCAGGATGATGGGCCGATAATTTTTTGAAAAAATTTTCGTGCGCTTCATTAAAACTTTTTTCAAAAAGGTTCCAGTCGCGCTCATTATCCATCCCCTCGTTAATTACTTTCTGAATTTTATTGAGCTGGTGTTCAGGAAGTTTCTGGCCTGTGCGGTCTTTAACTTTTAAGAGTTCTTCACTCAATTTTTGTAATATTTCGTTTTTATAGGTTAATGATAATGCCGTATTGGCCAGTTCCCGGTTTTTCGAATCTAGTTCGGTTTGTAGTTTTTCAGTTTGCAGTTTAGCAATTTGCTTTTCATTGGCCTCAGCTTCTAGTTTTAGTAATTCATCCTGCTTCTTTTTCAGTCTGTCGGCTATTTTCTGATGGTCTTTACGCAGCTTGCGCTCATATATCTTCTTGCCGGCGAGCAACACCGCTATAAACAGTATAAAATAAACCAGGTAAGCCGTTTTAGTGGCATACCATGGGGGCAATACCTCAAAATTGAAAACGGTAATTGTGCTTATTGCATTATTTATGCGTGCCCGTACTTTAAACTCGTAAGTACCCGCTGAAAGATTGGTAAAATCCTTTTGCGTAGCCGTAGTCCAGTCAGACCACTCGCCGGAATAACCGCTTAAATAATATTGAAATTTGATATTGGCTTGTCTGTAATAAGGCAACGCGTAAGCAATGCGGATGTTATTACGCGTGGCTGGGATTTGCAGCGCGCTGTTACTACTTCCGTTTTCACTTAATGTTTTATATTTATCTGTAATATCCTCAATCCGCCTGATCAATACCGTGGGCAAGGTAATGGCGGCCTTAGTGCTTTCATCTTCGCCGGTATTGTATATGACAAAACCATCGTCGACACTTATCAGGTACAAGTTATCACTGATACGACTGATATTCTCATAATATTGTACCATATGCCCATCAAGCACACTAAATACACTGGAGTTGATACTAAGTTTCCCCGGTTGAGAGAAATCGACAAGGGCTACCTTACCATGGTTAATAAACCAATACCGGTGCATGCCGGCGTTAATTATTTTGTTTGATGTAGCAAAAGGGCCAAGTTTTTTATTCAGCACTTCATATTTGCTAAAGCGGTTGCTCAGATCATCATACATATAAAAACCCGAATCGGACGAGAATACAATCTTGCTTTCCAGGTTAAATACATTGATGTTATAATTACCAGGCAGGCCATTTTTCTCATCAAAATATTTGTTAGCAATAACTTTTCTTAGATCGGCACTAAGTGTTAATTTATTTAACCCTTTATAGGCATGACTTACCCATATTTCCCCCTTGCTGTCTTCCTCCACATGGCGCGATGGTTCATTAAAACCGGTTATTTGCCAGGCCAACTCCCAGCCGCCATTAGTGTCTTTTTTATATAAGGCCAGGCCGTTATATGTTCCCTGGATAAGATGAGACGGCGAACTGTTTAAACGTTTAATGGTCCAGCCACCGCTTAACGCCGAAAGCCGCTCTATTTGATCACCTATTACTTTATAGGAACCATTATTATGACCGCATATTAATTGTCCGTCCATTAAGCTCAGGTCCCAAACCTGGCCCTGCGAATTTGGGATTATCTTAAAATCGAAAGTATTGTTTTGCTGTGTCCAGTTACTGGAAAACAGCCCCTGATTGGTTCCCAGGTAAATTTTATGATTAAAAATAATACTGGAATAAACCGTGCCGAACTTGCCTGTTTTATCAAAATAAAAATAAAGCGGCGAATTTAACTCCACCCTGTCTATACCATTATCCAGGCCAGCCCAAAGGTTTTGATCACTATCCGCATACAAGCTTAATACGGTGTTGTTTTGCAGCTCTGTGGTTTTATTGATCTGCTGTATTACATTGCCGTCTTCATCAATAATGATCAGGCCGTTAAGTATGGTGCCGTAGGCGTAGTATTTATTTAATACGCGCGTGCCATTGTTTAATTGAAAGGTTTGCAAAAAAGCATTAGCAGGGCTGTTAAAGGGCGTGAAGGTTTTTCCATCGTAAATAAACAGACCGTCCTTACTGGTGCCAACAATAAAGCGATTGCCTTTGTAAGGTAATATAGAAAGCACGCTTTTTATCTTTTCGCTTCCGGCAACCGGTATTAATTGATTACCGGTTAGTTCAAACAAACCGCGCTTTAAGCCTTCAACAAAGAACCGGGTGCCGGCCTTATGTAAAAAAAGGTAAGGCGCGTTCGTTTTAATTACGGCTATTTTTTGATACTGATAAATGTAAATGGTGGAGAAAGACTGAAAAATTACCCGCTCGCCATCTATATATATCTTCCAAATCTCATCGGCTAACGCATGGGTGCTGGGTATAAGCCCGGCAAGCGAATGGTAAACAAACCTGTTGTTTTTGAAGTTCCAATAGCCAAACTCGCCGTAACTGCCGGTGTAAATACGGCCATTATTATCTGCGGCTACTGATCGAACTATTTGCCTATGGGGCATGGAATACTGTTGCCAATAACGGCCATCGTAAACCAAAAGACCTTCGGCATTGCCAAAATACATGATGCCATTTCTATCCTGCGTAACCGACCAGTTTTGATTGCCGGAAGCATAAGTACTTTTGGAATAATTTTGAATATATGGTACCCCTATGGTTTTAATATCTCCTGCAAACAAGCTAATGCCCGCACATAAAAGGGCGTTGAGAAATAAAACAGAGCATATTTTTTTCATAATTAATTTGCCGTGCAAGCAAAATACTAAAACGTACGCACTTTTCCTCCAAAAATCTGAGTCAGGTCTGCTTACTCAGTGCTTGGTCTGCGGCATTATGTTCGAGAAATAAAGCATTCGTGCATTTGCGTAATATTGCAGGCATTGTCCCCCGCGTCCATATTGTGGCCACGGTCGTATTTAGCGATGCCGGAATGGTAATCCCGTTTTAAATTCGTCAGTTCCATCATCAAGGGATCAGCTTTAAAGAGATATCGCTCACTTCGTCTACCCAGTGCACCTTTATCGGATAAAGCAAGGTTTTATCGAAATTGTGGTATAGCGCTGGTGCACTAAGGTGACCGTGTCCGGTGCCCAGGTGCACAACGGCAGGACGAATAAGAGGTTAATATTTTTTCATGTTGAAAGGTTTGATGTTAGACTTCGGTTGGTTTAGCGGCGACATAACCCAGCGAACTTACGCCCGCCAAAGTGAGCAGTACATCCGGGATCACCGGCATTGTCTTATTATTGATCACAAAAATGATAAAGTAGCCACCCAGTACCAGGTTCCAGGCAAAAATCTGAAAACGCTGCATATTCATACTTTGGCCATCGCCCAGGATATCGTTGAAAAAGCTTTTTGATTTTTTGGCTTTATAAGTAGCACCCAGCTGTTTTTTCTGAAAATAATCGATATATGTCGCCGTGCCATTGGTAGCCAGGCTGATGCCCAGCAGCAGCAGAATAGAAGAATTCAGGGTAGAAGGGATGCCCGTCAGCGCCAGCGAATAAATAAAGCCGCCGATGATCAGCACTGTCCAGTAAGCCAGTTGGGTCTGTGCCATACTATACGCCCCTTTAGGCGCTTCTTTGAGGATGTCGGAATTGACCGCCAATACCAGGATCAGTATAATGAGTCCCAGATAAAGAATGCTCAAAATCACAAAGGTGGACATATGGAAATAAACGATCGTCACCTTCGTATTCGGCAGGTCGTTCCGGTTGACCTTTACCGGGAGCATGCCTTCCCAGGCCATGGTCAGATGGACCTGTAATTTACTTGAGTACCACGAATCCGCCAGTTTGTATAAATTATCCCAGGCCGCTTTGGTGCTCGTATCCTGTTTTAAACGAAAGGTTACCCAGGTCTCCGTATCCGTAGCTTTGAACTCCCCTTTGCGAATATTATTAAAAAGGTCCGAAGTAACCCCTTTCAAGGCAATGCCATCCGCATACAGCACCAGTTTGGCGTTATCGTTCGGGCGGCTATCCAAAAAGTCTTTCGGGTTGGTCAGTTTCAGCAGGATCAGGTCATCCGGGTGGATCACCTTGAACACATTGTCCCGGTTCTCCAGCTTACGCGCCTGCACTTGTAAAATATAAGGTGTTTTGGGGGCTGCCGGGCCTGGCGTGGGCGCAGCCGCAGCGTTCGGCTTGGAAGGCGTGCTCCCCGCAGCGGGTGTGGCGACCGTACAGTTGCAGGGGACAGTCGTTTGGGCGCCCGCCCGATCAACACTAAAAAACAACGCAACTAATAAGGTTAACTTTTTCATATACTTATTTTTTTGACTGGTTACCCAGATCATATTTAAAACCTAAACCGTAAACCGCCTCTTTCTTTTTATCGAACGGCAGCTGTCCATACGAATAACTCACGAAAAAACCATTGCTGGCCGTCAACGCGCAAACAAAATATTCCGAACGGTCAAGATGGGTACTGGTTAATGCCGTAGAAGCATTCAACTGCTGATACCAGCGGTAATCTGCACTGACCCAATAAGACTGCCCGCCCACTGAAGCCGCCAGTGTCTTAAAGGCCGCTTCAAAACGCAACCGGGTAAAAGGGTCCAGTTTCCCAGTCACCGCCTTACGTAAACTATCATTGGTGGGCACCACGTAGTCCAGGCCAAATAAAGCCGATGGAAAAGAAACACCCGATAACTCTATCCCATTCGTCGTATTCGTCAGCGCGCGGATCAGCGCGAAGGGATAGTCCGGAAGATTGAACCAGCGCAGCGGGCTGTATTTACTAAAACCGTTCAGCCCAACATTGATCAGCGCCCCCGGGGCGAATTGCGTTTTCGAAAAATCCTGGTTGCTCTCAAAAGCTGCCGAACCCTTCCAGCTTATGTAATATTGGTCTGTTACCCGCGTCAGCTCATCCGCCCGGGCTTTCAATGAGCGCATTTTTGACGTATCCCGTGCATGGATTGCCGCGCTATAGGCCAGCTTGATCGCGCGCAACGAATCCGCTTGCGCCCGCGTGTTTTTCTTAGAAAAGCCGCCATAAAAATAAGCGCCGCTGTAAACAAACTTCGATTCCAGGAAATTCGCTGGATTATACACTTTCTTAAAAGCCACATTACCATCCAGGTTCAGGTTGACCGAGCGGCTGTAATGATAATGTTTACTCGTGTCTGTATGATTTTTTACCCAGCTATTATGGTATTCATAACCAAAGCCCAGCCCCGGCGGCTGGCCGCCCGCCTGGAAAGTTTTGAATTTTAAATTCAGGTCCCGGATAAAATGAGCTTTGGTGGTGTCCTTTGTTTCCAGCACCGCCATGTACTTCGCCATCGTTTCATTCAGGAAATTCGGACTCGTCAGCGAATCCAGCACGTGTTGCTTGACCTGTTCGAAAGACTTGATCTGCGCCAGCAACATTACCGGGCCGCACATCAGCAGCAGGACCAGGCCGGTTTTTAAACACTTTTTCATCAGAAGATGTAAATAGTGTCCACGACTTCAGCAAGTTGCGCGACCGTTTTCGTGGCAATCTCCAACATGGCGACGATCTTTGTAATCGCCTTGTTCGCATCAACCCCCGTTTTATATTGTCCCGCATAGCTTGCGTTTAGCAGACCTTCGAAAGTCATGGCGATTGCCATTGCGCTCTCCGCATTCAGGTCGCCCGAAGCCAGGCTGATGAAAAATTGAAGTTCCTGCATCGCCATCGGTCCGGATTCTTCAAAAGTTTTTGGCTGTGCGAATTGGTTCATGTCATCCAGCGCACCGTAAACCGATACGCAGGTTTTGGAGGTTGTTACCCAGGCCATGTTAATTGTTTAAAGGTGAATAGGTTAATTCATTAATTGATCTAATTTACAACCTACAGTAGTAATCTGCAACCCGTGTTTTCACGGTATTTGCAAAAGATTATAACCTTGTTGAAGCGTGTGTAATGGAAACCGATTACAGGATGCAGTTTTCCGGCAGTAGTTCTTAGGTAATCCATTACTCTGTCCCGCTTCCCGCAAAACCTCACTACAGGGGCCTATTAACCGTATGAAAGAACTGCATTTTTTTTAATTTATTTGCAGTTCTTTTATAATTTTTTAAAATCTTCACCCCAATTGCCAATTCTTCTTAATTTTTCGACAAAATGTTTCGAAAATAAACCACAGTGGGGAGCCTCAAAATCAATGATTTAACCCAACTCTGGCGAGTTGGGTTTTTTATTTGCAGAAAATTTGCAGAAAATTCACAAAAAGCATTTTTTTCCAGAAAGATAATACGGCTTCATTAAGCGTTTTTAAAGAACATTCGAGTGAATCAGGTATATAAAGAGAACTAAATAGCTGCTAATACAGAATCGTGAAGTTTATTTTAATAAGCCAAATGGCTCGTTTGATTGGGTTCATAACGCTAAGGTCGGCAGTTCGATCCTGCCACCAGCTACTTGAAGATCAACCTATTATGAAATTTCGTAACAGGATTTTTCATTCTTGTTAACGGTTTTCTTAGCTGTTCTTGCTTACTTAAAGATACAAAAAGCGTTTCAGCCATGCAAATAAAGGTGTCATAAATCGTTTGCTATTTCAACCAAAGACGGCCATCAACGTTCAAATTAATCAATGGCGGCGATCGCCGTACATAAGCAATTAAACAATAAGCTAAGATTTATCTGTTCATCAAAGGGGCGCTGGTTCGAGCCCGGCCCTCAGAAGCTTACAAGTCAAAAAGGTTGCTCCACTCCCGCGAGTGGGGCTTTTTATTCGCATAAGATTCGTATAAAACCTAATTCTCTTAAATATCACCTCTCAAATATTGTAATTCACGGTAATTAAGTAATTTTATATTCCACGAGTGGTATCCAAAGGTTAGGAAATATATCGTTTCTTACCATTAGCAACTTAGTTAATAATGCTTAAGCAATGCCAAGCGACTTTTAACAAGATTTGCGCAGTTACCTGTAAGGCCACAAACAGGAAGTAAAAAGCGAACGCTTTTTTCATGTTGATTATAAGTCAGATGATGATGTCAGGATAAACCTTACCTGTCTGCTATTTTTTGGTAAACACGTACATAATCTATCTCATAAAAGCGTGGAAATGCAGTGGGAGATGGGTCGCCGCCGTTATCACCACCGATGGCCAAATTCAGCAAAATATAGTGCGGCTGCATAAAGGGGTTAAAATTGCTGCCATCGCGATTTATCAAGTCGTTTAATTCAACACGGTTTAGTAGTTTATCGTCAACAAATAAGCTGATAGCGGTTTCATCCCAATCCATCCGCCATACATGAAATTTTTTGCTCCATCCCACACCTAACGAATCGAGTGACTTTTTGGTGCTGTACCATTTGGCATTATTGGCTTTTGCCGTACCACAGGCAATATTGGCCAGCAAATTGCCCCGATAGTATTCCATGATATCAATCTCGCCGTTGGATGGCCAGGATTTACTTACGCCTAATGTCCAAAACGCGGGCCAAATACCCGGATCAACGTCAATACGCGCGCGCATTACAAAACGCCCGTATTGCCAACTATGCTGTCCACGCGTATTCATGCTGGACGAGGTATAGTCAATAAACTCACGATTGTTTTTCCAGTTGTTGCTTCCCGCGGTATAAATAGGATTTGGGATATGCTCCTTATTCGCCTTAATGGTCAAGATACCGTTTTTGCAACTTGCATTTTGTGGCTGATACCACTGCGCTTCGTGATTGCGTACAAAGCCCTTTTCAAACTTCCAGTTGGTGGTATCGGGTGCACCGTCTTTGTTAAATTCATCGGCCCAAGCTAATTTATAGCCGCCTGCGGTATCAGTAAATAGCTTTTGCGCCTTTGCTGCCAGCGGGCATACTGTAAATAAAACAAAGCAGACAAAAAGGGTCTTTATCGTAACGTGCATAAGTAGTTTACCGCAATTGATCTAATATAGGTTTATTTAACGAAGATAATTGCGTTTGTTCAGGCTTCAATAATTCCAAAACTTCAATCGAGTTGACGCCTTTTCTCAGCCATTCGGCAGGCAGGTATATGGTTTGTTGCGGACCGATGCTCCAATATCTGCCCAGGTTATGCCCATTTACCCATACTACGCCTTTACCCCAGGTGCGCATATCCAAATAAGTATCAGCAACGGTAGCTAAATTAAAACTCCCTTTTTTTACGGCGGGAGTATTCCCTTTGTTTGATGCCGCGTATTTTATCCCGGTAAGGTTGGCAAATGGCAGGCTATATGTTTTCCAGCCTGTAAGTTCAGTACCGGCAAACAGTACTTTTTCGGTAATGCCTTTTTTATTAGTCAAC
This sequence comes from Mucilaginibacter boryungensis, assembly GCF_015221995.1. Lineage (NCBI taxonomy): Bacteria > Pseudomonadati > Bacteroidota > Sphingobacteriia > Sphingobacteriales > Sphingobacteriaceae > Mucilaginibacter > Mucilaginibacter boryungensis. The sequence goes on from NZ_JADFFM010000001.1 coordinate 1,180,258, forward strand.
AAATATTTGCCAAAGTTTACCCGGCCCATGTTTTCAACCAATATATCAAGCGTCACTTTTCCGGCAGGTAGCGTAATAGCTAAACTATCCTGCACACTGCGGCGGTCCATGGTACCTACGGTTTTACCATTAACCATCACAACGGCGTAATCGCGTAGTTCTTTCACTTTTAAAATACCTGCTTTGCCGCCGGTTAAAGTTGTGCGATACAATACATAACCGTATGCCTGATTTAAATCCTCGAAGGTAAGCGGTTTCGCGCTTGACCTGGGGACAGGCAGGTTGCTCAATAACACGCCAGTTTGTGTAAGTTTTATCGCGTTAATGTGCATAGCAGGCTTGGCGGCTGGCACAGGTGGCAGCGTTTTTCCTTTGGGCAGATACTTTTCGATCACGCTTCTAAAAGCCAAAAACTTAGGTGTCGCATTACCTGCTTCATCCAGCGGCGCATCATAATCGTAGCTACTGGTTTGCGGCTCGTAGGGCGACGTGTCCTTATAATTTGCACCATTCATAAAAGCACGGGTAGTGCCGCCATGAAACATGTACATGTTGATGGAGATGCCAGCCGCCAGTACCGTATCTAAATGCACACTGTACCTTGATGCCGGCACGGTATGGTGCTGTGTTCCCCACCAATCAAACCAGGCAGGATACCACTCGGCAACATAATAGGGGCCTTTGCCGCTGTGGTTATCGTTGACGATCTTTCTAACCCTGGCTGGGTTATCAATGCCATTAACCGCGGGCAGCATGCCGGGCAAATGTCCTTTTGCCACATCAGCGGCCGGATCGCAAGTGTAAAGTAAGCCATCAAAGCCTGCTTCTTTAAAAAGCTTCTCGTTAATAGCCAGGTACTCTTTATCGCTGCCGTACGATCCGTATTCGTTCTCTATCTGTACCATCAAAATATTACCACCATGGTTGATTTGCAGCGGCGCCAGTTGCTTGCCAATCTCTTTGATATAGGTTTCATACTCTTTCAGGTATTGCGGGTCTTTACTGCGTACCACCAGGCCTTTCTGGTTTTGCAGCCAGTAAGGGTAACCTCCAAACTCCCACTCGGCACAAACATATGGGCTTGGGCGTAAAATCACCCATAGGCCTTCTTGTTGGGCTATCTTTACAAACTCGGCCACATCGTTATTGCCGCTGAAATCAAACTTGCCTTTTTGCGGCTCATGCAGGTTCCAAAATACATAGGTTCCAATGGTATTTAAGCCCATGGCTTTGGCCATTTTCATGCGGGCGCGCCAGGCCTCGCGTGGTACACGCGGGTAGTGCATTTCGCCGCTGATCATCTGGAAAGGTTTACTATCCAACAAAAAATCGGTATCGCCAAAGGCAAATGTGTGTTTAACCTGCGCTCGGCTTTGCAACTGGACAGTTATTAACGCCGCCAATAACAGCGCTTTAAGGTTTACTTTTAAACTCATATCAAATTAGTGAGAAAATTTATTTTCAATTTCTTTATACCAGGCCTGCATAATGTAAAAGGCTTTCTTTTTAGTCCCCTTATCATCATAAAGACCTTTACGGTTCCAGCCTTCCTGGTAAACAGGGTTGTTGCGTTTGGGCGACCGGAAATCATTCAGTACCCAGGGGGTGATACCGACAAAACTATCAGGCATGCGTTTTAACATAGCCACCTGCTCTTTAAAATACCATTCCTGGTATTCCTCGCTATAACGGGTTAACGAATCGGCATGGAATCCTCCTTTGGCACCGCCGCCAGTTTCGCTGATAAATAGCGGCTTGTTGTATGGTGTACTCCAGTTGGTTTTGCGACACTGATCGGGCAGGCCACCATACCAGCCCAAATACTCGTTAAAAGCAACCAGATCAACAAAGGCACCCAGCGGGTCGTCCACTATATTCATGTCTTTCATCGAGCCATAGTTCACTTCCAGCGCCGCTGATATCATGCGGGTCTGGTCAAGTTCTTTAGCGCGAATGATGAGCTTGTGCATAAAATCGGTACGGGTTGGGCTAATGGGGGTCTCGTTGCCTACCGACCATATAATGATGCTGGCACGGTTATGATCGCGGGTGATCATTTCCTTTAGTTGTGCCTTGGCTTTATCAAGCACGGCCGGACTGGCAAAATTAATGGTCCAGTACACTGGTATTTCCGACCAAACCAATATCCCCAGCGAATCGGCCATACGGGTCATCGCCTCATCATGTGGGTAATGGGCCAGCCGTACCATGTTGCAACCTAATTCATGCGCCTGGTTCAGCAGTTGTTTGGCGTCATCAGGCCCGACAGCCCGGCGTACGTCCAGCGGTATTTCGCCATGAATACAAATGCCCCGCATAAACACCGGCTTACCATTCAGCAAAACCTGTTTTCCAAAAGCTTCAATGGTGCGAAAGCCAATCTTGTCTTCAATCTTATCCACCCCGGCTGATACGCTTACCTGGTAAAGCTTAGGATGTTCAGGCGACCACAATTGCAGTTTAGGCAAATTGAAGCTAACTTTAGTTATTTGGCCGGTAGCGGCAATTTGTTTTTTGAATTTTAACTCAGGTATGCTGATATTAATCAACTCGCCGGCCTTGACATTGTTCAGTTTTACCCAGCCTTCAACTTCCGGACTTGCCGATGGCGCTTTGCCCGGTTCAGGTTTTTTTAGCTGTATCACATAATCCTGTATAAAGGTTGGCGGCACTTCTACCAGTTTAACATCGCGGGTAATGCCACCATAGTTCCACCAGTCGGTATTTAAGGTAGGCACTTCATCGGCACCGCGTTTGTTATCTACCTTCACCACTAAATAGTTGCCTTTCTCTTTCAGTAGCGATGTTGGAATGGCAAAATTGAAAGGCGTAAATCCGCCGATATGCATGCCCAGTTTCTTACCGTTTAAATAAACATCAGCACGATAATTAACCGCACCAAAATAAAGGTAGTATTTGGTGGCACCATCGGCAGGATGGAAATCAAAGGTCTTACGGTACCACACCGTTCCCTCGTAATATAAAAACTCTGGTTTTTGATGGTTCCAGTCGCCGGGAACCTGCAAGCTGTATTTGTCTATATAGCCATGCTCTTTCTTTTCGGTTTTATTTTTAGGGATATCGGTATTCCAATAAGCATCGGGGTTTTTCTCGTCCAGTTCTTTATAACGGTAATCGTAAAAACCAGTTTCATAAGGGTCAACAATATACTGCCACGTGCCATTTAACGATAATGCTTTGCGTGCCCCAATATTAGTGATCAGCCTATCCTGCGCATACATTTTAACGCTTATGAATAGGCAAAGCAACAAGAATATTCTTTTTTTCATCCTATTTTTTTAAATACGTCCAGGCCCCAGGTGTCCAGCCAGTTTATTTCAATATCATCGCCCTTAAAAGTAATTGGCAGCCAAAGATAACGACCGTCAATTGCATCTTTAGGTGTCCATTTATCAGCCATAAATATAAACGCATCTTTTTTACCTGCAACGGGCAGCACATAAGTACTTTGCCCTCCAAAAGTAATTTCAGAACCTTTACCAACACAGGGGTTGCCATGATAGGTCCATGGCCCCATAATTGATTTTGCACTGAACCAGCGCGCTGGGTTAGGCGCCCAGCCGGTTGTGCCCGAACCGATCATATAATAAATACCGTTATGTTTAAATATAGCGGGGGCTTCGGTTTGGTGGCCTACGTATACACGGGCAAATTTGCCCGTGTGCTCGGTAAACTCATCATTCAGCTCGGCTATGTCAAGGGTAAAGTTTTCCTCGGCCGAAAAGATATGATAAGCTTTACCATCATCGTCAACAAACACGTTCATATCGCGGGCCATTTGCCCGCCGGGCAGGTCGCGGCAAAAAAAGCCATCGCTTTTGGTAGCCGGGTGATCGCAATTAACTTTTTCGGTTTCGGACGTACCTTCGGGATAAAAAGGCATAAAACCGGCGTTGGGGCGGTAACTTTTAATAAAGGTATATGGTCCGGTAACGTTATCAGCGGTGGCCAAACCTGCCCGGGCGACTTTATAACCCTGTCCACGCAGTTCAAGGTGAAACCACATTACATATTTTTTACTCTTTTTATTATAAACCACCTTGGGCCTTTCCAGGATACACCCTTTGGCAATGTCGTTGGTCGAATCGGCAGACACTTTTAGCGCGATACCCTCATCCTTCCAGTTATACAGGTCTTTTGATGAGTAACAGTGTACGCCTACCATGGCCCGGTTGCCCGCGCCGCCGGCAATTTTATGTTCACCGAACCAATAGTAGGTGCTTTTTGCATACAATAATCCCCCGCCATGGGCATTAATGTGTATACCGTTGTTATCCGGCCATATCTGCCCGGGCGAAAAGCTTTGCGCTTGCACAGCCTTCTCTGTTTTTTGTGCTGATGCGGTACCTATGGTAAAGCAAATTGCAAGTAAAAGGTATTTGTATGCTTTCATTTAATTGTGTTTAAGATTTATTGGTGTCCATCGCATGGTCGGCTTCGGCTTCGGTATCCGTTCCATTCCATATTTTTACTGATGTCCACGGTAAAGCGGGCGTACCCCAAAACTCATCGGAATAGGGTAAGCCTAAGGGTAGAAAGATATTCATGGGGGTGTATAAACTACCGGTCGTAATATAAAAATCAGCTAAACCGGGCTGTTCCCCATATAAACCGATATTGAGCCAACCCTCATCTAACCAAAATTTCCGGTCTTTACTTAGTGGGGGATTTGGTATTTGTGCGGTAGCGCAATTTGCGATGCCAAGTATAGCGGCCAATAGTATTATCGTTCTCATGCTATCAATTAAATTTTTTGTAGCGGCTTAGTGCTTCTACGTAATAATAATCGGCGTATGTCAACGGCACATCTATTTCTGTTCCCTGTGGTAAGCTCCCTACGCCGTGTTGTAAAATAAAACCTCCATTTGTGCCTTTAGCTGCCAAATAGGGTGGTTTGGATAGATTGCGAATAATGGTTTCGGCAGCATTAAAATAACGCTGCCCGTTAGTTTTATCAGCATACCGGCAAAGTTCAAACAGCGCTGATGCCATAACCGCCGCTGCTGATGCGTCGCGTAAAGCATTCGGGATATTAGGCGCATTATAGTCCCAATACGGTATTTTGTCTTTTGGCAGATTTGGATTGTTCAGAATAAAGGCGGCTATGTGCTCGGCTTGTTGTAAGTATTTTACACCATGGGTTTCACGATACATTACGGTATAGCCATATAAGCCCCAAGCCTGTCCGCGTGCCCAGGCCGATTCATCAGTATAACCTTGCGCTGTCCGTTTTTGTATTACCGCGCCGGTTGCAGGGTTATAGTTAATGACATGGTACGAACTGTAATTCGCCCTGAAATGATTCTTCAGGGTGGTATTGGCATGCGTAACGGCTATCTTATAAAAGCTGGAATCGCTGGTAGCCTTTGTTGCCCAAAACAACAATTCAAGGTTCATCATATTATCAATGATTACCAGGTATTCTGGCTTATTCGAATCCCACGATTTAATGCAGCCCACTTTTGGGTCAAAGCGCGTTGCCAGCGACCTGGCGCTGTTGATGAGAATTTGTTTGTAATCAGGTTTAGGTGCTATTTTTTGCGCGTTGCCAAAGCTGCACTGCATCATAAAGCCAAGGTCGTGTGTGGTTTTATTATACTGTTCTGGGGCAAGTAAATCCAATATCCGGTTTGCCTGGGTTAGCAATGTGGCATCTTTAGTTTGCTGATACAAAAAAAGCAAAGTGCCGGGATAAAAGCCGCTGCACCACCAGCCGGAATTACTCGTTTCTAAACTGTCTTTCGCTGTATAATATGTTTTTGGGAATTTGCTTGAAGGCAGGCGTTTTGCCAAAACTTTATACTGCGCGCCGGCAGTCTTAAATTCCCGGTTAATAATTTGTATAAAATCTTTGTCGGTTTTAAAAGCAGTTTTTTGCTGCGCGTCGACTGTTGTTAACACGCATAGCGATAATAGCGCAGTAATAATATGTTTGATAGATGGCATATTGTATTTACTTGAATTAGGCTTTGGTTACACTGATTACGCCATGTACCAAACGTTATAATTAATGAGGCTAATTTCAGTGTTTCATAATGTTTGTGTAGGGGACAAAATCACCAAAAAAGGGGGTAATACCATCATTCCCCATCCTTAATTGTTGCATAATTAAGCCGTCGGTTTGGGGGCTAACGTTTTTTGTGGCTATAAATTGTCTCCCTGTTTATTCGCGGAAAATAAGACGTAATCGGCTTTATGAAACCTATTAAACGTTAACGCACTGATGTGATGTATATTTGTATTGCTTATTGCATAAAAATAAAGCGGCTATGTGCTTGCCTACCCATACCGTACGCCGGGCGCATTTGGTCAAAGTAATGATTAGGCCCTCTATATTGGCAGATTTGTCCCCTTCTTTTGCCATAACCGCTAATTAGATTTGTCTTGTCCACAAGCGAATGCTAAATTTTTTGATGTTGTTGTCAATAATAAAGCGGTCTTATTCGCCGCGGGCTACCAAGTAAACCACAAGCTTAACCAAATTCTTAACTTATGAACTTAATGCTTAAATCCGCATTATTAAGCCTATTAGTGTATCAATCACTCGGGGCGTTTGCTGCTCCGCCGGGTAAAAATCCAAACGCTTTAAAACGGCGGTCCCATGTTATTGACGCGGTATATACCGGGACACTTCTGGATGATCAGAACAACCCCCTGGATGGCGCCACCGTCAATTTAATTGGAACCCGCGTCGAAACTAAGTCTGACAGATCGGGAAAGTTTGTGTTGACGGCCAACGAGGGCGACAGTATCACGATTAGCCTGAAAGGTTTTAAAACCTTAAAATATGCAATTGGTACCGACAAGTTATTTACCCTAACCCTCGAACCAGATAATAGCAGTTCGCTGATCCCAAGATCAGCGGTGGTGCAGGAGGCTTACAATACCGTACCACAAAATCTCGCTATAGCATCAACCGACGCTGTATATAATAAAGACATCGTCAAATCGCCGGTAACCAGTTTCAGAAACGCTTTATCTGGCAGGTTAGCGGGCTTATACACACTGCAATCATCGGGCCTTGCCGGTTCCGACGGCGCTTCGCTAACCTTACGCGGCCAGTCGCCTATTATTATTATAGATGGAGTTGTTGCCAATATTACCGCTTTCGATCTGGAAGAGATAGAATCGGTGACGGTGCTTAAGGATGCGTTGGCTACAGCTATGTTGGGGGTGCGCGGCTCGCATGGGGCTATATTGGTCACCACCAAAAAAGGCAGTGCCAAAAAGCAGCAGATTTCGTTCACCGCGCAAACAGCAGTGCAGCAACCAATCAGCTGGCCTAAGCCATTAAATGCTTTTAACTACGCGACGCTGCGTAACGAGGCCATGCGCAACGATGGTATCCCGCAAAGTTCAGGGCTGTATTATCCGCAAGCGGCGTTAGATGCCTATAAAAACGGTTCAGACCCGATCAACTTTCCTAACGTAAATTACAGGGATGCTATCTTAAAAAACAGTTCGCTGTTTAATCGATACACTTTAAGCGCCAGCGGCGGTAACCGGTCGGCCAGGTATTTTGTGTCGATGGAGCAAATTAACCAATCTGGTTTTTTTAAAACGGTTGATAGCAACAGCTATAATACCAACAATAATTTTAAAAGTTATATTGTCCGCTCAAATGTCGACCTGAATATCACCAACAAACTTTCGGGTGGTATTTACCTGTTGGGGCGCATCCAAAACTCAAACGAACCGGGGGTCACCACAGGTACCATCATTTCTAATTTATTAAATACACCTGCCAATGCCTATCCTTTACTAAATGCTAACAATTCTTTTGCCGGTACACAACTGTACCAAAACAACCTGCTTGCCCAAACTATTGGGTCGGGGTATCGCCAACGATATTACAGGGACGTTTTAGTGAACGTATACCTGAAGCAAAGTTTGGACGATTTTGTAAAAGGCTTGTGGATGCAGGCCAAAGTGGCCTATAACTCTACCCTGGCCGAAGATATTGTCAGGAACAAAAGTTTCGCGGTTTTCCAGCAGACGGCACCTGCAACGTACGCCCAGTTTGGCACCAACGGAACGCAGGCGAATGGAAATTCAATAGCTTACCAGGGCAGGATGGACTACGAAGAGTTTTCCATCGGTTACGATAAAACCTTTGGCAAAAACGGCCTGAACATCCTGATGATGGGCAATCGGGACAACTCGACCGATGCTAACGATGCGCAGGCATTGCCTTATACCATTACCGGTATTTCGGGCCGGGCTGCTTATAACTACGATGGTAAGTATATGGCCGAAGCGACATTCGGTTTTAATGGATCGAACAGGTATCCGCCGGATGGTAATACCAAACGGGGCTTTTTCCCGGCAGTTGGTTTGGGATGGAATATCGAAAAGGAAGATTTTATGAAATCGGTATCTGCCATCAACCGCTTAAAGCTATACACATCATATGGCCAAAGTGGATGGGATAATCCGGGCTACTTTATTTATTACCCGCGTTTTTTTGACGGGCCTTCACCATACTTTGGCACCGGCGCGGGTACGGTTACATCAATCACGGAAGGAACGCTGCCTAACGGCAACATCACATTTGAGAAAGCGAACAAATTTAACGTTGGCATAAACGGTGCTGTGCTGGATAATAAATTGGCCTTTACTGTTGAATATTTTAACAATAAATACTACGACCTGGTAATGCAGCGTGGCAACAACAGCACTTTAATTGGTAACGATTATCCAAATGAGAACATTGGCCAAAACAAATACTTCGGTTTTGAAGGCCAACTGGCCTGGCAGCAAAACCTGAAGAACAAGTTCCAATACTTTATATCGGTTAACGCGTCGTCGGTAGGTAGTAAGGTGTTATATATCAGCGAGGTTAACCAGCCTTATGCTTATATGTACCGTACCGGGCAGCCGGTTGGTCAGCAATTTGGCTACGTGGCCCAGGGTTTATTCCAAAGCCAGGCCGAGATCAATAGCAGCCCAACTACCGTGGGTTATAAGCCGCAGCCGGGCGATATCAAATATCAAGACTTAAACAACGATGGTGTCATTAACCAAAATGATGTAACGGCTATCGGATCATCTAAACCGTTGTTTTTTTACGGCGCATCATTAGGGGCCGGCTGGCACGGGCTTGATATCAGCGTGCTGTTTCAGGGGGTAAAAAACAGAAATGTTTACCTGAGCGGCGGCAGCTATTGGGCTTTTCAAAATAACGGCACTGGGCCGGCCTACGAACAAAACCTAAACCGCTGGACGCCGCAAACCGCTGCTACAGCAACTTATCCGCGCTTAAGCTACGGGGTAAACTCTAACAACGACGCGGCATCATCGTATTGGGTGCGCAGCGGCGATTACTTCCGCTTAAAAAATGCCGAGATAGGCTACACGCTGCCCACTACCTGGATTAGCAAACTGGGCTTAACCACTGTAAGGCTGTTTGCCAATGGCTACAATTTGTTCACCAGCAGTTCGTCGCAGTTGGATGGCCTTTCGCCCGAAACATACACTGGCGGTTACCCGGTATTACGTCTTTACAACTTTGGTGTCAACGTTAAATTTTAGAACCACACAGATATGAAAAATAGATTTTACTCGATTTTAACAGTTGGATTAGGCTTTATTCTTGTTGTGGGGAGTTCCTGCCGCAAATACGAAGAGCAGCCAAAAGATTGGTTTACAAAAGATCTGACCTTTGATAATCTTGACCAAAACGGTATTGTCGCAGGTTATGCGTTAAACAATATATATACCTATATTCCTGATGGGTTTAACCGCATCAACGGCGATTTTTTAGATGCAGGTACCGATGACGCGGTTCCATCAACCTACAACCGCCCGGCTGAGAACTTTACAAAAGGAACGGTGACCGCGCAAAACAATCCCGAAGAAAACCCCGGTAACGGCTATTCGCTTACGGTTTGGGGCAATTGTTACTATGGCATTCGTAGGGCCAATATATTTTTAGCAAACATTAACCAGGTACCCGTTGCCGCGCAAACCAAACAATACTGGATTACCGAAGCCAGGTTTTTGCGCGCCTATTTTTATTGGGAATTGCTTAAACGTTATGGCGGGGTACCGCTTTTGGGCGATACCGTTTATGGCCTTGATGATAATATACAACTGCCGCGAAACACCTTTGCCGAGACGGTTAACTATATTGTAAGCGAATGCAACGCCATAAAACCCAATATGCGCCCCGATCCGGTGTCCACTTCGGATTGGGGACGGGCATCCAAAGGCGCCGCGGTTGCTTTAAAATGTCGTGTGCTGCTTTATGCGGCCAGCCCTTTATTTAATGGCGGAGGTGTGGAAACAGACCCGGTTAAAAAGGCATTAACGGGTTATCCCACTGCCGATGCTACACGCTGGCAGCAGGTGGCTGATGCCTGTACCGAATTTCAGAGCCTTGGTTATTATGCCTTGGTTGCAACGGGTACCCCTAACGCGTTTACATCGGTATTTACTACGAAAATGTCGGCCGAGATCATCTGGGCCAAGCAAAGTTCAAACAATAATAATTTAGAGAACAGCCAGTCGCCGGTTGGTTTTATCGCCTCCAATACAAAAAGCCAGGGTCTAACCAGCCCTACACAAAATTTGGTAGATGCTTTCCCCATGACCAACGGCCTGGGGATAAACGATGCCGGTTCGGGTTACGTAGCAACTACGCCTTATACCGGCCGCGACCCGCGTTTAGCCGCGACCGTTTTTTACAACGGCCTGACCTGGCTTAACCGTGCTACTCAAACTTACGAGGGTGGTTTAGATAAACCTAATAGCACAGCTGTATCAACGGTGCAAACCCGTACCGGCTATTATCTGCGTAAATTTTTGGGCAACTTTGGTACCAGCACGGCATTCTCGGCCACCAGCCACAATTTCCCCATTTTTAGATACGCCGAAATTATACTTGATAACGCCGAGGCGTTGAATGAATTGGGCCAAACCGAAAACGCGGTTGCCCAGGTGATACTGATCAGGAAAAGGGCGGGGATAACAGCCGGTGCCTCCAACCGCTACGGCATCCCGGCAGGCATCAGCCAGGCCAATATGCGCACGTTGATCATGAACGAACGCCGGATAGAGCTGGCTTTTGAAGAACAGCGTTTTTGGGATATCAGGCGCTGGAAAACCGCGCCGCAGGTAATGACGCAAAACCTTACAGGGGTAAGCATAGCCAACGGGGCAACGCCAACATTTACACCCACAATTGTAACCACCGGTATCTGGAACGACCGACTGTATCACATGCCTATTCCTTATGATGAGGTGACGAAAAACCCAAAACTCATCCAAAACGAAGGCTGGTAATATTTAAACGGACAATTAGCAATCTCAATAAAGATTAAATAATGAAAAAGATTTTTTACCTAATTCTGGCCATATCCTGTTTAACGAGTGTTAGGCTTATGGCGCAGAACAATCAAGTTACGGGAACGGTTAAGGATACTACCGGCGTGATATTGCCGGGCGCTGTAGTTACCGAAAAAGGAACCAGCAACGCAGTTGCGGTAAATACCTCAGGGCGTTATACAATTACCCTGAAGGGAAACGCAAAAATACTGGTGGTCTCTATGGTGGGTTATAAAAGCCAGGAGATAGGTGTTTTGGGCGGGCAAACAGTTAACATAACGCTAAGGGAACTACGGCAAAGTTTATCTGATGTGGTAATTGTAGGCTACGGCACACAGAAGAAAATAACCACTACCGGTGCTATAAGTTCCGTTTCGGGTGCCGAGCTGAGGGCAAACCCTGCTGCCGCTATACAAAATACCATGGCTGGTAAAGTGCCGGGTTTCTTTTCTCAACAATCATCAGGTCGTCCGGGTGCCGATGGCGCGGCCTTTTACATACGCGGGGTAAGTTCGTACAACAGCGGCACTACATCGCCAACCATTTATGTTGATGATATCGAATACACTTACGATCAGTTTTCGCGACTTGATGCTAACGAGATAGAATCGGTAAGTATCCTGAAGGATGCCGCAGCTACTGCCGTATTTGGGGTGCGTGGTGCAAACGGCGTGGTAATAGTAACCACCCGGCGTGGCAAAATTGGCACACCGCAAATTACGTTTCGCGGTGAAACAAGCTTACAGCAGCCCGATATTATGCCAACCTACCTTGATAGTTATGATGCTGCAACCCTTTACAACGCTGGCCGCAAAAATGACTCCCAAACCCCGTTTTTTACCGACGCAGACCTGACCGCCTATCGCGATCATACCGATCCGTACGGCCACCCGGATATTAACTGGAAAAGTGTGTTGTTTAAAAAGTTCGCTAAGCAATACCGCGGCAACTTTGATGTTAGCGGTGGTACCGAAAGCGTAAAGTACTTTGTATCGGCAGGATACCTTAACCAAGGTGGTATGGTAAACGATTTTGGCAGCCAGGTAGGTGTTAATAACAACTATTTTAACGAGCGCTATAACTACCGGTCGAACCTGGATATGAAAGTGACCAAAACTACCGATCTGCGTATCGATCTCTCGGGAAACATCAGTACCATTAATGTTCCGCAGGTGGGCAGCCCTAACGGCTGGAACGATGTATTGGCCGATTACGGCAGCATCTGGACACTTGCGCCCTGGGCCTACCCCATTTACAATCCCGACGGATCATTAGGTTACAGCCAGTGGGCACGCAGCCCGGGTACAGGCGGTACTGTTTATGATGTGAATAATGTTGTAGGCCGCTTAACTTACCTGGGCTATAACCGCACATTTGAAAACAACATGACCCTGCTGACCACCCTTAACCAAAAACTGAACTTTATTACCGAAGGCCTCTCATTAAAAGGCACGCTATCCTACGCATCTAACTATAACAATCCCAACATATCCATGTCGGGTGGCGAGTTTCCATCCTATATTTATGATCCGGTAGCCGGCACCTATCAGCCGCGCAGCGCCAACACTTTCAGGGTGCGCCGGTTGATCAGGGGATCGGGTAATGGCAGCACGATCAGGATCCTGACTACGCAGGCAGCTCTAAACTACGATCGCACTTTTAAAGATCATCACATAACGGCGTTAGCGTTGTTGCTGCAGCAATCGGATACCAGGGCAGGCAGTGCAACCTACAATTTTATCCCAAGCAACTTTAGCAGTTATGTAGGGCGGATAGGGTATGATTACCGGCAAAAATACCTGATCGAGTTTGATGGTGCCTACAATGGTTCCGATCGTTTTTCGGCCGGCCACCGTTTTGGTATCTTCCCGGCCGTTTCTGCAGGCTGGAATGTGAGCGAAGAGGGTTTCTTTAAAAAGCACATCAGCGTAATGGACCGTTTAAAGGTAAGGGGATCTTACGGTATTGTAGGTAACGATAAATTGGGGAGCTTTACTTATTACTATCAGCAAACTTACAACTCTGCAGGTAACCAGGTATATTTTGGTAACCCGAACGCCAATACATCGAGTGCGATTTATGAAGGTACCCTGGGTAATTTGAACGTTAGCTGGGAAAAGGAACGCAAGCTTGACCTTGGCATAGAAATGGGGTTTTTTAATAGTAAGTTAACCGCTACTTTTGATTACTTTGACAACAACAGGTACGATATCCTGACTGACCGCAGCGGTAAAACCGACCCCCGGTTTGGTTCGGTATCACTGGCTTTTGGTCAAACACTCCCTCCTGTTAATTTAGGTAAGGTGAACAACAGGGGTTTTGAAGCTGATGTGACTTACAATGGTAAAGTAGGAAAGGACTTCAGCTACAATATTAAAGGCACCTACTCCATTGCCAAAAATAAAATTGTATTTGCCGACGAACCTTCATATTTATACGATTATCAATCCTACACCGGCCATGCCATTAATACACAAAGGCTTTACACCTGGATTGGTTTTTATAAGGACGCCGCTGATATTGCAGCCAGTGCCAAACCAGCCGGCCTTACCGTACGCCCTGGAGATTTGAAATACGCCGACTTGAACGGTGACGGTATTATTGACGGATTTGACGCCAAAGTACAGGGAAATCCAAATGTTCCCAATACTACAGGTGGTTTAAACCTGGGCATCCGTTACAAAAACTTTAATATCGGCGTATTCTTCCAGGGAGCAATGAATTTTACTGTGCGTGGTATTGCCGAGGCTATCCAGCCGTTTGGCTCTAACTTTATGCCGATCCATCAGCAGGCATGGACGCCGGAACTGGGTGATGCTGCCAAGTTCCCGTTATTATCATTTATCCCGGGCATCAGCGATTCAAGGGCCTATCCCTCAACCTTCTGGGCGATATCAGGGAACTACATCCGCCTGAAAACCGCGGAGATCGGTTATTCGCTGCCCAATAAATGGGTCTCGAAACTCAAGATGAAATCGATAAAAATTTATTCAAACGGGTACAATTTGATCACCTGGACAACGCTCGATAAACTTTATCAGTTGGATCCAGAGATCGGCCAGGGGGCAACCGGTTCCAGTGGGACAGACCGCACCAATTATCCGCCGCAAAGAATATTTAATTTTGGTTTAAGCGCTACATTTTAAAATATGTATAATAAGTATAGTGTACTTTAAAATTTTAGATGATGAAAAAATTATTAATGATATTAGGTGTGTGTGCAGTGTTTGCTGGTTGCACCAAGTCTACCGGGTTTTTGGAAAACAAAACCACCGCACTGGATGAGACACAGGTGTTTACAGACAGTTTGCGCACCATCCAGTTTGTTAACGGCATTTATGCGGAAGGAACTGCCGGAAGCACCGATTATGCCGGTATCGGGTTCTCCTTCAATAAGCGCCGGTGGGAAACCCACGGTAACTGGGAAACTTCGGCCGATGATGCCGAGTATTCACTTAGTTCGGCCACCCGGCCTTCGGTAATGCTTTACCAGGGGACGTTTTCGGCGGCTAATTACGGGGCAAGTCCTAAAGCTACCGACATTTGGGCCACACCTTATAAAAACATCAGGCGTTGTAATTTGCTGTTTGCCAATATCGACCGGGCGCCGCTGTCGGCCGCCACCAAAAACCGCTTGCGCGGCGAGGCCACCTGCCTGCGTGTATGGTACTATATGCAATTGCTGATAGTTTACGGCGGCGTGCCCAATATTGGCGACCAGGTATATGGTATCGATGATTTTATCAACCTGCCGCGCCAAAACTTTGCCGACTTTGTTACTTATTTGTCAAAAGAACTAGACCGCGCCGCCACCCTGTTACCAACGCCGGGTGCCGCTGCTCCGCTTGGTTACCAGGACCTTGATTTTGGCCGTGTTACTAAAGGCACCGCGATGGGACTTAAATCGCGCCTGCTGCTGTATGCTGCCAGTCCGCTGTTTAATGGTGGCGCGCTTGCCACAGCAAGCGATGCGCAAAAGACGGTAGTAAGCTATCCTACGTACAATGTTAGCCATTGGAAAGATGCCGCCGATGCTGCTGAAGCAGTGATCAACAGCGGTTACTATTCGTTAAATGTTGACAATAGCAAACCGGGGCTTGGTTTTTACAACGTGTTTTTAACCAGGGCTAATTCCGAATATATCTTTATGGTATCGCGGCCGAATAACAAAGATTTCGAGTCGTACTATTTGCCGGGAACACGCAGCGGGTCTAATTATTCAAGGCCGACACAAAACATTGTCGACGCGTTCCCGATGCGTAACGGCAAGGCCATTACCGACCCAACGTCAGGCTACAATCCGGCCAATCCTTATTTTAACCGTGATCCGCGATTTAACTTCAGCATCATTTTTAACGGATCCAAGTATCAAAGCAACGCTAATATTCAAGATTTTGTATGGACATTTACCGGTACCGGGTCAAATGGCGACGCTTTTTCGTCAGGCGGTAACACCGGCTATTTTTGCCGTAAGATGTGTGACAGCACCATTACTAATAACGTTGGCGCAAGCCCGGCACGTAACTGGCCGTTGATGCGTTATGCCGAAATATTGTTAAACTATGCCGAAGCCATAAACGAGACGGGCAGGCCAGACCTTGCTTATTCAAAGTTAAGGGATATCCGCGCGAGGGCTGGTATTTTGCCAGGTGCCGATAACAATTACGGTATGAAAGCCGCGATGACCACAGACGAGATGCGCGCCTTTATCCAAAACGAGCGTCGCATTGAACTGGCTTATGAAGACCAGCGCTGGCACGATATCAGGCGATGGAAAATAGCCATGACGCTTTATAACGGCGGGCCCAATGGCTACAACAAAGTAATGCACCCTATCCGTGTAGGCAGCGCCGGATCGCTTACCACCGGCGTAGGCTTAACTTTTACCTACCAAATAGAGAATAACATCCGTCAGCACGTTTTCAGGCCGGAAATGTATCTGCTGCCGATTATGGATGAAGAGATTAGAAAAATGCCGGCTATGGTCCAAAATCCCGGCTGGTAAGTACATTTTAAGGTTTATAAATCCCCAAAAAAAACTGGCCCGCATTATGCGGGCCTTTTTTACGTGCCGTTATCTTTTGACAGCCTCGGGCGCGTTTTGAAAATTATTGCGGTGCTTTTTAATAAATTCGGAAGGGTTTAGGCCAAACTGCCTGTGGAAATTCTCTCTAAAGTATTTCACATCGCCAAAACCTACTCTAAATGCGGCTTCGTTAACATTGCAGTTGGTTTCGATTAATAATTCAGCAGATTTGCGAAGCCTGACAAATCGAATAAACCCGTTGATAGATTGCCCAGTGATACTCTTGATCCGCTTGTAAAGGTTTGAATAACTCATGCCCATTTTATCTGCAATGGTGTTGACATCTAACACTGGGTCTAAAAGCGAGCTTTCGACTATCTCGATGCATTTATATAGGAATTGCTTGTTCTCCTCTGAAATATTTCGGCTATTATTTTTAAGGGTTACCTCGTTAAAAAAGTAGCGTTGCAATTCTTTTTTACTTTTGATGATACCCTTTACGCGGGCGACCAATAGGTCCTTATCAAAAGGTTTACTCAAGAAGTCAATTGCACCTTCTTCAATTCCCTGTAACTTCATCTCGGGTGCTTGTTCGCCTGTCAGTAAGATTATTGGGATATGACTAAGCTGAGAATCTGCTTTCACAATGCGGCACAATTCTAATCCGGAAAGATTAGGCATATTTATATCGCTGATAACTACATCGGGCAGTATTTTTTGGATCAACTCTAAACCTTGCTGGCCATTTTTACCTTCGTAAATAGTGTAATCTCTTTCAAATATACTGCGAATGTACTCTCGGATATCGGCATCATCATCTATAATGACGATAGATTGAGCTGTCGAGATCATCAATTCGATATTATTCGCTATCGGTTCCAAAACGGAAGTTTCCGTAGCCTCGGCATCAATCAATTCTTCTACATACTCGTTTTTTACAGCTGAGGCAGCAATGATTGGATAACCGGCAAGATGGTCTTTACCTTTAGGAAGACGCAATACGAAAGTTGTGCCTTCGCCTGATGTGCTTTGGAAGGTGATTGTCCCTTTATGCAGTTCAATGAAGTTTTTTACTAGGTAAAGGCCAATACCGAAACCTGTTTTTAACGAACTAGCGTCCTTGACCTGATAAAATTTGTCAAACAGCTTTTCGCCTACATCTGCCGAGATGCCAATACCCGAATCGGCTATCTCAAAATACACCGAGCTTTCATCGTGATTTACAGTAATGGCGATATTCCCATTTTCGGGGGTAAATTTGACGGCATTTGAAATCAAGTTAAACAGAGCAATCTCTATCTTCTCGCGGTCAGCAAATATTTCAATCTCAGCATTAGCGAATTCAAAAGTATAGTTTATCTGCTTTATTTTTGCCTGATGGGTAAAACAGCTGTATATCTCCCGGCAAATATCGGTGAAGTTAAGTAAGCTTACTTTTATATCTGCATTCTCACTTTCGGATTTACGAAACATTAACAACTGGTCAACTAATCCAAGTAATCGGCTGGCATTCCGATAAACAATATTAAGTTCGTCTCCCCACGACTTGTGTTGCTTCAGCAAGTCTTTGATAGGATTGATAATTAATGTTAGCGGCGTACGGAACTCATGAGAAACATTGGTAAAAAACGAGAGCTTTCGTTCATTCGCTTGCTTTTCCTGTTCCATTTTTAGGTTAGTAATAGCTACCTCATACTTCAAACGCGTTTGCCTAAGCCGGTATAACCAAAATGCATAAACCAACGAACCAATCGCCGTGATATAAAACAGGTAGGCCCACCATGTGCGATACCAGGGAGGCAGTATGGTTATATGTAAAACTAAAGGGTTTTCGTTCCATATACCTTCAGTATTGGTAGCTTTTATCTTCAATATGTAGTTGCCTTCATTTAAACGGGTATAATAGGCTGATTTTAATTTGCCTACATAATTCCAATTATGGTCCCACTTTTCTAAGTAATAAGCATATGATATTTTCTCGGGGAAAGAGTATTCTAACGCCGTATAATTGATGGATATGGTAGCCTGATCATAAGGGATGGTAATATCTGTAACAGCATGCAGGGGTTTATTAGCGCTATAAGTAGTGTTGCCTTCTATTGATGCGTTGTTGACCTTGAAATCGGTTAATTGTAAGCGGGAGGCATGCACATATGAACCTATACTATCAGGGTAAAACGTATTAAAACCTTTAAGCCCGCCAAACAGCATTTCGCCGGTGTTTAGTTTTACAGCGGCGTTGTAGCTAAACTGGTTACTCTGCAAACCATCCGAGCCATAATAATTAGAAAACTTATTGTCTTTTTGATTGAACTTCGTGAGCCCGTTATAAGTGCTACACCATAAGTTATCATGCCTATCCACCAAAATATTCAGGATAGAATTGCTGGGCAGCCCGTCGGCTTCGGTATAACGTTTAAAAGTGTTATTGGCCGTATTAAATTTAATTAGTCCGCCGCCCTCGGTACCCACCCATAAGTGGTGTTGGCTATCTTCAGTAATGGCGCGTATGGCCTGGCCTATTGTAAAAAAACGATGGCGCTGATGTACCGGGTCTATATTAATAAGGTTGCTATAATCGCCTCCCCAAAGTTTTTTATCATGGTCCTGATAAAGGGTATGGATATTTCTAAGCTTGCTATCGAAAAGGTCAAACTTGTCTGCACCAGCGTTGTATTTGTAAAGCGCACCACCCCATGTGCTTCCGGCCCAAATATTATGCTGGTCATCCTCAAAAAGCTTCCAAAAATTCCGCTCTTCCTTTCCGGTTGGTGTTTCAAAACAACTATAATGTTTGAAGCTTTTGGTCGAGTTTTCATAAGCATCTATTCCACCGCTAAAAGTCGCAACCCATATTCTATTTGTACGATCTTTAAGTATACTAACAACAAAATTGCTACTTAAATGTCCTAAGCCCGGCTGATGGATAAAACCTGTAAATTGGTGAGACTGCCTATTCCAATAACTTAAGCCGCCACCATCTGTACCTATCCAAACATTGTGTTTTTCGTCCTCGCAAAAAGCCTGTATAAAGTTATTGATGACGCTGTTTTTGTTAAAAACATCGTGCGTATAAACATGAAATGGAATGTTCTTGGTGTCAATAATATTAACACCACCACGCAACGTGGTGATCCATTTTCGGCCGTTGTTGTCTTCAAAACCCGCCGTAACAGCGCCACTGCGCAACGAGTGGTCATTTTCGCCCGGCAAAAGGTAGGTTAATTTGTGCAGACTACTGTTCCAGATATTAATGCCGCCACCATTTGTGAAAATCCATAACTCGTGCTGGCGAGTAACACTTAGGTTAAAAATATTGGAATTGCTTAACCTAACAGCGCTGTCGAAACGTTCTGTCTTGCTGGTTGCGACATTGAAAGTGTATATACCGTTATCGGTGCCTAACCAAACTAAACCCCAGGGGTCAGTAGTTAAGCAATTGGCCGAAAATGTTACGTCAGCTTTCAGGGTGATCTTGCCGCCCGTTTGATATTTGCAAAGCCCGGTGCCGTTGACAAACAACCAAATTTTGTCGTCATGATCAGCTACAACGCCCTGAACGCGATAGTTATATCGACGGTTTAATGCAAGCTGGGTTGCAACAGTATCGGCCCCCTTGAAAAGTAACAACCCGACATTATCGGTGGCAACGTAAGTATTGCCTAATTTGTCACTCGTTATTTGATCAATGCCCGAACTTATTTTGATCAATTGTCCGGTGCCTTGTTTCTTATAATACAGGTTATGAAACTGTGCATCATTATAACTGAAATACATTAGGCCTTTTTGAGTACCTACAAATATGTTGTTTCCATTAGCAAGGATACTTTTAACATGATTGTCAACCAACGAGTTTTTTACACCCCATAAATTCCGGAAGATTTTAAATTGGTAACCATCATACCTGTTAAGTCCGTCATACGTACCCATCCACATGAACCCGTATTGGTCCTGAGTGATACAAGTAACCGCATTATTTGAAAGGCCTTGTTCGATACCAAGATATTTGATTTGTTGAAAAGAAAACGCGCCAGGTATGAAACCCAAAAAGGCAGTCAATAAGAAAAAAATGATTTTTGGCAGAAAATAGACTTTCCTCAAAATAGCTTGTTTATTTGGAATGATTGGCACACAAATTTAGCTGAATTTTAGATGATAATCAATGTTTGCTCACTCTTAATCACCGCAATAGCCGACGGTTTTTTTGAGGTTTATCATTAATAATTGAAGGCTATTTCTTCACTTGTTGCAGACGAGGCCCTGATAAATAATTCTTTTGGTAGTATTTTGGTTTCGAACTCAGTAATGGGGTGTTTATCTATGAGATTAGAAAAGCAAATGGCCTATTACTAATCACTACCGAATGAGGTAAGATAGGTGCCTCGTTTAATTTTAGCATCTCGTATGGTATTAACCAAATTATCCATGTGCCTAAATTTCTTAGCTCGTAGATGTGGCCGTATCCGAAAAACTTCATGGATTTTGTTTTTGTGGTAAAATCGCAAAACCAAATAGAAACATATAGAACGGAGCTATGAAATTATGAGCGTCCATAATAATCACAATTGCCTCGGCAAACTTTGCCAAACGCCTATGCGATAGTTTACTCTCTATTTTAATAGTTATAATCTGAACCGTCCAATCTCCCCACAATAAATAATTCCAATGTTGTTCTCCCCTTTAGGATTTTACCCCTAATTACTTAGGATTTTACCCCTCGTTTATAAGGCTTTAACTCCAGTTTTGTTTAAACCAAATAAATCAACTATGAAAACAATTATTTTTTGAGCATTCCCAACAATAAATCCAGCGCCTGCCCCGGTATACTGATCGCTTATCGTTTTGATAAGGCTACAGAAATGGGGCCAATACAGATGGTACCCGGTTATGCTAACATGCACACTTACTAATTAAAAAATTAAAAATTAAGATGAATTAAAATGGAGAAAATTTACTTATGCAAACACTTGAGTCTAAGCGTAAAAAGAATTATTATTAAAAGCCTGGCAATCATATCGATGTTGGTTTTAATCGTATCTGGCGCTTATGCCCAGTCGAGGAAAGTTTCCGGTACCGTAAAAGATGATAAAGGAGAATTATTGCCGGGCGTCACAGTTAAAGTCAAAAGTGGTGGTTCAATTACTACCACAAACACTACAGGCACATATACAATTACTGTTCCTGATAATAATGCCACACTGGTATTTTCTTATGTGGGTTATGTATCTCAGGAAAAAGCAGTAGGCTCTGCCAATACGCTTGATATCGTGCTGGCAGATCAAAACACCAATTTAACGGATGTAGTAGTAGTGGGCTACGGTGTACAAAAAAAGGTAAACGTAATAGGTTCGGTAGCAACAATCAGCTCGAAGGATTTGGAGAACCGTCCTGTGGCTAATGTTTCATCAGCCTTAACCGGGTTAAGCGCGGGCGTAGCGGTAAGGCAAACCTCGGGCATGCCCGGCAGCGACGGGGCTACCATCCGTATCAGGGGCACGGGTACCTTGAATAGCAATACCGCACTTGTTATTGTTGACGGAATACAAGGTGTATTGGATGCCATAAACCCCGATGATATAGAAAGCATTTCGATATTAAAGGATGCGGCCGCAGCCTCTATTTATGGCTCATTAGCCGCCAACGGTGTAATTCTGGTTACCACCAAAAAAGGAGCCAAGAATAAAACTACTATTACCTACAACGGTATTGCTTCTAAAACAGATCCCAGCAACCTGCCATCATTTGTTTCAGATTATGTGCGGCATATGCAACTGGTAAATGAAGGCTATGCTAACCTGGGGCAAACCCCTGTATATACAGCTACAACTATTGCTACCTGGCAAAAAGCCAACGCCGACCCTAATGGTTTAAACAGCATTGGTGTGCCTAATTATATTGCATATCCTAATACCAACTGGGCAAAAGCCATTTTTGAGAAAAATATATTACAGGATCATAACTTATCTGTAAACGGTGGAAATGAAACTACACAGTATTTATTATCGGCGGCTTATTTGCATAACCCCGGTACGATGGAAAACACCGGCTCAGACAGGTATAATTTTAGAGTGAACCTGCAAACAAAAGCAACTAAATTTTTAACGTTGGGCACCCAAACATATGCTTCTGTGCAAACCTATGGACTGGCCAGTACGGGTAACGCATTTAATTTTTTAAGGCAAACCACACCAGGTGTTTATCCCATCTATAACGGCAAATATGGTTTCCCATCAGCGCCTGAAGAATCATCAACGGCAAATAATATTCTCAGCTATTTAAACACTACGGGCGGCAGCGATCAGGAATCGCGCATTAATACCACGCTTTTTGCCAATGTAAATTTGTACAAAGGTTTAGTTTTGGAAACCAAGTTCAATTACCAAACCCGCTTTGAAGAGAACAATTCACATGCCATCCCTTTCGAAAAATGGGATTTCTCAACCAATACATTAAAACAAGGACAAGCGGCAGCAAGTCAGTTAACCACTTACTATGATTTTAATAAGAATGCCCAGTATACGTTTGATGCGGTGTTGAGATACAATACTACTATAGCCAAAAATCATGATATTGGCGCGTTGGTAGGGTTTAATCAATACTATTATAACTATTATTACTTTGACGCCACCAAACTGGGGCTGATAGACCCAACCATTACCACACTTAGCTCGGCCACTACGCCTACGGCCAGCACTGGCGATAAATACGATTATTCTTTACGGTCTATATTCGGCCGTTTGAATTATGCTTTTAAACAACGCTACTTGGTCGAAGCGGTATTCAGGTACGATGGCTCCTCAAAGTTTGCAGCGAATAACCGATGGGGCTTTTTCCCGGCCTTTTCAGCTGGTTGGCGCCTTTCAGAAGAGCCATTTATGAAAGACGTTAACAATTACGTTAGTAATTTAAAATTACGTGCATCGTGGGGGCAAACAGGTAATAACGGGTCGGTTGGTAATTATGACTATCAGGCAAATTACAATACAAATGCCTATTCCTTTAATGGTACTGCGGTAACAGGTTTGGCTTCAGGCAAATTTCCTAACCCTAACTTGAAATGGGAAACCACAACAACCTCTAATATAGGTTTGGACGGTTCTCTGTTTAACGGTAAACTGGATTTCGAATTAGACGTATACCGTAAATACACCAGTGGGATATTATTTACGCCAACTATACCGCTTACAGTAGGTACCGCCTCGGCTGCAACACAAAACATTGCTGAAGTATCTAACAAAGGGGTCGAACTAACGCTTGGATACAAAGGCAGGACCGGAAAAATAAGCTATAATGTTTCAGGTAACTTTGCCTACAACTTTAACAGGGTTGAAAATTATAAGGGTGTGCTGCAGGAAGGCTATACAACCGATGCTACCACCGGTGCAAGTGTCTATTCATCTAATTTAGGCCAGGTTTCAAGCGGGGGCACCTCACGCATTATACAAGGTCATGGTATCAATGAATATTATTTGTACCAGGTTTATAAGGGTGACGGAAATTATTATAATACAGACGGTTCTGTTAATGTAAGCGGCGGTCCTAAAGATGGTATGATCAGAACACCACAGGATCTGGCATGGCTGCAAAGTATGGTTGCTGCCGGTTATAAATTTCAACCCGGCAATGCTATTGGCAAAACTAAGATATATTATGGCGATTTAATTTATGCTGATACCAACGGTGACGGTATTTATGGCAACAGCTTTGATGCACGGCTTACTGGAAAATCATCGACCCCAAGGTACAACGCCGGCCTGCAATTCAATGTAGCCTATAAAGGCTTCGATCTGTTTACCATATGGGCGGGCAGCTTTGGTATGTATTATTATTGGAATGATATAGGCTATAACAATTCCATCGTCTCTTTGGGTAACGCGGTTAGTACATTGGTAGCTAATGATCATTATTATTATAATGATGCCAACCCGGCCGATCCGGCTAATAATATTACAGCGCATTATCCGCGTCTTAAAAATACTTCGGATGTGCAAAATGCTGCTGTGGCGAGTGATTTTTATCTGTATAATGCTTCTTATGTCAAACTTAAAAATGTGCAGTTAGGCTATACACTACCCAAAAGTATAACTGAAAAATGGTCTATGACGAAGATCAGGATTTACTTAAGTTCAGAGAATTTGTTCACCATAACAAAATATCCGGGTTTAGATCCTGAAATAGGGCCCAGCGTAGGTTACCCAACCATGCGTCAGTTTGCTGTTGGTTTAAACGCGACATTTTAATCATAAAATAAAATAACGATGAAAAAGATATTGACAATAATATTAACCTTAGTGATTGTAACAGGTTGTAGAAAAAACCTGCTTGATACCTCTCCTTATTCTTCTGTAGCCAGTTCTACCATGTGGACTACGGACAATTTAACCGACCTTGGAGTGACAGGGGTATATCAGGCATTAAGATTAGGTGAAAACTCGGGTGGCGATTCTGGATTGGAATTATATATGCTGGACCGTTTCGGGTTTACCGGACAAACAAGAAGTCAGGAATCTATGTTATCCGGTACGATCACATCGGGCAACGGTATTTATAGCAGTACCTGGCAAAATTTATATGAAGGGATCCAGCGCTCAAACGATGCAATCAAAAACATCCCATTGAAATCGCCTTCCGATGCAGCTAAAAAGGCGCGTTATATAGCCGAATGTAAATTTTTAAGGGCTTATTTTTACCTGCGTCTTAATCAGCTTTGGAAAGGTGTACCTATTTACCTGGAGCCATTTACACCCGATGAGGCCACTAAGGCCCGGTCATCAGAAACTGATGTTTGGAACCAGGTTGTGGCCGATCTTACAGCAGCTATTAATGAACCTAACCTGCCCGCTATTTATGCAGCTGGTAATGCCAATTATGGCCATGTTACCAAAGGGGCTGCTTATGCTTTGCGCGGTAAGGCTTATATGTATATGCAGAAATGGGATTTAGCCGCTGCCGATTTCGCGCTGGTTAAAGCTGCAGGCTATGCGCTTTATGGCAACTATACGGCGTTATTTAAAACTGCAAATGAACAATGCAGCGAAATGATATTTTCCATACAGAATGTAGGTGTTGCCGGTGGCGGCACACCGGGTTACGGTTCCACCACGCAATGGTTCTGCGGCACGCGGTCATCTTTCGGTTCCTGCTGGAATGATTATATGGTATCTCCAAACCTGGTCGACCTTTATCAAAATCTGGATGGTTCAACCTTTAATTGGGATAGTGTATTGCCAGGATATTCCAGCCTGACACCAGCACAAAGGGAAGTATTCTTTTTACGAAATAACCTTACCCCTGCAGAAATTGCTGCTGCAACAACCCGTGGCGCGCAAATGAGCCTTTATTTACCCACAGGGAACGAGGCCCGGATATTGCAGGCGTATGCTAACCGCGATCCGCGTTTGGCGGCCAACGTAATTACGCCGTATGCTACTTACAATGGGGTTTATAATTCGCTTAACGCTGTGCTTACCTCGCGCTGGCCGTACCGTGCCGAAGGTGCAGTAAACGGCGACTTGCGTACCGATACCCAGAGCCTTTTTTATTATCTATATAGGAAATTTGTTTATGAAGGTAATGCCGAGTTGATCAATAGATCGTACGGTCCAACCGATTTTCCTCTGATCAGGTATGCTGATGTGTTATTGATGTGGGCTGAAGCGTTGAATGAACAAGGGTTAACCTCCGAGGCGATTGCTAAAGTAAATGAGGTGAGGGCACGGGCTGGTGTAGCCTTGCTTAACTCAAACGCGGCAACAACAGTTGCTGGCCAGGCTGATTTGAGGGAACGCATCAGAAATGAGCGTCGTGTGGAATTCCCTAATGAAGGCATTAATTATTTCGATGAGTTACGCTGGAAATCGTGGAAAGATAAAGTGTTTTATACCGGCAATGGTGTAAAACAGGTTTGGGGTGCAAATGTGTATGCCTATTCTTTCCAGGGCGATTATCTCTATACCTGGCCAATACCGCTGGTAGAGATACAAAGAAACCCAAATTTGACACAGAACGCCGGCTGGATTAATTAATTAACGTTATGAGTAATAACCATCCTGCTTATTATAAGCAGATGGTTATTACTTATTTATTAAACTAATCTGCATTAATTTCAATATGCAACTCCACAAACTACTTTTCTTTTTATGGATGATCACCGTATCGGTACAGGCGCAAAACAAAAGTTTTGTAAGTATAAACCCTACCGACACCGAGGCTGATATTGTTTTTAAGGCAGCACATGTTATACCAACAGCCAGGCAGCTTCGCTGGCAACAGCTGGAATTAACCGCATTTTTTCATTTTGGGATCAACACCTTTACAGATAAAGAATGGGGCGATGGTAAAGAAGATATTTTGCAATTTAACCCTACAAAACTTGATGCCAGACAATGGGTGAAAACGGTTAAGGATGCTGGTTTTAAACAGGTAATCCTCACTGCTAAACATCATGATGGATTTTGTTTATGGCCAAGTGCTTATACCGGGCATACAATCAAAAACACGCCTTATCAAAATGGCAAAGGTGATATTGTAAAAGAAGTTGCGGAAGCCTGCGCGCAATATCATATTGGGTTTGGGGTTTACCTATCCCCTTGGGACAGAAATTCATCCTATTATGGCGATTCCATTAAATACAATGCTTATTTCGAGCATCAGCTAACCGAACTATTAAGTAATTATGGTAAAATAGATGAGGTGTGGTTTGATGGCGCGAATGGCGAGGGACCTAACGGTAAAAAACAGGTTTATAATTTTAATAGTTGGTATAAATTAATCCGTAGGTTACAGCCACAAGCTGTTATTGCGATACAGGGCCCCGATGTACGGTGGGTAGGTACCGAAACAGGTAAAGGCAGATTAACTGAATGGAGCGTATTGCCGGTAGATGAGCAGGAGCAAAGAAAAATAGCCGATGCATCTCAAAAAGATGTAATGATAAAACCTACTATTTTTAAAGCAGGTGATGACTTAGGCAGCCGCGAGCGTATAAAAAATGCCAGGGGTTTAGTTTGGTATCCGGCCGAAACGGATGTATCTATCCGCCCAGGCTGGTTTAATCACCCGGCAGAAAAGGAAAAAGCAAAGACAGCCCGCCAATTAATGGATATATATTATACATCAGTCGGTCGGAATAGCGTACTGCTATTGAATATACCGCCTGATAAAAGCGGACTAATCAGCAAAGGCGATATTATTAATTTGAAGGAATAGGTATTGTTACGCAATGCAATATTTAGCCACAATTTAATAAAAGGCGCTATAGTTAGTTGCAGTAACGGTATACGCAATCATATTTTGGTTAATGATCCGTCTGGTAAATGGTGGACAACAAAAGCAAACGATACCACGGCCGCAATTGAATTTACCACGCAGCAGCCTATTGCTTTTAATGTGTTGCAACTACAGGAAAATATCAGTCAGGGACAACGAATAGAAAAATTCCGTTTACAATATCAGGATAAGGGCGCGTGGAAGGATATACAGAGGGGACTACGGTTGGTTATAAACGACTGCTTACCTTTAAAACCGTAACGGCCAACCGGATCAGACTAATGATTGATGCATCCCGGTTTAACCCCGCGCTCACTGCTTTTGGCTTATTTAAAGATGCTGGTATGCTATAAATAGTCTTAATGGTTCGTTTCAATCCGTGGTTTCACATTTAATTTTTATGAACAGATCTTTGTTGAAATATATATATATATCACTTTTTATATTGCTACATCCACTGTCTGCAGTTGCAGATGTAACTAAACCATATTTAAATAATGTGCGAGAGGTTATTAATTTCAATAGCGACTGGAAATTCCATTTGGCTTACGATGTACGTAAAAAGCCAGAAATAATAAACGTTATGCTGCCGCATACATGGAATGCTAAAGCTGCACTTGCGGGTAAAATTAATTATGAAAGAGAAACCGGTATTTATGAAAAATGCTTTTTTGTGAATGCAGCCTGGGGTAATAAACGTTTATTCCTTTACTTTGATGGGGCTAATACAGTGGCTACAGTATTAGTTAACCAACATTTCATTACCGAGCATAAGGGGGGCTACACCGCTTTTTGTGTAGAGATAACCAAATATGTAAAAGCAGGCGAAGTAAATCAGGTAGAAGTTCAGGTAAGTAATGCGTATCGAATGGACGTGTTGCCCTTATCAGGGGATTTTAATGTATATGGAGGCATTCACCGGCCGGTATCGTTGCTGGTTACCTCAAAAGATTGTATATCGCCGTTGGATTATGCTTCGCCGGGTGTGTATCTAACGCCTCAAAATGTTTCAGCGCAATCGGCAACTGTTAATATATTAACCAAATTATCTATAACTGATTCCGCCAGGTTACAAATCAAAACAGAGATCAGGGATGCCAGGCAGCATATGGTTGCCGAAATTATTAACCCGGTAAGCAATTATGTGCAATGCTGGCAAACCATTAAGCTGAAACAACCACATTTATGGAATGGTAAAGCCGATCCGTATTTGTATACAGTGTATGTGAAAATATTGAAAGACGGACAGCTTATAGACGAAGTGGCGCAGCCGCTGGGTTTAAAATACTTTAAGGTAGATGCCAATAAAGGTTTTATGCTGAACGGCAAATACCTGGATTTGCATGGTGTTGGTTTTCATGAAGATGTGGCTGGTAGAGGCTCGGCAATGCTTGTGGCCGATTATCAAAAAGATATGCAATTAATTAATCAGATAGGGGCTACTTCCTTACGTTTAACGCATTATCCGCATGGTAAATATTTTTACAACCTGTGCGACAGGAATGGCTTAGTGGTGTGGTCTGAAATTCCCTTTGTTGGCCCGGGAGGGTATACCGGCGCGGGTTATATTAAAAGCGATGCGTTGGAACTACAGGTAAAACAAGTGTTAACCGAAATGATACGTCAGAATTATAATCATCCATCTGTTTGTTTTTGGGGATTATTTAACGAATTAAAGCTTGACCATGATGACCCTGTCCCGTTTTTAAAAGAGTTGAATGCGCTGGCTAAAAAAGAAGATAGTACACGTTTAACTACCTGCGCGTCCTTTTTAGATAACGATCAGTTTAACCAGGTATCGGATGTAATCGCATGGAATAAATATTATGGTTGGTACGGTGGAGAGTTTAAGCAGATCGGCATCTGGGCTGATAAAATGCATGCCCAATTTCCGCAAAAACCGTTCGCGGTAAGTGAGTATGGTGCCGGCGGGAGCCCGTTTAAACATACCGAACACGTTGAGAGACCGGTAGCTGACGGTACCTTTCACCCGGAAGAATGGCAAACACTCTATCATGAACAAAATTGGCGGGAATTAAATAAAAGGCCATTTGTGTGGGGCAAGTATGTGTGGGCCCTGGCCGATTTCGGCTCGTCAATACGTACAGAGGGCGATGCTGCAGGTATTAATGACAAGGGGCTTGTTACGTATGACCGCAAGATTAAAAAAGATGCTTTTTACTTTTACAAGGCCAACTGGAACCCCGAACCAATGCTTTATATCACCGATCGTAGAAACACGATCAGGCATCATCAAAAATGCACCATTAAGGTTTATAGCAACGTTGCAGGCGTAGAGCTATGGTTGAATGATGTATTTTTGAAAAAACAGGACCCTGATGAGTATCATACCATTAACTGGGAAAACATCAGGTTGATGAAGGGGAAAAACAAAATTGAAATAAAAAGTAAGGTCAGCGGCCGGTTGTTGCGCGATACCTGTTATTGGATATTGAAATAGGGTTGTTTACCCGGGATTAAATTTAGTTATGAAAAAGATATTAATGTTGCTTCTGAGCTGTAATACACTGTATGCTTTAGGTAGTACTTACTATATTGATAACAAAAAGGGCGATGACATATTTGATGGTAAAAGCCCGGCAAAAGCCTGGAAAACATTAACTAAAATAAATAAGCAAACCTTTATGCCCGGCGATAGTGTACTATTTAAAAGGGATGGTATTTGGGAAGGGCAGCTTGCCCCATCCGGTTCTGGAGCTGAAAAGCAGCCTGTGGTTTTTGGCGCATATGGCACAGGAGCTCTACCGGAAATTAAGGCCGGAGGGTATGTCAGGGATGGTATATTATTGAAAAATGTCCAATATCTTGTAATAGAGCATATGGCTGTTTCAAACCTCGACAGCAGTGTGCCATTTCAAAAGAACGGTCCAACAGGGGTACGGCTACTGGCTGATAATGCCGGTACGTTGCATAACATTCGTTTGGCCAATTTATACATCCACGATATAAACGGGGATAACAAAAAAGGGACTAATGAAGGTTGCGGCATTTTTTGGGATTGCCAGGGGCCAATCCCCAGCAATTTTGAGCATCTTACTATTGAAAACTGCAAACTGGTGCGTATAGACCGTAACGGTATTCGCGGCAATGGTACATTTGGCAT
Organism: Mucilaginibacter boryungensis; assembly: GCF_015221995.1. NCBI lineage: Bacteria > Pseudomonadati > Bacteroidota > Sphingobacteriia > Sphingobacteriales > Sphingobacteriaceae > Mucilaginibacter > Mucilaginibacter boryungensis. The sequence continues at coordinate 1,211,022 of NZ_JADFFM010000001.1, forward strand.
CCGCAGCAATTGGTTCCCCAACAAACATTTAGTGATTCGTAATTGCACTATGGATGATATTGGTGGCGATGGCATTGTAATTAAGGCTTTTGACAATGCCTTAGTTGAGCATAACCAGCTTTTTCATATTCGTGCCCGGGCTAAAGATAATGCGGTTGCTATATGGCCCCATAGCAGCGATAATACCACTATCCAATATAATGAGGTAGCTTATACCCGTAACGGCAACTGGGCAAACGATGGGCAATCGTTCGATATTGATGGTAATTGTCATAATACAATTATTCAATATAATTATAGCCACGATAACGAGGGTGGCTTTATGTTGGTGATATCGGACGCTATTAATAAGGATAATATGATGACGAAGGGTAACATTATCCGCTATAATCTAAGCGTTAACGATGGCCTTAACCGTAAGCGGTTGTTTAACTTTGCAGGGGTAACCGATAGCACAATTATTAAAGGCAACGTATTTTACAATAATGCGGCAAAGCATTATACTATGGAGATAGCTGATATAGAAAATGGCATTGCTACGAATGTGGTTTTTGAGGATAACTACTTTTCCTATACCGGGGGAACGCCTGCATTATTCACTAAGTCACCAAAGCAGTACGGACAGTTTTTTTTCAATAATAATTATTTCGGCGGCTATGTGTTTGGCTTGGATAATTTACCAAACCGTAAAGATAAGATAGGTGCTTATAATCGTGGAGAAACGAAAAAGCCAAAGGGTTCTTTTCCCTGGCTGTATTTACCTGCAAAGTTACGTAGTCAAACGAACCTATTCCCTGATGATTTATTTAGATCTTATTACGGGAAAAATTGACCTATAAAGTATCTGAGCAGTAATTACTATGCAACTTTAGTCTTAATTGGCATCCCTACAATTAGATATCGCGCCGTAAAATCCTTAGTTTTATACTACTGATGAAGTTAACGGTTAAAATATGTGTGTTGTTTACGCTGATGGCTTTAGGGACCTATGGCCAGCGTATAGCATTTGAAAATTTGACAGTGGATGATGGCCTGTCCCAAAATTCGGTGCTGGCCATTTCACAGGATAACCGCGGCTTTATGTGGTATGGTACTCAGCATGGTTTAAATAAATATGATGCCACTAATTTTAAAACTTACAAAAATAATGGGAGCGACAAATCAAGCCTTTCATCAGATTATGTAACCTGTCTGTTGCTTGATTCCCATCAGCAACTTTGGATAGGTACCCGTAACGGGCTAAATAGATATAAACCCGAAACCGATAATTTTGAACGCATCACTTTTAATAACACGCTTCAAAAAACCGGCAACCTAATTATTAGTTGTATTTATGAGGATAAGGAAAAAAATCTCTGGGTGTGGACTTCAAGGGGGCTTCATAAGCTTATCAACAGGGCAACTGCAAAGTTTGCCCCTTTGGCTATTTCCGATTCCGTTGCAGGTTTAAACGGAACCAACGTACATGTAATTTATCAGGATTATACCGGCAGCTACTGGCTAGGCTCATCGGCAGGCCTCACTAAAATGAAAATACAGCGGGGTCAATTAACCTTCCAAAAATATAGACATCAGGCAACGCAAATAAATAGTTTAAGTGATAACTATGTAACAGCTATAACTGAAGATTTGAACCATCAGTTATGGGTAGGTACTTTGCATGGGGGTATTAATCTTTATAATCGTGCCAATAACAGCTTCACTCGTTTTTTGAGTAACAATGGTAATCGCGGCCCCGTTAATAACAATATCCGCGTGCTGCGACCAGATAACTCAGGTAAAATATGGGTAGGTACGCAGGGTGGCCTTAACATACTCGATCCTTTAAACAAACAATTTATAGCTTATCAGCACAATCCGGAAGATAAAAGCAGCTTAAGTCAAAATTCTATATATGACATTTTTATTAATAAAAACAATATCGTGTGGATTGGCACCTATTGGGGGGGCATTAATATGGTATCCAGTCATAATACAGCTTTTCTGTCCTATCAAACTACCCATTATCATTCTACCATTAACAATAATGTGGTAAGTGCTATTGCAGAAGATATGCAGCATAACTTATGGATTGGTACAGAAGGTGGCGGACTGAATTATTTTGACCGTAAAAAAGATGTGGTTACTACTTATCAAAACAAAGTAAACAGTCCTTCATCATTAGGTTCTGATCTGATTAAAGTTATTTACATAGATAAAAGTAAAAATGTATGGGCGGGTACCCATGGTGGCGGTTTAAATCTTTTTAATCCATTAAGTAAACAGTTTACGCGGTTTTTGTATAAAGAAAATGATCCGGCTACGTTAAGTGCAGAAGTATTGTGTTTGCTGGAAGCCTCACAAGGGAATTTTTGGGTGGGTACTCAATCTGGTTTACGTGCTTACCGGCGAAATGATATTACACTGCAGGCCATCGGTCACCCGATCTTAAGTAAAATAGGCCACAGATCTATCAAAGGCTTATTAGAAGATAAAGATAAAAATATTTGGATAGGCACAAGTGAGGGCGTTTTTTTATTAAATGCAGTCACTGGCAAGGTAAGTATGTTCACTGTTGCCGATGGCCTAAAATCAAACGATATCAATACCATATATCAGGATAGTAAAAGCCGGATATGGACAGGTTCGTATTACGGTGGGTTGGCAGTGTATAATAGTGAACTGAAAAGATTTACCAGTTATGGTGAGAAGGAGGGGTTGGCTAATGATAACGTTTTAGGGATATTGGAAGATGCCGGCAATAATCTTTGGGTAAGTACCGGCAATGGGTTATCAAAATTTAGTATTGCTACACGGGCATTTAAAAACTATACCAAAAGTGATGGCCTGAGCGGCAATACTTTCAATATCAATTCCTGTTTAAAAACCAGCGATGGTGAAATGCTTTTTGGAGGTTTTAATGGTTTAACCAGTTTCTTTCCATCGCAAATTGAAGACAATAATGTGCCGCCGCCGGTGGTTATAACTTCGTTAAAACTGTTTGGCAAGCCAATTGGAATCAATCAGCCTGATAAGTTATTGAGCAAAGATATCAGCCTTACTGACAATATCATTTTTTCACATTCGCAAAATGTTTTTTCTATAGATTTTGCCGCCCTGAATTATATCAAATCTGAAAAAAATAAATACGCTTATAAACTGGAAGGCTTTGATAAAGATTGGGTGCGTACCAATATACCCTCGGCAACTTTTACCAATTTAGTACCCGGTAACTACACCTTTTTTGTAAAGGGGGCCAATAATGATGGGGTTTGGGGGCAGGCTGCAGAGCTGCGTATTAAAGTATTGCCACCTATTTGGGCCACAGGATGGGCTTATGTATTGTATGTGCTTTTTATAGGCGGCATTACATTTCTGTTGGCCCGTTTCTTTATTTTACGGTCATTATTAAGGCGGGATAAAGAACTTACCTATTTAAAATTGAATTTTTTTACTAATATCTCTCATGAGATACGTACGCACCTTTCATTAATATTCGGCCCGCTTGAAAAGTTGATACTTGATGGAAATGCCGAAGGTAATAACACCACTCATTTGCAAATTGTTAAAAAAAATGCCGATAGCTTGCTTCAATTGGTAAATGAATTGATGGATTTTAGAAAAGCTGAGACCGGTAATCTGAAACTTAACATAGCAGCAGGTAATATTGTGACTTTACTGCGGGAGGTGTATAGTTCATTTGATGAGTATGCGGTAACGCGGAATATCAGTACAAGCTTTATCACATCAGGCGATGATATAGAGTTGTACTTTGATATAGCCCAGCTGGAAAAGGTGTTTTTTAATTTGATCCATAACGCATTTAAATTCACAGGGGATAATGGGCAAATTGCTCTGCTTATTGAAGAAAGGAAATATGAAGTAATAATTACAGTAACCGATAACGGAAAAGGGATAGCGCCTGAAAACCTGAAAAGTTTATTTGAGAATTATTTTCAGGAAAATGATCATGGCAAGCAAAATACGGGTTATGGTATAGGCTTGGCCCTTGCCAAAAGTATTATAGAGTTGCACAAGGGCTTTATCGTTGTAGAAAGCAAGTTATCGCCGGAGGGAAATTATACCTCGTTTGCGGTTACGTTATTAAAGGGGGCGGCCCATTTTAAAAATATACAGCCAAATGGCTTGCCCGTGACCGATTTGCAACCAAGCCATAAACCTTTTATAGTTGATTACTCCAAGAATCCTGATACAGCAATTAGCAAATTAATATCGTCTGCTAACAAGAAGAAGCTTGTTTTACTCGTTGAAGATAACCAGGATATTCGTGAATTTATCGGCAAGGCATTGCGTGAAAATTATGAAGTGATAGCAGTTGCCGATGGAATGAAAGGTTGGGAAGCAGCTTGTGAACACATACCAGATGTTATTATCAGCGATGTGATGATGCCGGATATGGATGGCTTCGAACTATGTGATAAAATAAAAAGCGATGAAAGGACTAATCATATTCCGGTTATTCTTTTAACAGCCAAAGCGTCAGGCGTCTATCATGTTGAAGGATTGAAAATGGGTGCGGATGTTTATTTGACCAAGCCCTTTAGTGTTGAAGTATTGTTGTTGCAGGTAACAAATATGCTAAACAACAGCGAAAAACTCAGGTGTTTTATTAATAAACAACTTAAATCTACTCATGATTTAGCCAACGGCTTTTTGGTGGAAAACGTTGGCGAAAAAACTAAAAAAATAGCACATTCAATTGATAATGAGTTTTTAAACAAGGCAATCAAAATTATTGAAGATCATCTTGATAATCCTGGGTTTAACGTATCCGAGTTAGCTAAAGCAGTAGCCATGAGTCAGCCAGTGTTGTATAAAAAACTGAATGCGCTTACCGGATTGTCTGTTAATGATTTTATCAAGTCCATCAAAATGAATAATGCTGTTATATTGCTGCAAAGCAAGCGTTATACCATTAATGAAATAGCTTATATGGTAGGTTTCAGCGACAGGAAATATTTTAGCAAGGAATTTAAAAAACAGTATGGAAAAACACCAAGTGAGTTTACGGCATAATTGTATTTAACTATAATATACCTCACAACTTCCCGCACAAAAGAACTACTAGTTTCCATCTTTTGCAACGGATATTGGAAATCAGCTAAATCCCAGCTGATCAATGCTCCCCGTAATTAATTAGGATTTTACCCCGATATGCTTTGGATTTTACCCCCTATGGCTTACGGGGGTACCTTATTTTTGGTTTACCATCAATCCAATTAATTAACTTAAGTACGTATGAAAATGAGAAACACATTACTAGCATTGCCTGTATTGACGATACTGCTATGCGCCGGATGCAAAAAATCATCAAGCGGCCTGTTAAACGAAAAAGCCGGGGCTGATCCAAACACACTTGGTGTCAGACGAAGTATGACAACGGCAATAAGCGGAACTACTTATTATATCGATCCCACAGGGGATGATAATAATAGCGGAACAAGTTCGGCTACCCCATGGAAAACCATTAATAAAGTAAATGCCCAAACTTTTTTACCTGGCGACCATATCCTGTTTAAGGCCGGCGGCGTCTGGTCGGGGAACATTGTGTTTTTAGGTTCAGGATCGGCTGGGAGCCCTATTGTCGTTGATCAGTATAGCACAGGCAATAAACCTGTTATTAATGGAGGGGGATTAGTAAACGGTTCTATTACACTTTTGGTCAATAACCAGTCATACTGGGAAATTAATAATTTGGAGATTACAAATACTATTACAACAGGTCTGCATTATGCGGTTACAGGTATTAAAATAGGTAACTCCACCAGCAGTGTGGTCAGCCATGTATATGTAAAAAATTGTTACGTGCATGATGTTAATTCTACAGGTGTAGGAAATTCTAATTATAATAAAGGTACGGGCGGTATCATTGTATCAGGTTATTTTAATGATATTTTGGTGGATAGCTGCCATGTAGCCAACTGTCAGATAGAAGGGATCCGCACTACCTCCAGTTCGCCGCTTTCAACAAACGTGACTTTCTCAAATAATCTGATTGAAAATATCTACGGAGACGGCATAGTAATGAGCAGCGTTCAAAGTGGGGGCTTGATAACTGGCAACATTGTACATAATGCCTGTATAACCAATGCGGCGAATTTTGCCGGAATTTGGACTTACAATGAAAGTGGTACAGTTATCTCACATAATGAAGTATACGGGCTCACCGGCGGATTAAATGACGGGCAAGCTTTTGATGCCGATATCAACACAAGCGGCGATATTTTTGAATATAACTACTCACATGATAATTACCGGGGGTTTATGTTATTTATGCCCAGTGCAAAAAACATTACCGTGCGTTATAATATTAGTGCCAACGATGCCAAAGGTGGAACAAAGGTGTTTAATTTTACGGCGACTGACGTTAACAACCAGCTTTATAACAACGTTTTTTATCTTACCAATAATATTACCTATTTCTTTCAAACCAAGTTTATCGGTTCGTTCACCAATAACATCATCAGCAGCACAGGTACGGTAACTAATTTTTCACAAAACACAATGTCATCCGATGCGCGCTTTTTAAACAATTGTATTTATCCAAACGCGGTTATTCTCGCAAGCAACTGGAATGGGTGTTACCATTCCAACAACATATTTTTTGCACCGAAATTTACAAACCCAACGGCGTATGGTATAGGCCGAAATACAGCCACTGCATTTAGCCTGCAAAGCACATCACCATGTATCGCTGCGGGATTAATTATTGCTAACAATGGTGGCTATGATTTCTTTAACACAGCTTTGTCAGCAAGCGGGAACCCTGATGTTGGCGCAATTAAATATTAAAAAACTATCAAGATAGCACATCAACCCCTGACAACTATGTTTAGGGGTTGATTTACCATTTCATAAATAAAGCCACTTTATGCAGGTATCGGTTTACTGATTATACATACTGGATCGCTTTCAATGACAGTACGGAAATATTCCAGGTATAGTACTTAAGCCGGGCTAAGTATTTAAAAGTAAACTATATTTGAATTACTATAATCCTTATAAACTAACCTATCTTAAACAATCGATGAGTAAAGCCCTGTTGTTATTAATAATAATGCTATTCGGTTGCCTTACATCCTTCGGGCAGCAAAAACATATCTTCAGTTTCAGCAAAAACGATTTTTTGCTTGATGGTAAATCGTTACAGATTATTAGCGGCGAGATGCATCCGGCCCGTATCCCATGTGAATACTGGCGCCAGCGCATCCGTATGGCCAAAGCAATGGGCTGTAATACTATTGCCGCTTATGTATTTTGGAATTACCACGAGGCTGCCCCCGGTGTATTTAACTTTAAAACGGGCAACCACAACATTGCCGAATTTATCCGTATTTGTAAAGAGGAAGGCATGTGGGTGATGTTAAGGCCAGGGCCTTATGTTTGCGCCGAGTGGGATTTTGGTGGCCTGCCTACATGGCTGCTTAAAATACCCGATATTAAAATACGCTGTATGGACCCACGTTATATGGCCGCTGTAACCAGCTATATTACCCATTTAGCTTCCGAGGTCCGCCCATTGCTTTGCACTAACGGCGGCCCGATACTAATGACCCAGATTGAAAATGAATATGGCAGTTATGCCAACGATAAAACCTATTTACAAGCTCTCCGAAAACTATGGCTAAAGAACGGCATCCATGTCCCGTTTTACACTGCGGATGGCGCTACACCTTATATGCTGGATGCTGGGAGTATTGCGGGTGCGGCGATTGGTTTAGATAGCGGCACCAGCGATGCTGATTTTGAACAAGCCGCAGCACAAAACCCTAATGTGCCAGCCTTCAGCAGTGAAACTTACCCAGGCTGGCTAACCCATTGGAAAGAGAGATGGGCCCGGCCTGATACCATCGGCTTAAAAAAAGAAGTCACTTATTTGCTGGAACATCACCGGTCATTTAATCTGTATGTAATTCATGGCGGTACCAACTTTGGATTTACGGCCGGCGCTAATGCTTTTTCGCCTACCCAATACCAGCCTGATATCACCAGTTATGATTATGACGCGCCTATTAACGAACAGGGACAGGCAACAGCAAAATACTATATGCTGCGCAGGCTTATCAGCAAATATGTAAAGTATAAAATACCCGAGGTGCCGCAGCCTGTTGAGGCTATAGAAATTCCTTCGATCACCTTAAAACCGCTAACCAGTATATGGCAGCAATTGCCCAGGCCATTTCAGTCGGCACAGCCGGTGCCAATGGAGTATTACGGGCAAAACCAAGGCTTAATGCTGTATCGCACCAAACTAATAGGTCACAAAAAAGGCACACTCGCTATTACCGAACCTCATGATTATGCGTTGGTCTTTTTAAACGGTAAGTTTATTGATACCATCTATCGTGATGGCGGGAAATGGAGTGTTAAGCTGCCTGAAAGCTCAGTTAAAGACCCGGTGCTTGATATTTTGGTGGAGGGTATGGGGCACATTAACTTTGCCCAATACCTAATTGACCGGAAAGGGATAACCGATCGTGTTACCCTAAATGGCATGACTTTGATGAACTGGCAGATTTATCCACTGCCTATGACGGAGCCTTTCATCGCGCAACTAAAAACCGCACTACCTGCCGCAGGTAATCCCAAAGGCATGTTTTTTAAAGGCAACTTTTATTTGGCTAAAACCGGTGATACATATTTTGATATGAGCGGCTACAAGAAAGGTATTGTTTATATAAATGGACATAACCTGGGCCGTTATTGGAATACAGGCCCCCAACAGCGCTTATATTGTCCGGCATCATGGCTTGAAAAAGGTAAAAATGAAATTATTGTATTTGATTTTCATCAGGCGCAGGCTGCGGCAGTTGATGGTAAAACCCACCTGTATTAATGCGTTATGGCATAAAAATTATCAGCGGCCAACCCGATATATTGAATTTTGAGGAATAATGATAAATTACCATAGTACAAACCAAAGGAGATCCGAATTACGTCCGTGCATTCAGCCGTGTGTATGGGTATATGTTTTAAATTAATAATGTAATAACAAACAAACTAATGGAAAGAAGAGAATTTATACATGTAGGTGCGCTTGCTGCCGCAAGCTTTACTATTTTACCTTCGGGTAGCCTTTTCGGGGCTGATAGAGGTAAAGTACGATTGGGTTATATCGGGGTGGGCGCAAGGGGAATGAGCCACATAGCTGAAGGCCTGTTGCGGGATGATGTAGAGATTGTAGCTATTTGCGATACACAGGAAAGATCATTGAAAATTTGCCGCGAACGTATTGCTAAAAGCGGTAAACCAGCCGCTAAAGAATATACCGGCGGCACTGATGCGTATAAAAGCCTACTGGAACGGAAAGACATTGATGCCGTAATCATTGCTACTCCCTGGCAGTTTCATCATCCGCAAGCTATTGATGCCATGAAAGCGGGTAAATATGTAGGCTGCGAAGTGATTGCCGGCCTAACCGTACAGGAGCATTGGGATTTGGTAAACACATCCGAAAAAACGGGGATACCTTACATGACACTGGAGAATGTATGCTATCGCCGTGATGTAATGGCCGCATTAAATATGGTGCGGCAGGGCGTGTTTGGCGAATTGACACATTTGGAAGGTGGCTATCAACATAACCTGCGTAATGTGTTGTTTAATAATGGCAAGCAGTATTACGGCGGTGGTGTAGAGTTTGGCCCAAAAGCGATAAGCGAGGCCCAATGGCGTACGCAATTCAATATCGACCGCGATGGCGATTTGTACCCTACCCATGGCGTAGGCCCGGTTATGCATTATGCTGATATTAATGCCGGTAACCGCTTTACTAACCTGGTATCTTTCAGCTCGAAGGCACGTGGCCTTGCAGCTTATGTAGAAGGGCAGTCACCAGGTCACCCTAATGCTAAGATCAACTATAAAAATGGTGATGTTGTGCAAACCATGCTTAATTGCGCCAATGGCGAAACAGTAATGATAACGCATGATACGCACCTGCCAAGGCCATATTCTTTGGGTTTTCGCGTGCAGGGCACGAAAGGCCTTTGGATGGATGTAAACCAAAGTGTTTATATTGAAGGTAAATCAAAAAAAAATGACGTTTGGGACCCGGCGCAGGAGTGGTTTGATAAATATGATCATCCCTTGTGGAAGAAATATGAAAAAGAAGCCTCAGGTGCCGGCCACGGCGGAATGGACTGGTTTGTGTTTAACGGCTTTATCCAATCGGTAAAAGAAAAAAAGCAAACACCGATTGATGTGTATGATTCGGTTACCATGAGTGTTATCGGGCCATTGTCGCTACAGTCTATTAAAGAGGGGAACAAACCGCAGGAATTCCCTGACTTTACCAAAGGTAAATGGAAAACACGAAAAAATACTTTTGCGTTAGATGACAGCGGCTTCTGATCGTATGGTGCCAAAAATGGTTAAATATAGATTAAGTTAATCACAATCGGCTAACTCATGTGACTAAAAGCCAACTCATGAACACGCTGCTAAATGATCAATCATCCTATAAAATCGTTTATAATTAGGAATGAAATAAAGTGATTTTACTGCGTGCTAAGCCGCTTGCTTTGGTGACCAATACCTGATGCAACAGCAGATACATTAGTGAAAATTGATAAGAAATATTTATTAAAAAACGACGCTGTGAAACTAAAAATAGCCTGGTGCCTTTGGTGCTTGTTTGCCGTAAACTCCGGCATTTTTGCCCAAAACAAAATATCAGGTCGTCCCAATGTTATAATTATTAATATGGATGATATGGGTTATGGCGATACAGAACCTTACGGCATGACGGGTATTCCAACGCCTAACTTTAACAAGGCGGCCAAAGAGGGGATGCGCTTTACCCACTTTAATGTTGCCCAGGCTGTATGCAGCCCATCGAGGGCGGCACTGTTAACAGGTTGTTACCCCAATCGTTTGGGCTTGCATAACGCATTGATGCCATGGTCTGAAATTGCCTTAAATCCGGCCGAAGAAACTATTCCGTCCTTATTGAAGCAATCGGGTTATGTAACCGGCATGTTGGGTAAATGGCACTTAGGTTCCAGGCCGCCTTTTCTGCCTGTTCATTTTGGGTTTGATAGTTTTTACGGTATCCCATACTCGCATGATATTTGGCCGGTGGATTATGATGGTTCGCCAGCTAAGCCTGGCAGTCCGCAAAGTAAATACCCCCCACTGCCTATTTATGATGGCGATAAAATAGTGGGTTATAACCTTACGCTTGATGACCAGGCCAAACTAACAGGCACTTTTACTTCCAAAGCAGTTGAGTTTATAAAAGCCAACCAGGCTAAGCCATTCTTTTTATACCTAGCTCAGCCCATGCCGCACGTACCCCTGGCCACCTCGGCCCGTTTTAAAGGTAAAAGCGAAGTGGGCCTGTTTGGTGATGTAATTATGGAGCTGGATTGGTCGTTAGGTGAAATTATGCGCACATTGGAGAAGTATCGCCTTACAAACAACACGCTGCTAATTATTACCAGTGATAATGGCCCCTGGCTGCGTTTTGGTGATAATGCAGGTTCATCGGGTGGTTTACGTGAGGGTAAAGGTACCGCCTGGGACGGTGGCACGCGCGTACCTTGTATTATCCGCTGGCCAGGCAGGGTAGAAGCTGGAGGTGTTAATAGCCACCTGCTTACTAATATGGACCTGCTACCAACTATTATGCACATTACTAAAAGCCCGATGCCCAAAAACAAGATTGATGGATTAGACTTTGCCGATATGTTATTGGGCAAATCAGACATAGACGTACGAAAGGTATTTTATTATTATTATGATGTAAACAGCTTAAAAGCTGTGAGGTACAAAAACTGGAAGCTAGTATTGCCGCACACTTCACAAACTTATGCGGCCCTCCATGGTAAAGACGGTGCGCCGGGCCCCGCGCCAAGCGTGAATGTAAAAACCGCGCTTTATGATCTGGCACACGATCCGGGCGAAACCTACGATGTGCAAATTCTGCACCCAGATATAGTTCAAAAGATAATGTCCTTTGTGCAGGAGGCCCGGACCGATTTAGGCGATGATTTAACGCACAACGAAGGCAAAAACCGGCGGCAACCCGGCAAACCAATATCCGATAAATGAAAAAAATAACTATCTGTCTCACTTTATTGCTGGGCGCATTATTAGGCAAGGCTCAGCAAAATTGCCCCATTATCCCTAAACCTGTTACAGCCATAAAGCAAACCGGTGAATTTGTAATTAAGCGTAACATGGGTATATTAATATCCGCCAAAGTTTTAGATACGGCAGCAACGTATCTGCAAAAGGAACTACAGCACTTGAACAAGTTAAATTTAGCAATAAGCAGAAAGGCTGCCACCTCAGGTATAAAGTTAATGTTAGATAATACCATCAGGGGAAGTGAGGGCTATCGCTTAAAAATGACTACTACAAGCGTAATGATCAGCGGTAGTACTACACATGGTGTATTTAATGGTGTAATCTCTTTTTTACAATTGGTAACCCTTAGCAAATCAGCCCT